>NZ_DFPI01000021.1:0-240298 GCF_002377215.1 Sphingobacterium sp. UBA3519
GCTACCTGCCTGTACTTCCCCGACCAGCCCTGCCCTCTAGCCTTTACTGTTAAAACAGCGGATGGTGCAGTAGCATGACCATCGATGACTGTAGTTCAGTTTACAACTGTGCTGTAATGGTATGGAGCATCCTCGGAGTCAGGGGCATGCAACCGTCACCGTGGTCTATCGTATGGTAAATCGACGTAGCCAGCAGGGGTATGCAGTCGTCACTGTGGTCTAGCGGTACTGTGTAGCGTCTGTTCCAAAACTTTCGTATCTGAGTTTTTTTTATATTGCTAGAAGTATTATTGGCCACATTTGGTATGCTGTAGCGTCATAGTCACGGGGTATTGTAAGCCAAGTGGACAACGGTCGCACAAAAGCTACTTGTAATGACCATTAGCCTACCTTGTCCGAACTGTTATCCTGATAGCTTGCAAATGGGATAAAATCTCTCTTTCTGGGGATATCAATTCGCATTTCTACGAGATATTATCTAATTTAGTTGTTATTGCATTATATGATGATAAAAGTAAAACAGGTATTGGTTTTTGGTTTTTTAATCGTATTCTTTTTGAGGAATAATCGATTAAATGCGCAAAATAAATCTTTGGATGATGGTGTGCTACGAATATTGGCCATCGGTAATAGTTTCTCGGAAGATGCTATTGAACAGAATTTATATGAATTGGCGAAAGCCGGCAAGAAAAAGATAGTGATCGGCAATCTCTATATTGGGGGAGCTCCTCTAAATTTACATGTAAGTAACGCAAAAGATGATAAGCCAGCTTATCGCTACCGGAAAATAAATCTTGACGGGCAAATGTCCGAGAAAGCAAATGAGCGCTTATCTGAAGCGCTTATCGATGAGGCTTGGGATTATATTAGCTTTCAGCAAGCAAGTCCGCTATCAGGAGATTATGATTCGTATGCGAAGGATCTGCCACCTTTATATGATTATGTAACAAAACATATTCTATTTCCTGAAACTAAGTATATATTGCATCAAACTTGGGCATATCAGAACGGTTCATCGCATGAAGGTTTTGTTCGTTATAACCGTAGCCAAGATAGTATGTATAGGGCTATTGCCAATACTTCGCAAGAGGTGTTTAACTGGGGTAATTTCGATCTGTTGATTCCTTCGGGTACAGCTGTTCAAAATGCACGTTCGAGTTTTGTGGGGGATAATTTTACGCGTGATGGTTATCACCTAAATCTGAACTATGGACGTTTCGTTGCTGCCTGTACCTGGTATGAGGCGTTATTCCATGAAAATATACTGAACAATACATTTTTACCGCTTAAAGTAACCTATGTAGAGGGAGAAATTGCGCGAGCAGCAGCACATAAGGCAGTGGAATTCCCCTATGCTGTTACCGTATTAAAAGATTTTCAATTAATGAACTAGTATTTATATGAGTATCAAAAAGAGCTATTTGATCGAATTGGATCACGAAACAAAAAATACCAAACGTATTCTAGATCGGATACCGGACGATAAATTGGATTGGCGCCCGCACGAAAAATCGATGAGTTTGGGCGAATTGGCTGCTCATGTTGTCGAGTTACATAACTGGGTACACAAGGCAATACCAAAGGACGTATTTGATTTTAAAGTAGATTATAAGCCTCTCAAAGTATCCTCTGTCGAAGAGTTGAAAACAATCCTCACTCTTGGACTGGAAGAGAACAAGGCAACACTAGCGGATATCGCCGAATCGGATTGGTTTAATGAATGGGTGCTTAAAGCTGGGGACCATGAGATTGCCCGTTTGCCACGAGCTGGAGCGATACGTTTTATTGTCAATAATCATATCGTTCATCATCGTGGTCAGTTGACTGTTTATTTGCGATTATTGGATATTGCCGTACCGGGCTTATATGGACCATCGGCAGACGAAGCAATGTCTAGTTAATGTTGTCATCTAATTATTAGGTATAAAAAAAAGGGAATCAAATTTGATTCCCTTTTTTTTATATGCTCGATGGTCTAATTATTTAGCCAATTCTTCTGCGATTGCTTTTCCAATTTCAGCTGGAGATTCAACAACACGAATACCACACTCACGCATGATTTTCATTTTTGCAGCAGCAGTGTCATCTGCACCACCTACAATTGCACCAGCGTGTCCCATACGACGTCCTGGAGGCGCTGTTTGACCTGCGATAAATCCAACAACAGGTTTAGTACCGTGTTCTTTGATCCAACGAGCAGCTTCAGCTTCCATTCCACCACCAATTTCACCGATCATGATGATCGCTTCAGTTTCAGGGTCATTCATTAATAATTCAACAGCTTCTTTCGTTGTTGTACCAATGATAGGGTCACCACCAATTCCGATTGCTGTTGTGATACCTAATCCTGCTTTTACAGTTTGATCTACGGCTTCGTAAGTTAAAGTTCCTGATTTAGAAACAACACCTACATTACCTTTTTTGAAGATAAATCCTGGCATGATACCGATTTTAGCTTCGCCTGCAGTGATGATACCTGGGCAGTTAGGACCGATCAAACGAGAGTTTTTGTCGCTCAAGTAAGATTTTACTTGGATCATATCTTTTGTTGGGATACCTTCTGTAATACAAACAATCACTTCGATACCAGCAGCGGCAGCTTCCATGATCGCATCTGCAGCAAATGCTGGAGGTACAAAAATAATAGAAACATTAGCTCCTGTAGTGTCAACTGCATCTTGCACAGTATTGAATACAGGACGGTCTAAGTGTTGTTGACCACCTTTACCAGGAGTAACACCACCAACTACATTTGTTCCGTACTCAATCATTTGAGTAGCATGGTAAGTACCTTCGTTTCCAGTGAAACCTTGAACGATTACTTTTGAATCTTTATTAACTAATACACTCATTTCTTCTTTAAATTTTGCACACAAATCTACTATTTTGCTTTCTAAAATGGAAGCAATGTGAATAGGAATGTGACCTTTATTGATAAATTTTTAATTGAAATTGCGTTTTTGGATAAAATCCCAAAGAATAATGCCAATTGCGACAGATACATTTAAGGAATGTTTGGTTCCGTATTGGGGGATTTCGATGCAGGTATCAATTTTTTCCATGACATCTTCATCTACTCCATTGACCTCATTTCCAAAAATCAATGCATACTTTTTATCATTTTCTGGTTCAAACTGATGTAACATAACACTATCATCTGCTTGCTCGATGGCAATAATGACATACCCTTCTGACCGAAGCTGATCAACAACAGCTGTGGTATCTTTGTGGTATTCCCAAGCAACTGATTGAGTAGCCCCGAGGGCGGTCTTTTCGATTTCGCGATGGGGAGGTGTGCCCGTAATGCCACACAAGTATATTTTTTCAATAGCAAATCCGTCTGCAGTACGGAAGGCCGAGCCCACATTATGCATGCTCCGTACATTGTCCATAACGATTGTGATAGGAGTTTTTTCTTGTTTTTTAAACGATTCAACATCTGTACGTTGAAGTTCATCCATCGATAATTTTTGCATGTCGCAAATATACTAAACCTAAAAAATAAAATAGATTTTGAATATTGAAAATAAGGTGTTATTTTTGCAGTCCGAATTACAAGAAAAAATTGAATAAAAATTAGCTAAAAAAAATGGCAAATCATAAATCAGCGATCAAAAGAATTAGAGCAAACGCTACTAAACGTTTAAGAAACCGTTACCAAGCAAAAACTACACGTAACGCAATCAAAAAATTACGTCACACTACTTCTGCAGAAGAAGCAAAAACATTGTTACCACGCGTAATTTCTATGCTTGATCGTTTGGCAAAGAAAAATGTGATCCACAAGAAAAAAGCTTCTAACAACAAATCTAAGTTAACAAAATTTGTTAACGGTTTAGCGTAAGCTTTTCGTATAGATATAGAGGGGTACAGCTCGCTGTATCCCTTTTCTTTATGTTATATACTTTGGATTTCTCTTTCCAAGCGAATGGTAAATAAAAAAGCATCGATATTCGATGCTTTTTTATTTTAAAACTGACTTGGAGTGTTTTTTATTGTTGCAAATTTGGAAGTAGCTCCGCGATGACCTTTTTCAATTTGTTGGGATCTTTCATGTAAGGTTCCAAATCGTAAAGTTCCACTTTTTTAAAGTCAATGGGATGACTCTCACTCTGCAGTGAAATAGTCCCCTTACTTAAAAGCTGACCATCCTTTTTCACTTTAGGATCGAAACCACTTACATTGCCGCCACCAATTTGGGGTTTATTATACTGTAATACGACCTTGTTTTCAAGGATATGCTGCACAAGTGAGTCTCCCAATACTAAGAAATCAGCAGTTACCCATTGATCTCCAGCATAGGTTTTTGATGTTGAGCTGCTGCAATGTGGTGTAAATAGCTTATTGTCGATCACAACGTTTGTGCCTGGTGTACAAAGGTTACTTGTGGTCCGTTCGTCCTTGCCATTTCCACCCAGCAGTTGCCCCTCGATCGATATTGGAAAGTCTTGATCCACCCCCATGGTATTAGGATCCTGTCCATGTAGCATGGCTCCGCTATTACGCCAGGCCCAACCTTCTCCACCATTTACCTGTTCACCAACAAATCTGTAAGTGACGCGCAATAAATAAGCTGAGAATTCTTTATTGTAGAATAGATGACCATACTGAAAATTAAAATTATCATAACCATCATATCTTACTTTGAGTAAACCGTCTTCTACACGAAATGTATTTTTATAATTATCCCCAACTTTGTGGTTTCTGATTTTTGGGGTCCAGTTCTTCAAATCTTTCCCATTAAATAACTGAATGGGTTTGGGTTTCTTATCTTGAGATTTGGCAAATAAAGAAGTGCTGAGCAATAAAATTCCAGCACTATAAATGATATGTTTGAATTTCATCCTGAATTAGGTTTATTGACCTAAATTAGGTAAACATTTTTAAATAAGCAATTCTTTTTGTTTGACATATTCGCTTGGACGGATACCGACGACCTTATTGAATGTGTTACTAAAGGTGGGGAGACTATTGTATCCAACTTTGAGTGCAACTTCATTTACACTTAGTTTTTCGTCTAAAAGGAGCTTAAGAGCAGTCAGCATTCTGAGAATAGTGTAGTACTGGATAAAAGACATATTTAATTCTTTTTGAAATAGTCTGGCTAATGTACGTTCACTAATGTTAAATAATCCGGCAAGTTTTTTAAAGCTGACATTTTCCTCTATATTCTCTTCGAGGTAAGTGACGATATCCTTTAATTTCTGATGATTAGGATAGGGCAAGGCCAATGGAAGCTCATGCAGCGATAATTCCGGCAAGATAAGTTTAAATGCTGTAGCGATACTATATTTAGGTTCTTCGATCGGAAAGATATTGCCATTCCAGCGGTTGGTAAACATAATCAGCTCTATCAAAAGATCATTTACTGGATAGATTCCCATTTTGCTATAGAAGGGTGCGTCATTATTGGTTTTGGGAAAGTACAAATTACGCATAACGACCTCCGGTGTACTTGGATGAATACTATGTTTTATTCCAGCGGGAATCCACAAATAATGTCGGGCAGGTAGAAAATATGATTTTTCCTCTGTCTTAACAAATACGACACCGCCTTCTGTATATAAAAATTGGTCCTTATCGTGGCAATGTTCGGAAATATGATTCTCTGCAATAATAGCGTGGTGACAGTAAATGCTATCTTCAAATGAGTCTACTTCCGTCATATAATAACGGTTGACATATTTAGCATCTGTCGTTATATCTTGTGTATTCATTTTAACCTATAATACTATGTCACAAAGGTAAGACTTTTTTACTAGACCCCACCTTTACTTCTTGAAAGTGAGTGTATGCTTACGTTAAAATGGCAATTAATCGACAAGAGAGTTAGTCTTTACTTACTTTGGTTTTACCTTTGTTGTTGTAAGTTGTTTGTTATCAGTGTGATATATATTATCAATCAGTGTGATATAAAATATTTTTTATTATGATTTGTTGTATATTTTTGATTTGTAGCGAGTTGTGGCTTTTTAGTCTCGTTTGGATAATTTTGTGTCGAATGGTAATAAATATGCAGTTGAAAAAAATGCTAAAATTGTTTGGTTAAGCGGTTGGAAAATATAACAAAGAACTTTACAAATAAGGGAAATATATAGGTTTCAATTTCTTAAGTTTACAATAATGGAATAAAATCAAACTATAACAATATGGCTTACGAAAGAATAAAAGTTCAAAGCTTACATGATAAAGTGATTACAGCGGAAGAAGCTGCTAAGCTATTTCAAAATGGAATGGTCGTTGGATCGAGTGGTTTTACTAAGGCTGGAGACAGTAAGGTTGTGTTACCAGCCTTGGCTGAACGTGCAAAAGTGGATCCATTGAAAATAACCTTGATTACTGGGGCTTCGTTGGGACATGGAACAGACGGTAAATTGGCGGAAGCGGGGGCACTATCCAAGCGGATGCCTTTTCAGGTAGATCGTATTTTACGTAATAAAATTAATGCCGGGGATGTGCTGTTTATTGATCAGCATCTAAGCGAAACAGCCGAATTGCTGCACAATAAGAATTTGCCTCAGGTGGATATTGCTGTTTTGGAAGTAGCAGCAATAGAATCAGACGGAAGTATTGTTCCAACGACTTCTGTGGGAAATTCGGCTACTTTTGCTGCATTGGCTAAGCAGGTTATTTTGGAGGTCAATACTGCGATACCGATGACGATTAAAGGGATACATGATATTTACCAAGCAGAAGATTACCCTCGCCGTAATGTTATTCCGATTGTAGCACCTGAAAATAAAATTGGGCGTAAAACTATTCCTTTGGACGCAAGCAAGGTGGTGGGAATTGTGTTTACGAATGAGCTTGATAGCCCAGCCGATATTGCTGAACCGGATACCAAAACTACAGCGATAGCGAAGCATATTTTACAGTTTTTCGAAAATGAAGTAGAGCTAGGCCATTTGTCAGAAAGCTTGATGCCCCTCCAAGCGGGTATTGGAAAAGTAGCTAACGCTGTTCTGACCGGATTTATACATAGTAAGTTCCGTAATCTAACGATGTTTTCTGAAGTGTTGCAAGATAGTACCTTTGATCTTATCGATGCTGGAAAACTGGATTTTGCTTCTGCTTCTTCAATTACTGTTTCGGAAGAGTGTTATTCAAGAGTGTTCGATCATTTGGATCGATACCGCGATAAAATTGTATTGCGCCCACAGAACATTTCCAATACACCTGGACTGATCAAACGTTTGGGAATTATAGCAATTAATACAGCCATAGAGTTTGATATTTATGGAAACGTAAATTCTACCCATACTTCGGGAACAAATATCATGAATGGTATCGGTGGATCGGGTGACTTTGCACGTAATGCTTATTTGAGCATCTTTGTTACACAGGCAGCCTCTAAAGGGGATGCAATTTCTCATATTGTTCCTATGGTTTCTCACGTAGATCATACCGAACATGATGTCGATATTTTGGTAACAGATTATGGTTTGGCAGATTTGCGTGGTTTAGCGCCTCGTGAGCGAGCGAAAGTAATTATTGAGAACTGCGTACATCCCGATTATAGGGAGCAGCTATCAGACTATTATAACCGCGCTTGTGAAAGGGGAGGGCATACACCACATTTGTTAGAAGAGGCTTTTAGCTGGCATATTAATCTTCGTGAAAAAGGAACAATGAAAAAAGATCACTAACCGAGGGCGCGCGGTTACATATAGATTAAATGTATAAAGAAAGGCGAGGCTTAATGGTAGACTTCGCCTTTCTTGATGTATAACTATCACAAAGAAAATCACGTATTCATTTTATTGGTTACAATGAGCCATTGTGGCTTCCTATTGGATCTGTTTAGCCCCCAATTTGTGGCGATTGAGACCAATCGTAATTTTTGTCCGAAACCATTGTTTGGTTTCTGGCGATTCAATAACTTTACTGTAGCAAGCAACTAGCTTAGGGTGAAACTTTGCGATTGTTTTGGCCCCCCAGCCGATTCCTTTCTTCACGTGGAAATCTGTCGTGTTTGACAATGAAATCAGCAGCTTCAACAAAATGTCTACGAATGTGGCTGGTAGTCCCTTTTTTACAGCATAGTGCGTAGCTACACCAATGGTACGAACAATCCATTTATCAGGATGATGAGCTAATTCTTCTAATAATGGTATTGTCTTTTTAGGTGAAGTCAACAGCGCATGACCAAGTACGCGTTCGCCGATGATATCACAGACGTACCATTGATTGCCCATGGTTATATAGGTGCAGGCTTTATGGATGGATTCTTCAAAGTGTTCGGGGAGACGTTGCTGAAGAATTATTCCCGTTAAAACATAACTTCCCATTTCTGTTGTGACAATGAGACGATCCGTCAAGTGTAACTGCTCGGCCTCAGGCACGAATAGCATAATTTCCCTGGCCGCAAACTCCAGAAGTGGAAATCGAACTTTCTTTTTCAGTAAACACTCTTGTAAGCTTAATATAAGGCATTCAATACCGGATTGCTGTCATTGCTGTTTCGCCGCTGCGACAATTTCTCGGATTTGTACTTTACTGGTAATTTGGTCCATAGCGCTGCTCGAATCCCTATTGTTGATCTTTATAAATATTCCAATAATTAAAGTCTGTCATTGGGGCATCCGTAATTCCAATAGCTCGACCCATTGTAACGATTTGTCCCCTATGATATGTTCCGTGGAGGATCAGCTGTTGTATGTATTCATACTTTGTGAAATCGCATTGAAACCATGGTGATTCCACTTTGATATTTTTTTCAAGATCTAACTCCGATAGCTTGTTTATATAATCCACAAGTTGGACTGAACTTCTTCTTAGCGCTTCAAATATTTCTTCTTTTGTGGTTCGCTTTTTTTCAAAATCGAAATCATTGCTTTCTGAAATGTGGCTCCACCAATATTCCTGTGTCTGCAAGATGTGGTTTAAGGTTTTCAAAATGGTCGGGAAGCTTGAAGGTACCTCCTGGTTAAGTTGGTCGTCCGATTTATCAGCCAGCCAATTGATGTATTTATTGACAACCCAGTCGTTATACTCGGCACTTTTTGTAATTAAGGTCTTTAAACTCATAATTTCAATCTATAGTATGGTTTTTAATGAAATATTTACTAAATATAAATCCTTTTTGGAAAGAATTTATATTAAATTTCATAGCAGATAGACTGTTTGATAAGCTGCTTTGGAAGTTTTCATTTTTGTAAAATTGAGGCAGGTATAGCCCTGTACGCTAAGCGTAACTTCTTTGCAATAAATAAAAAGTGTTGTTCATATTTTTTATATTTATTTTGCAATAGCAGAATGGTTTAGCATTTGTCGAATGCGCAAGATACCGATAGAAGATTTGACAGCCGCTTGAGCTTGTTGGATTAACCAATTATAATAAATATGATAAAAGCAACGCATTGTATTCTTTCTCTACTAGCCATGTTGTTTATGAACATGGGAAACGCCCAAGTTAATAATTTAAAGGAATCCAAAAAGGATTTTGATGAACGGATGCATTGGTTTAGGGAAGCAAAATATGGAATGTTTATTCATTTTGGGCTTTATAGTCAACTTGGAGGGATATATAAAGGGAATT
Source organism: Sphingobacterium sp. UBA3519 (assembly GCF_002377215.1). Taxonomy (NCBI): domain Bacteria; kingdom Pseudomonadati; phylum Bacteroidota; class Sphingobacteriia; order Sphingobacteriales; family Sphingobacteriaceae; genus Sphingobacterium; species Sphingobacterium sp. UBA3519. The sequence continues at coordinate 9,539 of NZ_DFPI01000021.1, forward strand.
CAACCAAAGGATATGCCGAGTGGATACAATCGGAAATGAATATTCCGAAGGCAGCCTATTCGGAGCTGATTAACACATGGAACCCTAAGGACTTCAATGCAGATCGTATTGTTCAATTGGCTAAGGATGCTGGAATGAAGTATATTGTCCTGACGACCAAACACCATGAGGGCTTTTGTCTGTGGGATTCCCCCTACACAGATTATGATATAGCTTCGACCCCAATGAAAGGAAGAGATCTCGTGCGGGAGTTGTCCACAGCTTGTAAGAAAGCTGGGATTAGATTTGGTACCTACTACAGTATTATCGATTGGCATCACGATTCGCAATATGTCGATCCCAATGGTAAAGGAGATTGGGGCCAGATCCTCATCAAGCCAGAACAGAAAGCTGCTTATATTCAATACATGAAAAATCAATTGAAAGAATTGGTTGTAAAGTATGATACCGACATCCTTTGGTTTGATGGGGACTGGGTGAACTGGTGGGATATGGCCGCAGGAGAAGATCTTTATCAATATCTACGCAAATTGAAGCCCTCTCTTATCATTAATAACCGCGTAGCAAAGCGTGATCAATTTAAGCGAGATTTTGGAACGCCTGAACAAGAACATCCTGGAGCGTTACTGGATTACGATTGGGAAGCCTGCTATACCCTGAACAATTCTTGGGGATATAAAAAATCAGATAATAATTGGAAATCTCCCACAGAAGTAAATACTAAGCTACGAGAGATAAATGAAAAAGGTGGAAATTTGTTGCTCAATATTGGACCTGATGCTAACGGAAACGTGCCGGTTGCTAGTAAAGAAATTTTGTTGAAAGCAGCCACAGAGCGCAAAAAGAACTAATCTAAGCAATATTCGCTGCTTGTTGACTCATGGCAAATGTTTTTGGAAAAAAGAGTGTTATTTAATCTTACTTATCAACAAATATGAAAACAAAGATCATTTTAGTTATGGTTTTGATAACCATGCTGTTGGGCTTTCAGTGCAATGTAAAGGCAGATCCACCTTTTCATAAAAAAGGGATGATCAGGGTATCGATTTTTTATCGTAATGGACCTGGAAAGACATTTGATTGGGATTATTATCTCTCTAAACATATTGCGCTTGTCAAAAAAGTTTACGGTAAAGCACTGAAAGGCGTAACCATTGATAAAGGGCTTTCGGGACGTAGCTCAGCAGAAGGTCCGATTTATTTGGCCATTTGCCATTTGTATTTTGATGCTGTTGCAGCCTATCAGGATCCTTTAAAAGAAAATGGGAAAAAGTTTGCTGAAGATTTTCCAAAGTACACGAATATTGCGCCAGAGGTACAGATTAGTGAAGTGATTCAATAGACCGTTCGTTAATTAGGCGAAATACTATTGTTTTGTGAAATATAAATCTGATCGAATGAAACACGAACTGAAAAAGTCGTTTGTGCATAGCAAACGACTTTATTTTTATGGACTTATAGACCTAACTATATAGCGGGTTTATAGTCGATGTAATCTAGCTAAAACTATATGAACGATTAAAATTATGAAGATATCTTGTATGCTATTTCCTAAATTATTATTTATTGGCCTTACCGGTGTCACTTCGCTTAGTGTGCGTGGGCAACAGGCTGGCTCGGTCAAACGTATTTATGTCAGTACAAAAGGAAGTGATAGAAACCAAGGAACTATGGCCAGTCCCTATGCCACAGCTGAAGCCGCATTGCGATCGGTAGAAAAACAGAAGCAAGGGAAAAATACACCAGGCATCGAAATCATCTTTATGGCAGGCACCTATCAGCTGGATAAACCGATTGAATTGTCTGCTGGGATATCGGGTACAAGAAGGCAACCCTTGCGGATTAAAGCTGAGGATGGAGCACAAGTTACGCTGAGTGGTGGCAAATCGCTTAACCTCAAATGGAAACAGGGCGATCATGGTATTTGGGAGGCTAAGGTTCCAAGAGGATTAAACTTCCAAAGTCTATATGCTAATGATAAGCATCTTGTCCGGGCACGTTATCCAAACTACGATCCCACAGTCTTGCCATTTCAAGGCTATGCTGCAGATGCATTAAGTCCCGAACGTGTTGCAACCTGGAAAAACCCTAAGGGGGGAATTGTACATGCTTTGCATGCTGGTCGCTGGGGAGGATTCCACTATAAGATTACCGGAAAAGATGGCTTATCAACAGTTACACTTGAAGGTGGACAGCAAAATAATCGTCCCAGCAAAATGCACGAGACCTATCGCTTTGTCGAAAATATCTTTGAAGAACTCGATACCTTTCAGGAGTGGTATTTGGATGAGGAGGAGGCACTCTTATTTTACATGCCTGCTAAAGGAGTTGATCCCAACCAGCTGAAGTTTGTAGCGCCACAATTGGAAAATCTAATCTATCTTTCAGGTTCATCTTCCAGACCAGTGCATGATATTGAGGTTAGTGGCCTTCGCTTCATGTATACTGCTCCTACCTTTATGAAAACAAGCGAACCACTCTTACGTAGCGATTGGACGATCTATCGACAGGGAGCCGTAAAGATTGAAGCTGCGGAAAACTGTATCTTCCGCGCGAATGATTTTATTGCTTTGGGTGGCAATGCAATATTTGTTAATAATTACAATCGCGGGGTCAAAATCGAAGGCAATCGGATTGAACAGATCGGTGCCGGAGCGATCAATTTTGTAGGAGATCCAGCAGCAGTACGCTCACCGGAATTTCGATATGAAAAATTTGTTCCGTTTGACCAAATGGATACCATCAAAGGGCCAAAAACCGATAATTATCCTATGGACTGTGAGGCGAGTGACAATCTGATTCATAACATTGGATTGATCGAAAAACAAGTAGCAGGTGTACAGGTCTCTATGGCTGAATCTTTACGAATTTTGCATAATACCATTTACAATGTGCCGCGAGCAGGTATTAATGTAGGTGATGGTACCTGGGGCGGTCATGAGATAGCTTACAACGATGTTTTTAATACAGTCCTGGAAACCAGCGATCATGGAGCCTTCAACTCATGGGGGCGCGACCGATTTTGGCATCCCAATCGAAAGGAGATGGATGAACTGACGGGGAAACATCCCAATTTAATATTGCTGGACGCAGTCAAAACAACCAAAATTCATGATAATAGATTTCGCTGTGATCACGGTTGGGATATTGATTTGGATGACGGATCTTCCAATTATGAAATTTACAATAACCTTTGTTTAAGTGGAGGGCTAAAACTAAGAGAAGGGTTTTATCGCAAAGTGTACAACAACGTGATGATCAACAATGGTTTTCATCCTCATGTATGGTTTCAGCATAGTCACGATGTATTCCGTAATAATATCGTGATGGAGTCCCATCAGGATATACAGGTCAAGTATTGGGGGGAAGAGGTAGACCATAATATTTACGGACGGCAGGATGACCTCGACAAAGATCGAGCAAAAGGCATAGAAAAACATGGTCGGGTTATTCAATTGAACTTTACGAATCCCGCACATGGTGATTTCCGGTTGAAAAACTGGAAGGATCAGGATTTTAAAAATTTTGACATGCTGCATTTTGGCGTTACCAGTAAAAAACTTAAAACTCTTGCCGCTAGTCCTGAAATACCTCAGTTGATCCAATCCGAAGCAAAGGAGCAGGGGAGCAGATGGTCCTGGAAGTCGGGGGTATTTAAATCAGTGGAGACTTTGGGGGAGCAGTCGGCCGCAGGCCTACCCGCGATAAACGGCGTGCTGCTGCTCGAGTTGGATGAAAAAGGCAATCTTTACAAAAGCGGTTTGCGTGTCGGCGATGTTGTATTGAATTATTAGGGCGAGAAAATAGATCAATTAATAGACCTGCAACAAGCGATAAAAAAGCATGTACACGCTGACCAGCCGAAGGTGTTCATTTTTAGAAACCAACAGCAGCAGGAATTAACCCTGCAGCTGTAGTAAATTTTCTATGGACTTATTGAAATATAGCATTGTACTTTGGTTTGTTGACATGCGATATAGCTATTGTGAGCAATTAGCAGTAAACATGGCAGTTGTGATAGATCGATCATCTTATGACGATATTATTTTTTTGTTTATAATTTTTATTTCCATTGGGACTATTGAGCATCTTGGTCGTCATTATAACAGTGTGTTATCATTTACTGGGGTAGACACATGATATTAAATTCTTATTCGTATTAATTGATGTATAAGGCTGTACAGCACATGAGTGCTGGCAGCCTTATTGATTTAACTGTGCAATGGGTTTGACCAAAGGTAATCGCCGAACGATGAGCGAGGAAGTGAAGGTACAACACGGGTATTACAGCGAGGGGAGTCTTTGTGAGTATGGGATGGTTGAAACAAATTTCTTAAACTGGTTTAAGTTTGGACTGTTTTTGTTCTTTTAAATTTGGTTTATATCGTTTATACCCTATTTATATAATTCATACCATGTATAGTCAACTTTTTGTACGTTTAGCTGTATCTACAGCGTTTCTGTCTGCTGTCGCAGATCGTTTGGGGCTGTGGGGGGTACCGGGGGCATCACATGTTTCCTGGGGAAATTGGGCCAATTTTGTAGCCTATTCAAATACCCTTAATTTTTTTGTGCCTGAAACTTTAGGTAATATACTTGCTATCGGCGCAACATTATTAGAGGTTGTCTTAGCAATCCTATTGCTGATCGGCTATAAACTGCGTTTTACTGCATTCGTTGCCGGGATTCTACTGATCTGCTTTGGGGTGGTGATGACCCTCTCGTTAGGAATTAAATCGACGTTCGATTATTCGGTCTGGGTAGGAGCGGCTGCCTGTTTTCTACTGCGGACTGCCGATAACTTTCCCATTAGCATAGATCGGTATATTGAACTTCGAAAAAAGTAAATGGATGGGTAACTGAAGGGTCGAAGATTTGATCGTCTTAGAAATACGTTTTAAAAAGCATAAAAAATGCCGTCAAACAAAGGAGCTTAACGGCATTTTTTTGATTACATTTCCTTTAAATTTACCTCTTTCTTTTCACCGTATTTGTCAATGGTGACGTGCTTTTCAACATTGGCTTTGTCGACATAGGATGATCTTGCCGTACCATAATTTGTCGTGGAACCTGTATAACCCCAATAGTTATAATAATTGGTGTAGCCTGATACATAGGAATAGTTGTAAGAATTGGTAAAATCGAAGCTCGCCATAATCACGTATGCACCTGGCATGAGACCTGCAAATTCGAAATGCCCCTCATCATCATACACCTTTGCTTTTTTAATAGCATAGCCAAAATCGGGATCCAATGGAACTTCCTGCACCTTTTTCTGTTTTCGGATCTTTTTATTGACTTCCAGCCATTCTTCGTAATAGGCGGAGTTGGCGAAGAGCGTAATTTCTGTACCTTTTGGGGCATATTGCTTTTTGGCGGTATTCACGAGTCCGCCAAGTTTTTTTCCGGAGCTAGATCGAGCGTAAGCCGTCCCGATAATAACACTGTTACCCTGGGAAATCTGTTGGGCAGCCTGTTCTTTGTTAAATCTATTTTTAATAGGTTGATAGTCCAGTTCTTCGTTTACGGTAATTTCCCATTTGCCGTTTCCCATGGACATTTCCCTTTGCCATAATCGGCGATCTTTCTTATCGATGACATAATTATAGATGGCTCCGGTACTTTCTTCTAAAAGTGTAACCAGCCAACTGTCGTGTTTACCTGTTTTTGGGGAGCCATAACTGTAGCTTTTTACTTCCTTGATGGCATAGTCTTCGACGAAAATGTCCGAATCACTATTATAATAAAATTGCGGGATGCGCGCTTTATACCCTAGGTCTAAAGGGAGAGTTGAAATCAGGTGATCTGTCCAGTTAAAATCCACAAAAGGTCTAGTTGGCTGTAAGTTGATCTTTTTTTCCTTTTTCGTTTTCTTCGAATAATAATTACCTGTAATTGTTTCTCCAAAGTTGAGGTTTACTTTTGTTTCCTTGCCATCGCTAGAATAGCTGATAGACCGAAGTGTTTTTGCGTCGGCAGTCGTCGTGCGTATCGAAGTCCAGGCATTGTCTTTCGGAACATAGGTATTGGTTAACGTCAGCTGATTGTTGGCCGCTACAATATCGTAGGTCAGTGATCCTTGTTTGTCCCAATTGTTGTCTTTAACATAATAGACCGTATACAGTGATTTTTCTGGTTTTATATAGTTGGTATTGATATCGCTGCTCCCAGGGGTGACGGTCTTTTGACATAATCCTACGGCTGGAAGTAAACCTACTCCCAATACAAAGGCATATAATTTCATATATGTAAACTATAGTTAATGAAAAAACAAGTTGTTTTCTTGTTCGATTTATTTATCTAAGGTAATAAAAAAGTTTTTTATTTTTTTGCTGGGGATCGCTTCTTCACATAGGCTGATGCTATAGCGGAAATTTGACCTCAGAGCATTTTGGAGCTTGTTTGAATGTTGATGATATACTAGAGCGAAAAGTAAAACGGAGGTATTTCTACCTCCGTCGTTGTGCTCTTTTGAGCACCATTGATGATTAGAAAAAAAATCTTTGTGATGATGGTCAATAATTATCTTCAACTTCCTTTTCTTTGTCGATGATAGAAGAGCGCATCCGGTAGACATTCATTTCACCCAGATGGGTATAACTTTTCCCGCCGTTTTTAAGGATCATTAGCCGGAAAAATTTGGCCTTATAGTTTTTATCAAAAGCCAAACTTTGCTCTTCAGCTACATTTGATGTGGAAAGATTATCCTTTGATGTAAACACTCTTGTCCACTGCTGGCCGTCTGAACTTATTTCTATTCCCCATTGTTTCGGACGTCCGGCTTCGTCGCTATTGTTTTGTCTGAAGAAGTACTTTATGGCGCCAATCTCTTCTTCTTGGGGAAAATTTAGTTGGATCCAGTGCGGAAGAGGGGCTGTATTTGCAGACCATGCTGTATGCCAATATGTATTCTTATCGCCGTCAAATAAATTCTTTTTGGGTCCCTCGCTGTTTTCCTGCGTGTAGGTTTCTACCATATTATCGGTCACCTGTATTTTAGTTAACTCGTTCGGGAAATAGGTCACTTCCGAAGGCCTAACGATTGGCCGAACACTATTGCTGCTTATGATATCTCCCCCAATGCTTGTTTTCTTGTCTTGATTGAACAATTGGACGTTGAAGACATATTCATATTTGTTGATCAATCCGTCGATCCGCATGGTGTCGGCAAAAGAACTTATATTGATTTTATAGATTTTATCGGGATCTTTTGATCCCACTTTTTTATATGTGATCTGTCCATAAAGATAATTGTTATCTGAAGGAAGTTTCCATTTCAGGAGAGTCCCGCCAATACGTGGTTCAGCTTCAATCGAAACCAGTTGTGGTGGCTTGGTCATTTTTATTTCGACTTTTTTACACGCTATTGCTAAAAAGAGTAGAGCGAATATTCCGATATTGTATTTCATCTTGTGCAATTCATTAAATTAATTAATAACCGGGATTTTGTACCAATTCCTCGTTTTTATTGATCTCTTCCTGTGGTATAGGCATTAAATAATTACGCTGACTAAAACTACGTGGAAAAACGACCGTTGTTATTTTGAAAAATTCTGTATCGGTAGCTCCTTGTATATTCATTCCTTTCGCCTGTTGGTTGAGGTATTGATCGGCGATCATCCAACGTCTTAAATCCCAGAAGCGATGGCCTTCCAAGTAAAGTTCAATAGTACGTTCTTGTCTGACGATGGAACGTAGTGTTGCCTGATTCGTTGCGCCGCCAATTGGAGCCCATGCGACATCAATTGTTGGGATGCCCGCACGGACCCTAACGCGGTCAATATATTGTTTGGCCGTATTCAGATCCTGACCGTATTCGATCAGCGCCTCCGCGTAGTTCAGGTACAATTCTGCTAGACGTATCACAGGCCATGGATAATTGACGGAGACCTGCAGTCTACTTTGGTTCAATTCGGGCGCAATACCTTTTTTGTTGAGATATCCTGTTGGTGAGTAGTTATTAGACCGTCCTTGGATGCCGCAATTGTCATTTTTCCGAAACTGAACTAGGATTTGATTGGCACTCCCTCTAACCACTTCATAGTAGCTGTTGTGATATGCAATCCAAGCATTGAAGCGCGGTTCTCTGTTTAGATTTAACGATAATGTATTGCCATTGGGTGTACTTGTTACAGCGTATCGTCCATTATAGTCATAATTGGGGTCTTTGTCAATCGGTAAACCATTTTTACTATAAAACGATTCGATCAGAGTGAGGGTCGGGGATACACCGTTATACGACTCACCTTGTGCGCCGCTAAGAAAGGGAGTAGATTTATTTTGAAAATCGTAGAGACCTTCCCGACGTGTTTCCGCCCAAATCACTTCTTTGGTATTGGCTTTGTCAATAAAAGTAAGGCGTAAGTCCTTTTCAATAGGATTAGCTGGTAGTACGGTATTGTAGGTGCTGTTTTTATACAGTGAAGCCCCACTTTGTTCAGCTGCATCAATGGCTTCTTTAGCCGCTAGGGCTGCACGGCGCCATTTTTCTTTGTCGAAGGTAGTACTGATCAATGCTGTGCCATCCAAATTTTTGAAATTGGCATAGAAGCTCTGTTTATTACCTCCACCGCCATTAAAGAGCGGTGATGCTGCATAAAGCAATGCCCTACCCTTTAGCGCTTTGGCAATAACCGAGGAAGCACGACCCCACTCATCCGCAGCACGAAGAGCAGGTAACTGTCCAGCTGTCTCATCCAGCTTTTTGATAATAAAATCAACGCAGGCATCATAAGTCGAACGTTTGGGATACGCTGAAGAAGGGGCATTGACGTCAAACTCTTGGTCTGCAATAACGACTGGACCGTACATCCGGACCAGTAAGAAATGATAAAAGCCGATCAGGAAATTGGCTTCAGCTTTATATTGTGCCGCCTCCTGTGGATCTATCCCAGGGACTTTATCTACATTGCGAATTAAGATATAGCATTGTCTTATTCCTTTGTAAAGGTTATCCCAGTAGGAAATGACAGGACTTGAGGCCGTATATTGCCCACGGGGAAATCGAGCAAAGGTTTCATGTTCAAAAGCAGTTGTTACTTCGTCGGAAGTCATCAAATCAATGGAAGAGGTGCCTACCCGAGAATTTGGAATCCACGCATAGCAGGAATACAAATAACCTTTGGCTGAATTTGGATCACGAAAGGCGTCTGCTTCCGAAGGACGTTCATCAGGGACGATATCCAAGAATTTACTGCAGGAAGTGGTAGTCAAAAAAGTCGCGCATGCGAATAATGCAAGGTAGCCTATATATTTTCTTTTCATCTGATAAATCATTTTAAAATTCTATTGATAGTTTTAATCTTGAAGTTGTTTTAATTGAAACGAAGTTGGACTCCGAGATTGAATACTTGCTGTGTCGGATATCCCAAACCATTGCCTCCACCTTGTTCAGGATCCCAAAGTTTGAACTTAGAGAAGGTCAATAGATTATAACCACTTAGAAAAATGCGTGCAAATTTGTGCGAATATCCAATCTCAGCACTTCTGAGTTTTAGGAATGCCCCATTTCTCAGCCAATAAGAAGAAGCTTCAGTATTGTTGAGATTGTCCAATTTGCTCAGTCGTGGATAGGCAGCAAATATGTTAGGATTTTCAGGACTCCAGCGGTCCTCGGCAATAAACTGCAATACATTGCGTACACCTTGATTTCCAAATGGATGGAAACCACTGATCATAAAAGAAGTTCTATCAACTCCCTGTAGGAGGAAAGAAAAATCAAATTTTTTGTAATTGATGGAAGTACTCAAACCATAGACAATTTCAGGTGTTGTTGGATAACCCATTCGAACTCTATCATCGCTATTGATGAGATTTAGACCATCAATATCATTGGTTAGATCTTTATATTTGATGTCTCCCGGAGCGACAAAACCCCCTAGCTGTTGTAATGGACTGTTATCTATTTCGGCCTGATCAATAAATAAGCGTTCAGCAAGATAGCCTAGGTTTGTGCCAATAGAATACCCAATTTGCGAGAGGTTGCGGTATTTGGTAAAGGCTGGCTCATTATTTTTCAGTACGGTGTTATGTGCATATGTAAAGGTTCCACGCATCGATATTCCCCAATCTTTTTCACTTTTGTTCCATTCTAGGGAGAAATCAAATCCCCTATTTCTTACCTCACCAACGTTGCCATACACTTTCGTTCCTGCAGTACCAAATACGTTAGGGATTGTTGCCGAACGATCAACGAAAATATTGGTTCTATCTTCCTGGTATAGGTCGAAAACAATATTGAACTTATTGTTAAGAATACCGAGGTCCACACCAATGTTTTTCTTCTCTGCAACTTCCCAAGAGATCATTGGGTTTGCAAATTGTAAGTAAGTAGGTCCTGTATAAGTCGTATTCTGATCGATACCTGTTGTAAACGATGCTCCATCCAATTTGAGGTCCGAAAGATAAGGAAAACGTCCTCCGCCAATCTGATCATTACCAACCTTACCCCAGCTACCTCTAATTTTTAAATTACTGACAGCAGGAAATAAATCTGTGAAGAACTTTTCGTTACTGAGTACATAGCCCAAACCAACGGAAGGGAAGAAGCCAAAGCGACTTCCAGTGGCAAAGTTTTCGGAACCATTGTAGCCAAAGTTGACTTCGGCAAGATATTTATTGGCGAAACCATATGTTGCACGTCCCGTAATGCCCTGGCGTCTACGCGGTAGCGAACTGATTAGATCAGCCGGATTATTGACATTGAAATCGGTGGTATTGTAAAGAAATAAACCTGATACGGTGTGATTACCAAATGTTCTATTGTATTCGATGGAGGGCTGGAAATAGATTTCGCGATCACCGCTAGTGCCCGTTTCGGTTCCCAGGGAAAGATTTTGTGGCTGCCCCACCATGACTAGATCGTAGGTATATCCACCTGCAGGATCGGGTGCATAGCTGTTAATCATGTATTGATTGTAGCCACTGGTTCTTTTTGTTGTTGTGTTGCTCCAGTTTTTAAAGGAAACCAAGGCTTTAAATTCTAGCCCTTTGGTAATGAAATCAAGTTTTTGAGCACCGTCAATGGTAGTCAATAAGGTACTTTGGAAACCATTTTGATAGCCATTGACCATGCGGGCAAAGGGATTGATAAAACCATTGTTGACTGTACCACCAGCTTTTCCTCCGTATTGAACGTCTCTTCTGTCAATACCGGTAAATGGAAACATAATAGGGAAGTCCACTGGATTGGCATTCATGATGTCGCCAAATACGCTTGGAGCATCTACACCGGCACCGTAGTAATCACGAAGTTGTGCATTGAGCTTTAAAGCTATTTTGGTGGTTGAAGTAAGGTTAACATTGATATTGTTCTGAAAGCTATACCGTTTGACAGAGACATTGTTGTCAAAAGAGTTGAGGTCAAATTTACGCAATAAACCGTTGCTAATGTTGCCGGTTGCACTGAGGAAATAGCCTATTTTGCTGCCACCACCTTGTACATTTAGATTGAGCTCGTTGTTGATGGTACGGGACTTAAACATTTCATTATACCAGTCAACATTAGGATATACATAGGGATCCAAGCCTAATCTTGTGCCGTTTATTTTATCTTGGGAATATAAAATTTCACCAGTACCGCGACCTGTAACCGCTTCATTGAACATCTCCATATAACTTACACCATCAACAAATTTTGGTATGGAAGTAGGTCTTGAGATCTGTGATTGTGCACGTGCTGAAATACGCGGTTTATTGAGGTCTTTACCTGTTTTTGTGGTGATAATTAGGACGCCGTTTGCTCCCCTAGTACCAAATACGGCAGTGGCAGTAGCATCTTTAAGGACTGAGAAGCTTTCGATAACTTCTGGTGCCAATGCGTCCAGGTCGCCTTTGGAGATTGCTACACCATCCAATAAGATCAGGGGATTGGTGGCTCCGCTAAATGTCGATACACCACGAATGAAAAAGCTAGCCCCATCTGCACCGGGTTCGCCCGAACGTTGTACTGCGATTACACCCGAAAGTCTTCCTCCCAATGCATTGGACAGATTGGCCGTTGGGATACGTAAGGTTTCTGGTTTTACTGATTCCAATGCTCCCACGACACTGGTTTTTTTCTGTGTTCCGTAACCGACAACAACAACTTCACTTAAGCTCTGATCGGGACTTAGCTGCACATCAATGCGACGTTTGTCGGCAATGGCAATTTCCTGATTGGCGTAGCCGACATAGGAAAATATTAGTGTCGAATTTGCGGGAACCACAAGAATGTATCTTCCATTGCCATCTGTTGTTGTACCGATTGACGGGCTGTCTTTAACCTTGACACTAACACCATAAAGATTGTTTCCATCATTTTTCACTGTACCTACAATCTCAACCTTACCGTTTTTTTGAACGGTGGGGGCGAGGGGTGTTTTTTTTTCTCTATCCGAAATCACAATGATGCCATTGTCAATTGTAAAGACCAAAGGCTGATGTTCCAATAATTTTTCAAGGGCCTGTTTTAGTGGCTTATTCTGGATATCTATGTTTTGAATAGGCCTTACTTTGTCGAGTTGGCTTGTCTTAATGATAAAATCGACGTTAGTCTGTTTTCTGATTTCTTGAAATGCTTCGGACAATGTAATCTGCTTGTGTTTAAGGGTAACATTTTGAGCAGAGGAGACATGTGTTAAAAAGATAAATGCTGTTAAGAGGACCGCAACTTTTGTAGATCTGTTGCATAATGATCCGATGTATCGCATAGCTTTAATAAAAAAGACAATGCAATACTTACTACATAAATAATAATGCATATATTTATAAATTGGTTAACTGGTTTGATGTTGAAATGAATTCTTGTTTTCCAAGTAAAAAATTAGTCGAGAGTGCTGGCAGGCATTTTCGGCTATTTTTTTGGAAGAAATGTTTAGGCTGGACTGGTTTCTTTCATAATCAGTGGTTATTAATGTGTGTTATAGTTTATTGCGATATGTACAGTTTATTGTTTCGTATGTTATACTTGATGGAACCGGAAAGCTGAAGTGCTCTTAATACATCGTTTAATCGTTTTTTTCTAGAAATTTGAGCGACATAGGTTTCCTGTGAAATGGGGCCTTCAAAAATTACTTCAATGTTATACCAGCGCGAAATTTTACGCATGATTTCCTTTAAGTTGTTATTGGAAAAGTTGAAATCACCATTTTTCCAATCTAATACTTGATCCAGGTTTATTGATCTTACTGCGATATTTTGATCCGTTAACGTAGATTGTTGTCCTGGTTTTAGTAAGGTTGTATTGTTTTTGCAACTCACTCTTACAGACCCTTCTGCAAGGGATGTCTGTGTGGAAGATTCATCATCGTAGGCATTGATATTGAATTTAGTCCCTAAGACTTCGACCTTTTGAAGCGAAGTTTCGACAATAAATGGTTTTTGTTTATTTTTTGACACTTCAAAGTAGGCTTCACCCGTCAGTTCTACACGGCGTTCAGAGGTTGAAAATGCACTTGGATATTTAAGGCTGGAATTGGAATTTAGCCAAACTTTTGTGCCATCAGAAAGGGTTATCTGGAATTGCCCGCCCTTTGGTACATTCAAAAGATTCATAGCGATGCGTACATCGGTATTTCCCTCAATTTTATAATTAATTCCGCCTTTTTCTGTTTTTTCAATTGTTGTGCCGAGCTCTTCAGTTAATTTTCCATTAGCAACATCCTCCAGTACGATCGTTTTACCGGAAGAAAGCACAAGTGTTGCTTTATCGCGACCAGGTTCGATGATAGTAGCTGTATGATCATTATATGTGCTGCGGTTAAGAAATAAATAAGAGATAGAGATAATCAGTATGATGGCAGCTGCAACGCCTGTAGTTTTATACCATGTAGGACTTTTGAAATTTTGTGGTTCCGTGTCAAGATCAATTTTACCAAAAACACGGTCTAAAATCATCTTGTCTATAAGTTCTTCCTTATCCCGAGATTCAAGTTGGTTCTCGATCATCTGTTCAAGCGCCTCCTTGTTATTCGTATCCTGAAAATATTGAAATAGCTCCGCCGTCTCTTCTCTTGAAGCGTGGTTATTGAGATATCTTTCAAATAATAGTTTTATATGTTTTGAATCTTTCACTGAGTAGCTATTTATATATAATACGGAAAATTAGAGCCTGTCCTCTGCTCTGATTTTAAAAAAAAGTAAAAAAAATTAAAAGTGTTTAAAAAGGGCTGTTTGAATACCTATGGGAGTGACCTGTTTGTCGATAGAAACAGCGAGTGTCTTATTTTTGATTTAATACGGCACTGATAAGAGCAATTAACAGGGACGGTGTAATTTCCTTGCTCAAACAGAAGCTCTGAATCTGTTTTGTAGCCTTCACGATATGGTCACTGATCGTAGAAGTGGAGATACCTAAGGAACTACTGACCTCCTCATAGGTTTTCCCCTCTATTTTGCATAAGGTATAAATGAGTTTGCGTTTTGGAGATAAGTTTTCAATGGCTTGATTGACAATTTTTTTAGACTCTTTGTACGCATATTCCTCCTCAATGTGGGAATAGTCTGATGTTGAAATGGAAATAATCAACTCTTTTAGATTTCGATTTTTGATCTCTTTATGAAAGAAATCATACACGAGGTGTTTAGCAATAGTGAAGAGATAAGACTGAAAGGACTTGTCGGGGTCTATTTCACCGCGCCTCTCCCATAATTTCTGAAATACATCCTGAAGGATTTCTTCTGCACAGGCAGGTATTTTGACTAGGTTAAGTATATGACGGTAAAGTCTAGGGCTATAGCGATAGTAGAGCACCTCAAATGCCTTATGATTGCTTGACTTAAGAGCGAGCAGTAAGGCCAACTCATCATTTTTACATGCCTCCATAATTTAAACTTGTATTTAAAACCAAATTCCTCCTGATCAGAATTTAATAATTGGGTATCATACCGTATAGTAGCAGTATTATCTTAATGATAGCAGATGAATACAACAAGTATATTAGAAGTATATTGTTGGTATACTACTGGTACTCTTCTACAATGTTACCGATTTGTTATTTGGTTTTTATACAATTTTTTTACGCAAACGATTGCTTTAAAAATAAACTACAGTAGAATTTATCGTTTTTTAAACCCGAATCCAATCCTTAATTATATTTTGGAAAATACTGATGTTTGTTTTTAACTTGATTTTAGATTATATCAATAGCTATAAGAAGAGTTGGTACATTAAATTTTGAATGATCTAAACAACATTCTGGTTTATAGGTGAGTAATTGTGAGGGGGAGACATATCGCAATAAGAGGAATTGTATTCCTCTTATTGTATTCCGAAGAATTCTGCTATCTATTTTTTATTTACAGATTTTACTTCTACTTCGGGTTTCATTTTAAGGACGATCTTTACGGGCGTTTCCTCCTTAACTTGAATATCTTTTTGATCTTGATTTGAACTGACAGTCGCATTCGCAGAAAGATTGATACGTTTTGGTTGACGCGGTTGAATATTCTCGACCTTGACTTCCTCAATTTTAGGTGCTACTTGCACTTCTTCGACTATCGGTGAAACTCTTTTTGATGGAGTAGACTCTTTTTGAGGCTCCGCAAATTTGATTCGCTCAACATGTACCTCATCGATTATTTTTGGGGAATTTTGAGGTGGAGCAGGTCTTTTCCGAGGTTCCGGGGAACGTACATTACCTTCTTGTTGGGAAGAAGACCTGCGCTGGGATATCATTGGCGGAACCATTTCTTTTGTCGGTGATTTAGGAGATCTTCCACTAGTTTTAGGAGCGTCCGGTCGCCTTGATGCAGCGGGCCTTATTGCGGTGTTGGTAGCCGCTGCTTTTTTTGTCGTGGTCGGCGTTGTTTTCTGTGCTTCCACATGTGTTGAAAACAATGTAGATATCGCTACTGTCAGTAATAAAGTAAGCCCGGGCATTAGCAAGAGTTTACTTCGGGTTGTTCTTTTTTGTAACATAATTAATCGTTTTTTTGTTGTTAAGAAATTAAAATTACTGGCCGGTAATGTGTTTATATCAGGGGTGGGCATGCTCCACTCGATAATCAAATGTTGGTATCTTAACTTTTCATGAATCTTGACTACGGCATTATCTGCAAGGTATTCATGAGTTTGTCGGATCGATTTCTGAATGAGATAAATGAAGGGATTGAACCACAAAAATATACCCAAAATCTGTATGAAAAGTACATCCATCGAATGGCGTTGATTGGCATGGGCCCGTTCGTGAGTTATAATTGACTGATCAATACCGCCCTGTTGATAGGCATCTTTGGGAACATAAATTTTTTGAAAAAAGGAAAAGGGTGTTTTTAAACCATGTATACAATAAATGGACTGTTCATGGGTTGGTGTGGCACTTCGGATATAATATAGGAATTTGCGGTATAACCATACTTGTCTCAGAAGTAATGCAATGGTGACAATTACATACATCAGCAGAGCGACATCGTACCAATCGACGTGATAATTATTGAAGAGCGCTGAATCTGTTGCGGGCTGTTTAATGATCGGCCCCGCAGGGGTAACATCACTGTTTCTGTCGTTCAGTAAGTTGAAAACATCAAATGGGACAGCGATCTGTAACAATGGAATGATGACAGATAGGGGGATAATCCCGAGTAAATAACAACGGTTGAATAGCAGTAGTTTTTGGTTGCGTAGTATTGACCAATAAATAAGATAGAGTAAACCCGAACAGGCTATCAGTTTTCCAATATATAGCATCATGTCTCTTTGTTTTTAATTTCGGAATCAATTATATTTTTCAGTTCCTCCAATTGCTCTTTGCTCAGCTGAGATTGTTTAGTGAAAAAAGAAGCAAATTTTAATGCTGAATTGTCGAAGTAGCTTTCTACGATATCATTTACATGTGCTAAATAATAGCTGTCTTTATCAATTAGTGGATAATACTCTCTCGAATTTCCATAAAGCACATAAGATATCGCTCCCTTTTCAGTCATTCTCTTCAATAATGTAGCAACAGTTGTTGGCGCCGGTTTAGGTTCAGAATACGCTTCCATAAGATCTTTCATAAAAGCTTTTTTCATGTCCCAGATGTAGCCCATCAATTGTTCTTCCGTAGCTGATAATTTATTCATACTACAAATATAGAATGTATTCTATATTGTGTAGAATTAAAGTGTGTTAAATAATTTATTATTTTTTTATTTTGTTGATTTATAAGTGTTTATTTTTTTTTTTTTTGAGGATGGAGATAATTTTCACCGTAAAATTAGTTGCTGTTCCCAGATATAACCGATAAGCTTATACAAATAATAGGGGAGCTGAATATGTCCGTATATTGTTTTAACTAAGGGATCTGTCGTTGGATATTGAAGTACTTCGGTCCCAGGTTTAGATGATTAGACAAGGACTAAGTGGTATAAATAAAACAAAATGGAATGTATCGCTATTATATATGATGTTGGGTGCGTAGTGAGATACCGTTTAGAAAAACTTTGGATAAATAATGGCAAAACTTTTTTTAGTCCGGCATGGACAGTCGCAATGGAATTTAGAAAATCGCTTTACGGGATGGCAAGATGTTGATATTACTGAATTGGGACAACAGGAAGCTCGGGAGGCGGGACTGGCTCTGGCAAACGAACCAATTGATATAGCATATACCTCGACACTTATAAGAGCGCAGCATACGTTAAAGATTATTTTGCATGAAATGGGCGATCCTCACATCCCCATTGTTATAGACGCTGCTTTGAATGAACGAGGTTATGGAAAGCTTGAGGGCTTGAATAAGGCCGAAACAGCCGAAAAATATGGTGCTGAACAGGTGCATATCTGGCGCAGATCTTTTGATGTGCCTCCGCCTGGAGGTGAGAGCCTTAAAGATACATACGAACGTGTTATTCCATATTATGAACGTTTTATAGCACCCAAACTGAAAGAAGGTAAAAATGTACTCATTGTTGCGCACGGCAATAGCCTAAGGGCGCTGATTATGTTTTTGGAACATCTTTCTCCGGAACAGATATTGGAACGGGAGATTGCTACCGGGCAACCGATCAAGTATCAAATTGAAGAATAAACGCTCAATTTTTACAAATTGATAGTTGAACTGTAGAGACTGATAATTTATCGTATTTCTATAGATTCTCCGGGTTTAGCATTTTAAAGATTTACTTGTTTTTGTTAGTTGTATCTAACAATTGTTTTCTTAACAAAGAGAAATAACAGTAGATTTCATTTCAAAAAATAACATTTTGATCTCATTCTCTCCTAGTTTAGGCGATAAGGCGTACAAGTAGTGTTGCGGTGACTTTGCTGCTTAGGACTTCTATTGGCCTGTCTTTGTATTCCACTGTGATGCTAGCATCGAACGGTTCTATTGATTTGATTGTTAAAGTCGTACCGAGCTCGAGATTTTTCGCTGTCAAATATTGTAAAAGCTCCTTAGAAGATGGCTGAACCGCCATTAATGTAACTATATCACCTACTTTACAACTATTTAGAAACACATAGTTTTCCAAAGGCATAACCCCATTAGAATCGGGAATTGGCGACCCGTGGGGATCTACCGTCGGATAACCCAATAACTCATCCATTTTACTGAAAAATTCGGGCGAATGTATATGCTCAATCTGTTCAGCAATCTGATGGACTTCATCCCAGGCAAACCCCATTTTCTCAACCAGATACATTTCAGTAAGTCGATGTTTCCGGATAATAAGGGCGGCTTCTTTCTTTCCTTCTTCAGTTAGCCGCAATGGTTTATAGCTTTCATAATGAACGAAACCTTTGTCGGCTAGTTTTTTCATCATACTATTTACTGTGGGCATCTTGATGTCGAGCCTTTTACTTATTTCATTGACATTCGCATCACCCTTTAGGTAAGTGAGGTTATACAATGCTTTTAAGTAATTCTCTTCGGTCTGTGAAATCATAAGACAAATTTATTAAATATTAGCCGTGTCTAATAATTATGTTATAATTATTTTGTTAGTCTAATCTAACTTATTAAATTTGCTTATCTAAATTTATAAATATAAAAAAGCAAAACATGATGAAAGTGTACAGTGCTCATTTGACAATTGCCATGGTGCTTACAGGATTTATTTCCTTTGGACAGACAGGTAAGATTAATGGTAAGGTTTACGATAAGAATGGTATGCCGTTAGGAGCAGCATCCGTTGTTATTCCAAAATTACAGATAGGTGCCAAATCGAACAACTCAGGAAGATATATCGTTGAAAGTATCCCCCATGGTACCTGGGAAGTGGAAGTAAAACACATTGGATTTAAGGAATTCCGTGATTCAGTAAAAGTCGGTCCAGGGGTATTGACCAAAGATATTCAGTTAGATGGGGCTGAACTTTTACTGGATGAAATTGTGGTAACGGGTACCAAAACATTTAAACGCAAAACAGAGAGTCCTGTAATGGTAAATGTTTTAGATAGCAAGACTTTGGACAATCTACAAGTGTGTAATCTTTCGGAGGGTTTGAAGTTTCAACCCGGATTGCGCGTAGAAACAGACTGTCAGACCTGTAACTATACGCAATTGCGGATGAATGGACTTCAGGGTGGTTATTCACAGATTCTGATTAACGATCGGCCAATTTTCAGTCCGTTGATGGGGCTCTATGGTATGGAGCAACTACCGGTCAATATGATTGAAAAAATTGAAGTTGTTCGCGGGGGGGGCTCCTCATTGTATGGTTCAAGCGCAATTGGCGGAACGGTGAATGTGATTACAAAGCTCCCACGGGCAAACAGCTATGAAATCAATTCTTTCTATCAGCGTATAGGTGGGGGGACAAATGATTTTAATCTCGGGGGCAATGCAACATTGGTCAACGAGAAGGGGAATGCCGGAACTTCATTCTTCTTCAACAAGCGGGATCGTGGTTTTTACGATGCAAATGGTGATAATTTTTCTGAAATACCCAAAATTGAAAATACCTCTTTAGGAATTAATTCATTCTATCAGTTTTCAGATAATCAAAAATTAGAAGTCTCCTTAAGCAACCTGAATGAATATAGGTTCGGTGGTGAAATGACCGATAAACCGGCGTATTTAACACTGCAGTCAGAAGAGCGGCACCATAAAATTTGGATGGGAAGCACTGATTATCAGATTAACTTTAATCAAGATAAATCGGCATTGATCGTCTATACTGCTTTTCAAAATACCAATAGAAAACATTATACAGGGGTATTTCCAGATGATCCTGAGGCGATTGAAAATCATCTCAAGCATCCACCTTATGGGGATTCTAAAACAACAACACTTCAGGGAGGTTTTCAATTGAATCATGAGATCAGCAATTTCTTTAATGGTCGTAATGTATTGACCATTGGGTCGGAGTACGTTTCTGATAAAGTTTATGACGAAATTCCGAGTTATAATTATCTCGTGGATCAGCATACCAAAGATTGGGGAAGCTTCTTTCAAAGTGATTGGGATTTGGCGGCTAAGTTTAATGTATTGTCGGGTGTTCGGGTTGACAAACATAATTTATTGCATAAAGTTGTTGTCAGTCCGCGAATAGCACTCCTTTATAAATATGCCCCTACAACACAATTTCGATTAAGCTATGGAACCGGCTTTAGAGCGCCACAGGCATTTGACACCGACCTGCATATTGCGTTTGCTGGTGGCGGCGTATCGCGTGTACAGTTATCCCCTGATTTAAGGGAGGAGCGTTCAAAAAGCCTGAGTGGTTCGATAAACTACGACAAAGCAACTGAAACGTGGATAGCAGGCTTCACCCTGGAAGGATTTTATACGCACCTGAATAATGCATTTGTACTTGAGGAAATCGGTGCAGATAATTTTGGGAAGATTTTTGAAAAGCGAAATGGAAACAACGCAACTGTAGCCGGAGGAACATTGGAATTACGTGCAAATTATGCTAAGAAGATTCAGTTGGAAACTGGATTGACAGTGCAGCAAAGCAAGTATGATAGTCCGGTGTCGTATTTGGAAGGAGTAGCTCCAATTCGATCATTTTTGCGGACACCCAACGAATATGGTTTTGCCAACCTCAATATTACAGCAAGTAAACCCTGGACAGTCAATTTAAACTATGTTTACACGGGAAATATGCGTATTGCCCATGTCGGGGGAGCAGATAATTTTCCTGACGATCAAATGGTACGGACAGGAGCCTTTTCGGAGCTCAATAGTAAAGTAGCTTATGCATTTAACTTACCGAAATACAAAAATATCATTGAGCTTTATGCAGGGGTAAAAAATATTTTTAACGCGTATCAAACTGATTTTGATACCGGGAAAAATCGCGATAGCAATTACATTTATGGGCCCAACATGCCAAGGACATACTTTGTCGGTGTAAAGATAAAAACACCTTAATGGTGAAAACAAAAAATCCTGCACACCGATGATGAGCAGGATTTTTGTTATTTGTATTCGCGTTATGCTATTTCAAAACGAATTTAAATCCTAAAGAAAAACGCGATGGCTCGAAATTAGAACCATGAGAAAGATTCCACCAAGGTTTCCAGTCGAAATGCATGGCCAATGGTGCAGAAGGTATTTTGAACTCTAGACCCAAAGCTGGACGGATCGCAAAATCAGTATGTGTTTTTCCATCTTTCCAATGGTAGTCGTCATACCAGTCGTCGTGCCATTTACCATAATCAATAAATGATACTTGTGGACCAACACCAATGTACCATGAAAGACCTCGAGATCCAGGAATACGTTTGTTGTATGAATAATCTACGCCGATAACAGTAATATTGTCTCCAAATAATACTTGTGCATTTCCAGCGTCATTTCCACCAAAATTGTGTTTTATCTGTGGACCGAATAATGTTTGACCATCGCCGACGTCTATTCCAAGACCAATGGCTGTCCGATAGGGAGTTTGTGCGTTTGCTTGCTGATGAGCAACAAATAGTAGCGTAAAAAGTGTTAGAAAAGGTAGAATTACTTTTTTCATGATAATTTAAAAAAATATAAGTTGTGTGCTTCCGATTAGAAAGCTTTCGCTGTTCAAACAAATAGTTTGCCAAAGATTTTTTTAATATTTTGATAAACAATAAATGATATGTAACTACCTCTTTTTTAGTTGATTTTTTTATGGATAATCTAAAAAAAAATCAACCATATATATTAAAGTATTGTTCTTATAATAGAGAGCTGCTTTTTTAAGGTTTAATAGTGCTCAGGCTATTTTTTATTGATGGCTATTATAATTTTAATCGGTGAGGTGTTATTAAATGTTATAAAAAGCAGCATTTAAAATACTACAAAATACAGCAGATGGAGAAACTACAAATTAATACGGAAAGGATCGAAGAATGGATTGCAGCGGGATATGATGTTCTTCAAGATGGAAAATTAATAAAAGTCGAAGGTGATCTGCAGGAATTTCTAAAACAGTTTGCTGATGATACAGCAGATGGAGGACCAAAAACATATCTGTTGAAGGAGCTGCTTACCTGGCCAGAGGAAGATTTAAAAAAAGTAGAAATGGGTTATGGAACAGATGAAAATAGCTGAAGATAAAATTGTACCATTGGATTTTGATTCAGAAGAATTACCTTTTGAAATTCGTGAGCTACGTCCCGTTGTATTTAGAGAAGAAACGTCGTATTGGTGTTTACTGGGGCCCGATCCGCATCAAGGCATTTTCGGAAACGGTGAAACGGCTTTAGATGCTTTAGCCGACTGGCTAGAAAATTTACAGGTACGTTTAAAAACTGGGGACGAAAATGATGAAGTAGCGAATTATGCTCGGGAAAGTCTTCGGGCATCGAATCGTGATGTCTGGTAATATTCCGTAGTTATATTAAAAGTCTCCCCATACAGATTAATCACGATTGTTAATCGTCAGTCGATTGACCCGTAATAGGAGTTCTTCCGGGCTAAACGGCTTCACCATGAAATCTGAAGCGCCAAGATCAAAAGCTTCAATGACGACTTCTTCTTGTCCCATGTTGGAAAGTACAATGACGGGGATTTTTTTCTCGAGCTTTTTTATGGAAGAAAGTACTTCTAATCCTGAAGCAAACGGCATCATAATGTCGGTAATGATCAAATCGAGATCCATTGTATTGAGCTTTTCAATTGGATCTTTTCCATTGGTGGTAGTGATAACCTCATGACCTGCCTTGATCAGTTTGTATTGAACTGTCCGTAATATCAACTCATTATCTTCTGCAATTAAGATGACCATCTTATTTTTATTATTAATATACTACTATG
The DNA here is from genome assembly GCF_002377215.1 of Sphingobacterium sp. UBA3519. NCBI lineage: Bacteria > Pseudomonadati > Bacteroidota > Sphingobacteriia > Sphingobacteriales > Sphingobacteriaceae > Sphingobacterium > Sphingobacterium sp. UBA3519. Next base: position 32,674 of record NZ_DFPI01000021.1, read on the forward strand.
GAGGCCACAACAAGTTTAGATCCTATTCCATATCCTGACGATAGGTACAGAATATTTTACAATATATGTTTAGTTTTCAGCTTCTGTTTGTGTTTTACATGGTCTGAAAACATAGGTAGCAAAGAAGGACTTCAATAGCAAGAAGCTGTCCTGGTATTATTGGAAAATGATCGCAAAATTGCTTTCGGCTAATATGAAATTCAATGTCCCCAAGTGAATTTCTGCGCAAATATAGGATTGTAATAGAAATATTCAATAAAAGAAAAGCAGTAGAAGGTAAATTTTATGCTAATCTGTTGTTGATGAGTTTTGTATCCTTCCTTTTTTACAAAAAGTAAAGGCTGAAAATTAAAGATTGTAACATGATGTTACGGATAAGGGAGACGATAGCTGACAGATGTTTTAATCCCTGTATACCAGAATTATTCATTATATTTAATCAACCTAGTTCATTCGATATGTCATATAATATTCCCGAGAATCTGAAAGGTCTTTCCGCAACTGAGGTGCATGCCTCCCGAGCTAAATATGGTTGGAATCAATTGAGCGATAGCCACAAGAATACATGGTTTGAACTGCTTGTGGATATTTTGAAGGAGCCTATGCTGATTCTATTGATTATCATCTCGATGATTTATGTTTTTGTGGGGAATTACGGAGAGGCCGTATTTATGTTTGTCGCTATTGTTGCCGTTACGGCAATTTCCTTTTATCAGGACAATCGTAGCAAAAAAGCCCTGGAGGAACTTGAAAAGCTGAATGAACCATTAAGCACTGTGATTCGAAATGGGAAGGTTAGTGAAATTCCAACACATGAGATTGTTGTGGGCGATCTCTGTATTACAGAGGAAGGTCGAATTATAAACGCCGATGGTCGTATTTTACATAGTAACGATTTTTCTGTCAATGAATCTTCGCTGACAGGGGAAAGTTTTTCGGTCTTTAAGGACAGTAAGTCCGAGGATAATCTGGTCTACAGTGGGACAGTTACGGTCTCGGGCCTGGCCGTGTTTGAAGTTACTGAAATCGGTAAAGAGACACGTGTTGGGAAAATCGGTGAATCGATAAAGAATATCAAAGAAGAAATTTCGCCATTGCAGGTGCAAATCCAAAAGTTTGTAAAAGCAATGGCCATTGTCGGTATACTCATTTTTTTATTCGTATGTATATACAGTTTTATTGATAGTGGTAATTTGGTGGCGAGCTTGCTCAATGGACTTACGTTGGCGATGTCTGTGTTGCCAGAAGAGATTCCTGTTGCATTTACGACTTTTATGGCGCTTGGCGCATGGAAGCTCATGCGTGAGGGGATTATCATCAAAAGAAGCAGTATTGTTGAGACTTTGGGCAGTACGACGGTGATTTGTACCGATAAGACCGGGACTATTACAGAGAATTCCATGCAATTGAAATACCTCTATAATTATGCTACGGATTCATCTTATGATCAGGAAAGGTTTGATGAATCCGATTTAAGAGAGCTTATCGATTATGCGATGTGGAGCAGTGAGCCTGTGCCCTTCGACCCCATGGAAATTACGTTACATAAAATATATGAAAAAACGCAAAAGCGGGACCTCAGAAAGGAATATGCACTATTTCATGAATATCCTTTAGAGGGTAAACCGCCGATGATGACCCATCTTTTCGAAAATACAGGAAAAGATCGGATTATTGCTGCCAAAGGGGCGCCGGAGGCTATACTTAGCGTATCCAAGCTGTCCGATAAGGAGAAAAATAAAATTAGGGCTATTGTTAAATCCTATGGAGCGCAGGGTTTTCGCTTATTAGGTGTGGGGAAAGCGACATTCGAAGGCAATAATTTCCCTGCGAATCAACAGGAATTTGAGTTCCAATTTTTAGGGTTGACGGTATTTTATGATCCGCCCAAAAAGGGTATTCAGGACGTATTTCAAGATATTTATGATGCGGGGATTAAAGTCAATGTGATTACCGGCGACAATGCCGATACGACTCAAGCAATAGCAGCTCAGGCCGGAATTCGTATTTTGTCTGCGCCGGTCAATGGCAGTGAAATCGTAAACAAGTCCGAAGCTGAAATTATGGCGATAGCAGAGCAAACAACGCTATTTACCAGAATGTTTCCGGATGCTAAACTGGCCATTGTAAATGCCCTGAAAAAGAAAGGCGAGGTCGTGGCGATGCTTGGCGATGGGGTGAACGATGGCCCAGCATTAAAAGCAGCCCATATCGGCGTGGCAATGGGCAATAAAGGTACTGAAATTGCAAAATCAGCCGCGGCATTGATTATCACAAACGACGATTTACAAAAGTTAATAATCGGTATAGCCGCCGGAAGAAGGATTTACGCAAACATCAAGAAGGCGGTTCAATACGTCATTTCTATTCATATCCCCATTATTTTGACCGTATCACTCCCTTTGTTTTTAGGCTGGGTATTTCCGCAGATTTTTAGCCCTGTGCATGTGATTTTCCTCGAATTGGTCATGGGGCCTACTTGCTCGATTGTATATGAAAATGAACCTATTGAAAAGGATACCATGAAGCGGCCTCCTAGAGCTATGAGCGACACTTTTTTGAGTATAAATGAGCTTGGAATCAGCATTGTTCAAGGCCTGATAATCACCATAGGAATTCTTTTTGTTTATCAATTTGCTGTTCAGCAGGGGGGAACCGAGGAAAAAACAAGGGCTATGGTTTTTGCTACTTTAATCTTTGCCAATATTTTACTGAGTTATGCCAATCGATCTTTCCATTATAGTATCCTGGAGAGTTTTAAAAACCGAAACTTGCTGCTCGTTGGGATTTCGATCGCTGTGCTTCTATTTTTAGCGGTGATATTATATGTTGCTCCGGTTGCCCAATTTTTTGCTGTAACAGCCCTAAGTGGATATGAATTGGGAATAGCGCTGTCCGTGGCTGCAGTATCCGTTTTATGGTTTGAGGTTTATAAATTGATCCGGAGAATTTCAGTTCAAAGAAAATCTGATAAATCTTAATATAAGATTAGGATTTGAAATTTACACTAACAACGATTAGCTGAAAGGCAGCCTAAGCTCATGATGCGATGCAGTGTCAAGTGCGATATTTGATGGCGAAATGATTTCTGTAGTGATTTGAGGTGGAGAAATGATGTTATCAGTCTTACTGAATAAATTTCGAAGTAATTCCTCTTTTCTTGATGTAGAAATTCAGCGCTCGCCCTGCTTCCGTAGGTCGATCTGTACTTAATATGTCTGCGCCGCGATCAATAAACCCAGCATAAACTTGAAAGCCTTTTTTGTCGGCCTGTTTGTCCAAGTTCCCCAGTGTACCCAATATGCACATGATGCCATGGTCATGTAGTATTTTGGTTAATGCTGGATCTGCTTCACGTGTTCCGACGAAAGCTAACAAGCGATTGTCGGGTATATCTTTTTCATTTAGACGAGCAAGGTCCTCAATGTTATTGACCGAAGCCGAAATCATGATGTCGCTCGCCAGACTGTGCACTTTGGCCGCTTGGTTGGCACTATACGTGATGATGACTACGCTGGATTCTGCTCTTTGTTTGCGAATAGCGTTGATAACGGCTTCATAAGGGACATCATTTTTAATGTCTAAGGTGAAGATTACCTTTCCTTTTCCCCAAGCAAGTGCTTCTTCCAGCGTAGGGATCCTATAGGGTGTTATCTTTTTGTTATTGTCCAATAGACGAAGACTTTTGAGCTCAGCCAATGTGCTGGCGTTCACAGTCCCTCTACCTGTGGTTGTTCGGTTTAGCGTATTATCATGCATTAATATTAATGCCGAGTCTTTACTGATACGAACATCACATTCAACAAGGACTGGCTGTAAGCTCGCGTTATAGGAAAAAGTTTCGATTGCATTCTCCGGGTATCCGGATGCGGGGCCCCCACGATGCAAACTGACCAATGGATAACGATTATCATCATAGGTCAAAAACTGATATAATTCCTCCACATTTTGGAGCTGTATACGTTTACCCACCGGCAAGCCATCCGTATTGTCTCCATTACGAAAGCAACTGCTTACGATAAAGCAGATCAATAAAAGGAAGTAGTGGGGGGTACGTATATTCATTGTCTATCTATTGTACTGATTAATCAAATCGGCCAGTGTCTCGACACTCGTGTTTAATTGGTCAATCGTCAAATGTGCCTGTGTATAATAAGGTTCTCTTTCGATCAACTTTTCTTCAATAAATAGCCGTAGTTCCTCCGGTGATTTTCCGATCAGAATGGGCCGTTTGTGTAATTTAGATTGAGAAAGACGGTCAAAAAGTGCTTTGGGCGACATCTGTAAGTAGACGGCATAACCATTCGCCCTGATCCATTCCATGTTATCAAAGAAACAGGGGGCGCCACCACCCGTAGATATTACGGCAGCATTCTCCGCAAATTTACGCAATTGCTCGCGTTCTAATGTCCGGAAGGCGTCTTCACCATGCTGACTAAAATATTCGGTAATGCTCATGCCAATTTGTTTGACGATTTCCTCATCAGTGTCGATGAAAGGGAGCTCGAGTTTGGTGGCAAGTTTCTTACCCAGGGTAGTTTTTCCACTTCCCATATAACCAATCAAAAATATAGGTTTAGGCATAGGTACTATTTGTCTTTACTTAGAAATTTATCTGCAATGGTTTTGGCATCCGGAAAATTATTATAGTGCCATTTTCCGAGGACGTTGCCTCCTTTTAGGAGCAGTACACCAGGATTTGCTCTCACCATGCTTTTCAGAGGAATGAGATCGGCATAGAATATCTCCGCAATTAATTGCATTTTATCACTCAGATATTGCGCGTCTTTGGATGCAGAAGCAGTCAATAGAACAACGCGCAGTCCATTATAATCTTTTGTTAACTGAATGGCTGTCTGATTGATCTTTTGGATAGCATCAATATTGGTCGAAGAAAGATCTTTTGCAACGATCACAAGGTTATAATACGGGTTGGCAATGATTTCCTGTGTATGATCTGCACCATCAGCGTCTGTAATTAAGAGATCAGGAATAGGGATGTCATATCCTTTTTTTACTAATCTACTCTCAGGCTCACCTATAATTTCCCATGATTCATCTTCCCATAGCTTGTCAGCCATATAGACTTTGTCATTGACCTTTTTGGTTTCGCCTGTCTTTTTGTTTTTCATGGTATAGATTTGCTCAAAGACATCGCCTTGTTTGCCTTCAGGTAATACCATTAATGAAGGTAAGTTGTTGCCAACTTTGTAGGGTAAGAAATCAATAAAGGGGAGGTAGTTTACGGTGTAAACACCAATACCTAAGGAGATGATCGCTGTAATCAAAGTAGCAACGAATTGATTGCCTGATCCTTTGATAATTGATCGTAATTGTTTTCGGTTAAAAAATAGAATAAGGATCAAGGCCAAGAGCACCAGATCTTTAGAAAATGATTGCCAAGGTGTGAGTGGGATGGCATCGCCAAAACAACCACATGAGGTCACGACCTCAAAAAATGCCGAATAGAAGGTTAGAAAGGTGAAAAACAGGATCAGCAGCAGCAGGCCCCAGGCAACGGTATTTGCATAAACCCCAAGTAATAAAAGTGCGCCTAACAAAATTTCAAAACCACATATCACCACGGCCATGGCAGTGGCGTATTCATTAAAAGCTGTGAGATGAAAGACCTCAAAGTATTCCTGAAGCTTATAGCCAAACCCTGTCGGGTCATTTGCTTTAATAAAACCGGAGAATATGAACAAAAGTCCCGTAAAAATCCGGCAAAATCCTAAAAGATAATTTGTTTTGGTACGCTGCTGTGTGGCTGTCATAATCCGATTATTGTTGTGCAATTCCTAATTTAATTAATGCAAAAACTGCGTAGTTGAGCATATCTTGATAGTTGGCATGGATGCCTTCAGAAACAAGGGTTTGCCCATCATTATCTTCAATTTGTTTAACGCGGTGTATTTTCATCAAGATCAGATCTGTCATGGAAGAAACACGCATATCGCGCCATGCTTCACCATAATCGTGGTTTTTGGCAAGCATGAGATCTCTGGTCTCGGTAACCTTTTCGGTATATTTCTGATTCACAAAAGTTGGATCCAGATTTTCTTCACCATCTTCACCCAAATCAATCTGAATCATGGCCATGACACAGTAATTGATAATACCGATATATTCGTCGACAATGCCTTCGCCAACTTTGGAAACCTTTTTGATTTCTAGCGTGCGTATACGTTGTGCTTTAATGTAAATCTGGTCTGTAATGGAAGATAGGCGCATAATCCGCCAGGCCGTTCCATAATCTTTTGTTTTTTTAATAAATAAATCCTGACAATGTTTGATAACATTGTTATATTCCTGAATGGTATCCATATCGTTGATTGAAGAAACTTGATGAGACAAGTTGTGATTACACTACAAATATAATTAGAAAATAATACTTCCAACGGTCAAATGAATGTACAATTTGTGCTTTATTGCTAAAATATAAGCAATAATTTTGGATATTACCACACTTAATAGTTCGCAGGGACAAAGAGTAGCGGGATTGTGCAAGTACATGACGTGAATTTCTCGTTTCCTATAGCTGCAAACGTTTAAATATAGGTAACTTTAGATAAGTTTGATCAGTTTGCATGGTATTACCAACTTTGAAGATCGTAAAAATATAATTCATGGATTTTAAACAACCTGTTATTAGAGATGTAGAGATCATCCGATATGTTCAGCCATTTCGGGAAGGAGGGTCTTTGCCCGCATTAGTCGATGCCGATGACGGCTTTAGTTATGTTATAAAATTTAGAGGGGCAGGTCAGGGACGAAAAGCATTGATCGCAGAACTGATCGGTGGAGAGCTAGCAAGATTGCTAAAATTGAGGGTTCCCGAAATTGTATTTGCGGAGCTGGACGAATCCTTTGGCCGTACAGAACCCGATGAAGAAATTCAGGATCTGCTCAAATTTAGTGTAGGCAAAAACCTGGGACTTCATTTTCTGAGTGGAGCCATCACATTTGATGCGAATGTTGATGCCATCGGCGCGGAGGAAGCTTCGAAAATTGTCTGGTTGGATTCTCTCTTGATGAATGTTGACCGTACTGTTCGGAATACAAATATGCTGATATGGCATAAAGAACTTTGGTTGATAGATCACGGCGCTTCCTTATATTTTCATCACAGTTGGGATAACTGGGAAGAACAATCCCTAAAACCATTTGTTCAGATTAAAGATCACGTACTGCTCAAAAATGCGAGTATGGTGGAGAAAATAGATCAGGAATATCGTTCCGTTTTTACGGAAGCGGTATTTCGTGGAATATTGGCGGTGGTACCCGATGAATGGCTGGAAGATGCCGAACGTGAGCTCTCCGCAGCCGATGCGCGCGAAGTGTATGTTTCTTTCCTGAAACAGCGTGTAGCCAATTCATCCATTTTTGTAAAACAAATAGAAGATGCCAGAAAAGACCGTATATGAGTATGCTGTGGTACGTTTGATACCACGAGTGGAGCGAGAGGAATTTATCAATGTAGGCGTAGCTCTTTATTGTCGTAAGTATCGTTTTGCGAAGATGGTTTATCTGGTCAATGAACAAAAGGTGCGTGCTCTTTGCCCGAATATCGAGTTGGAGTTGATCGAAAATCATCTGTCTTCCTTCCAGCGAATCTGCCACGGCGAAAAAGATGCCGGTAAACTTGCCGAGTTAGATATCACTGAACGGTTTCGTTGGCTCACAGCGAAGCGGAGTACCCTGATTCAATGCTCGGCATCACACCCCGGATTATGTGAGGATCCCGAAACAACATTGAACGAGCTGTTTGAACGCTTGGTTCGCTAAGCTAAAAGATATGCTCTGCTCATCAAATGAGCTCAATGATCGGCAATGGGGCTAAGTTTTGATAATAAGGCTTAATCTATCAATATTGTATAGTATATTTGTTTTAATAAACTAGTGAAGATGCATGATTTTTATCAACATATCTATGAACAGCAATTGGCTGTTCTAGAAATGCCTTCTAACAAGAAGATCTGCGGCTGGGCTATCCGAATTGTGGATGTGCTCTTCCCCGAACGAAATTCTAGCGAGATGAAATCGGTCGATGATGTGAAGCTCGCTTTTGAACAATTTGAATTGGAGCTTGAGCAGCTCCTGAGCAAATCCAAAGCTTGTCAAAGCTGCAATCACTCGGAAGTAGCGCACCAGTTTTTTGAACGGATTCCACAACTTTATGAATTGATGTGCTGGGATGCAGATGCATTGATGGATGGCGATCCTGCAGCACAGAATAAAAGAGAGGTTGTACGTACTTATCCCGGTTTCTTTGCGATCTGTATTTTCCGGATGGCGAACGAACTACATCGCCTGGGTGTTCCTTTGATACCGCGCATATTGACAGAACATGCGCATTCCAAAACGGGAATTGATATCCATCCTGGAGCAACAATAGGCCATCATCTGCATATTGACCATGGCACCGGATTGGTTATCGGCGAAACCTGCACCATCGGTAATTATGTGAAACTTTATCAGGGTGTAACCCTGGGGGCCCTGAGTGTGGATAAGGTGTTTTCCAATGTAAAACGCCACCCGACAATTGGCGATCATGTTATTATCTACTCTGGAGCCACAATCCTGGGCGGCGAAACACACATCGGCCATCATTCGGTCATTGGCGGGAATGTCTGGTTGACAAGTTCTGTCGAGCCTTACACCACCGTATACCATCAGGCTACATCAAAATTTATAGATTCAAAACCAATAATATAGATACCATGGGAAATATCATAGATACCATAGGAAATACACCCTTAGTCGAGATTACACAATTTCATACAAATCCCAAGGTGCGGATCTTTGCAAAAATGGAGGGTAATAATCCTGCGGGCTCGGTGAAAGATCGTGCAGCACTCAATATGATCCGTTCGGCGATGGAGCGGGGCGATATTACAAAAGATAGTAAATTGATCGAGGCAACGAGCGGTAATACGGGGATCGCACTTGCTATGATCGCCGGTATATATGGACTTAACCTCGAGCTTGTGATGCCAGCTTCTTCAACGCGGGAGCGAACACTTACGATGGAGGCTTACGGGGCGAAAGTTACTTTATTGGAATCCATGGAAATATGTCGCGATTATGCAGAAGAAAAGGCCGAAAAAGAAGGCTATTTTATATTGAATCAATTTGCAAATCCAGATAACTACGAAGCACATATCAAAACAACGGGACCTGAAATCTGGCGTGATACTGCGGGGAAGATTACACATTTTGTAAGCGCCATGGGGACTACGGGGACAATTATGGGAAATTCCATCTATTTGAAGGAAAAAAATGCAGCCATTCAGATCGTAGGCTGTCAGCCCACTCCTGAATCTTCCATACCAGGCATACGGCATTGGCCCGAAGCCTATCTGCCTAAGATTTTTGATCCAAGGAGGGTAGATCGCGTTATCGATATATCCCAACAGGAGGCAACAGCGCTTGCCCGGGAACTTGTTAAGCGTGAAGGTGTTTTTGCAGGAATGAGCACCGGCGGAGCTTTTGCAGGAGCACTTAAAATTGCAAATGAAATCGACGAAGGCCTTATTGTATTTATTGCCTGTGACCGAGGTGACCGCTATTTGAGTTCAGACCTTTTTGGCTAAGAACCCATACGAACAATACCAAGCCCACTATGGATCTTTGCTGATTTTTAGCAATCTTTAGTGGGCTTTTCGCTATTTAAGCATCGGCGCCAAAGGTGAGTAGATTGCTGTCGGGATCTAAAATCGAAAACTCCCGCTGACCCCAGGGCTTAATCTCAAGTTTGCCATTGGGGTGAATCTCAACGTGATTTTCTTGAAAAGACTGATACAGACAATCAATGTCGTCTGTGCGTATATAAACCATACCATAATTTTCTTCTGGTGGAAGTTCTTGGAATTCAAAAAAATGAATTTCAATATGGTCTTTTTTTAGCATCAGGTAACCTTCGTAATCGACTGCTCCACATAATGAAAATCCAAGTTTATGTAGATAAAAATCTTTTGTGATGGTTTTGTTGCGCATGGGCAGTTTGGGATGAATGGCTGTCAGTGTCATCGGTATATAATTATTAAGTCAAGTTTAATTCCTATGAATAACCTCGTTGAAATATAATCATTTATCGTAATACTTTAATGTTCTAATGGGAAGGATTCTTTCATTTTAATAGCGTATCCTTTAATTATTTTGGTTAAAATGCAGTTGTCTGTTATAACCAATTGTTATGACTCATTTGTAATTGTGTCTTTTAAAATAATTGAGAGTTATTCAATTTTGTGCCAAATCAAAGCATCATTGTCATGGACAAAAAAATAAATACGACAATTCGTTATAAGCAGCTGCTCAATCGAAAGGTCTTCGTTCGGGAAATCATTTTTATACTCCTATTTGTATTATGTCTTACCCCCTTTGTGTCGGCCCCTCTTGCCTTACTTTTGGGTATTATTGTGGCGCAATGGATTGGCCATCCCTTTCTGGCAGTCAATCACAGGGCAACACAGATTTTGTTACAGATTTCTGTGGTTGGACTTGGATTTGGAATGAATATCGATACAGCTATCCAAACGGGTAAGCAGGGGTTTGTGTTAACCGTTATTTCTATTCTCGGAACATTATCATTGGGCTATCTATTGGGTAGGTTACTCAAGTTGGAAAAGGTGACCGCTTATTTGATTTCTGTTGGCACTGCCATTTGTGGAGGAAGTGCCATTGCTGCGGTTTCACCGACGATAAAAGCCAATGAAAAGCAAGTAAGTGTGGCTTTAGGGACCATATTTGTACTTAATGCCATTGCTTTATTTGTATTTCCTGTCGTCGGTCATTTGCTTGATCTCAGCCAGACGCAATTTGGTTTATGGTGTGCGGTTGCCATACAGGATACCAGTTCTGTCGTTGGTGCGGCAAGTAAGTACGGTAATGAAGCACTACAGGTTGCGACAACCGTAAAATTGACTAGAGCGTTATGGATTATTCCAATTGCCTGTTTAAGTGCTGTAGCATTCAAAACCAAAGGGACAAGAATTAAAATACCGTATTTTATTGGCCTCTTTGTATTGGCGGTTATCTTAACAAGTTATATCCCTTTTTTTCAGTATATAGGAGGCTATGTCGTTTCTATTTCAAAGATGGGGCTTACCTTAACGTTGTTTTTAATTGGAGCAAGTTTGTCGAGGGAGGTCTTGTTGGCAGTAGGTTTTAAAGCAATACTACAGGGGGTAGTGCTGTGGTTGGGATTATCAATACCAGTACTCATCTATATCTATTTTTGTCTCTAGGGATTTAACGTATACCGCAGCATAATCATATCTTTCAACAACTGGCCATTTTCATAAATAGGCAGCTCATAATTTTCAATGAAAAAATCTTTACGGATGGCGTATTTAAAAAAGCCATTTCGTTCATAAAAGCGAATTTGGGCCAGGCCACAATCTGCAGTACCTACAATCAGGTTCGGGTATTGCCGGTAGTTTTCCTTGATAAAATCAAGTAGTTGACTTCCGAGCCCCATACCTTGAAACTCGGGTGATACGGCAATGTTTTTAATTTCTAATGTCTCTGTATTGACCGGATACAAACAGAAAACAGCGATCGGTTTTACCGATTCATAGACAACATAAACCAGCGATTCATAGAGGTATTTGTCGATTGCATGAATGGTTTCGTCTGCCAAAAGCAACAAATCATAAGGATATTCCTTATGATTTGTAACAAGTTTTATTTGAAAGCTATTGCGCATGTATAAGAATTCGCTAATGGCCTATAGTCTAAGGTTGGAATTAATTGAAATGATATAAAAAGATGACATCACCCACATAAGCTGGTTTTGCACTGTCTTTGATTTTCAATGTAGCTTCGATGGTAACTTTGACAACCCCTCTCAAATTGACAACCGATTTTACTTGTGTATGGAGCTGTACAGCATTGTCAACCAAAACGGGTTGTGCAAAACGTAAGTTTTCAATCCCATAATTGATTTCCATTTTGACATTTCTTACTTCAGCAATTTGTTTCCATAAATAAGGAATGAGGGACAAGGTCAGATAGCCATGAGCAATAGTCGATTTGAAAGGACTATCAGTTTTGGCCTTTTCACTATCTAAATGAATCCATTGGTGGTCAAGGGTTGCATCCGCAAATTGATTAATTTGTTTTTGATCAATAACATGCCATTGGGATTCGCCTAATGATTTTCCTTCAAAGGCTTTGTACTCTTCATAATTGTTAATTATTGTCATATGTAATCTTTTTATCGCGTTTTGTTGGTATCGTTCTCCGCTTTCTATGAAGAAGGGGGAGACGAATTAGTGGCTAAATATAACTATACTTTTAAGAATCCTAAGCATATCCTTTATTTAAAAGATGATCGCATGAAAAGACAAGCTAAGCTCAATCGTCATTCATGCGATTGCCCGAGCTGTGTCGTTGCATAGGTGTTTTCAACGTAGGATCTGAAATTTTCGAGTATGGCCTGCCATCCATTACGTTGCATATCAATAGGATTTTCCGTTTCTGCATCAAAAATTATCGTGATATCCGTAGCAGACTTTTTTGCATTGAAGTTGATTTCAACATGACGACCATCAGGCATAACATAGGCTATTTTTTTAAAGGGTTCAAGCGCGGTATAGCTGCCTTCAAAATCAAAGCCCATAGATCCATCTTTTGCCTCCATTCGGTTTTTGAACTTTCCGCCAATACGTAAATCATTGATCGAACTTGTACAGTGCCAGTCATCTGAAGCATGATTCCATTGCATGATATCCTCGGCCGAGTTATAGGCATTCCAGATCGTTTCTACGCGTACGTTGATATGGGTTTCAATCTTTATCCGTTCCATATAATGTTATGATGTTTTCTAAGTTAATAACAGGAAAATTTGTGTTTTGTTATATCTGTTGCCAGATAATTATCAATATATAATAAAAAGTGTAAAGTTGAAACTTATTTTAACGCAACCAAATGGTTTTGTTGGAGTTTTGTTAACTTTAAGCTATTTAATACTTAAATCCGATTTATATGTCTTCCAAATTGCTTGTTATCTTCTTTTTTCTGCTTTCACCGAGTTTGATGTTTGCGCAGCACTATAAAACGACAACCGACGTTGCCTATTGTAGACCAGATGAACCAGATTCTTATAAGAAAGAACGTTGTAAATTGGATATTTATATACCGACTGATCGTAAAAATTTTGCTACCATCGTATGGTTTCATGGCGGCGGACTAGAGGAGGGAAATAAATTTATTCCACTTGAACTTAAAGAAAAAGGTGTAGCGGTTATAGCAGTCAATTATCGGCTAAGCCCCAGAGCGAAAGCGCCGAGCTATATCGAAGATGCTGCTGAGGCTGTTGCATGGACATTTTCACATATTGCAAACTATGGCGGAGATCCCTCAAAAATTTATGTGTCGGGACATTCAGCAGGCGGATATTTGGCTTTAATGGTTGGTTTGGATAAGCATTACCTGCAAAAATTTGGTGTTGATGCAAATAATATAAAAGGGCTGGCACCGATTAGTGGGCAAACAAATACGCATTACACGATTAAAAAGGAACGTGGGCAATCCATGGTGATCCCCCAGATTGATCATTTTGCACCGCTTTCGTTCGCACGGAAAGATGCACCGCCAATTCTCCTGATCACTGGGGATCAACAATTGGAAATGGCGGCACGGTTTGAAGAAAACGCCCATTTGGCAGCGGTCTTAAAACAGGTAGGGCATACCAGAACCTCGTTGTATCAGCTACAGGGGTTTGATCATGGGGGAGTGTATGCGCCTGGTTGCCTGTTGATACTGAACTGGATCAAAGGACTCGAAAAGTAGTTTTTATGCGGCCAGGCCGAGAATCGGAAATACAGCAAATCAAAATATTATAAATAAAATAAAAAATATTACAATTGTACATTCGAAAATTCTACCGAAATTTATCTCCAAAGTAGCACATCTCTACTTTTCAAATTAATCCGTTATGTGGGCAAAACGTAATATCGTATTTATAATCTGTATGCTGGGGCTTTTCTTAGCACCGTATAGGTTATTTGCCTGCCACGAACCGTCCGAAAAGCCAAAACAGGAAGAAAAATCATGTTGCCTTGATGAAAGACAACAGGTAAAGGACGTCGAAACAGCAGATTGTTGTAAAGATGAAAGAGCTGAATCACCAAAATCAGATCATCATGCGGATGACTGTGGTAAACATTGTGGCGAAAAATCATGCCGTACCTCTTCTCTGCAATGTAATCCTATTGTTTCAGTGATCGAAGCTCAGCTTATTTTACCCTTATATGCTGATGCATCAAGCGCTTATGCGCGCTATAAACAGCCTTATTGCGCTGATGCCTATTTTTCCATTTGGCAGCCTCCTCAGATCGCCTAGTGTTAGACTGATAGCCCATGCTATGTCTTTTTGGATCGGTTTCTCTATCCAAAGCCCCGTTTTATTTTAGCTTATGAAAATCCCTTTGGATCTATCGGATTCAATACGCAAATACAGTAAATCGCTGTAGAAGGGTTTTTCGTCGGTATTCTTTTATATACTACATATGATAATCATGAGATTAATGTCATTACTTGGTTTGGTAATCCCTGTATTACTATCCACCCAACATACACATGCACAAATTAAAAATGCAAAGACAGCGACTGTAAAGATTTTTGGAAATACACCGGCTGTTAAAACGATCATTGAAAAAGAAGGTCGGGACGGACAATTTGCGAAAGTTGACTGGAATCAGGCAACCAAACTGGCGGTTGTTACCTACGACTCGTCAAAAACAAGCGCGGATGAGGTTCTTAAGCGCATTGCATTGGCAGGGTTCGACAATGAAAAATTTCTGGCTCCAGATGATGCTTATGTCCAATTGGCAAAAGCTGAACAATATGAACGAGTCCTAAAACCAGCATTAAAAAATGATACTGAACAGCAGGTCGATCATACGAATCATCGTCAGGGCGTACAAACAACAATTCAGCCTTCGGTGAACTCAAAAGCAGCGGATGAAAAGACCGCATTTGCACTGTTGGCAAGTTCTTACTTTGCGCTAAAGGATGCATTGGTGAAGACAGATGCGGTGGCGGCAGCGGCTCATGCCGAGGCATTTCAAGCAGCAGTCAAAGCTGTCGATATGAATAAACTTGGCCACGATGAACATACCGTATGGATGAAGGTGATGAATAAGCTGGCAAGCGATGCGACAGGTATAACTAAAAATAAAGATATTGCTAAGCAACGTGTGGCTTTTGCATCTCTTTCAAATGCGTTGTATGAGCTGCTGAAGGTGAGTAAATTGGACGGACCTATTTATTATCAGCATTGCCCTATGTTTAGTGAAGGCAAGGGAGCGCATTGGCTAAGTAAGGAGAATGCCGTGAAAAACCCATTCTTTGGAGCGCAAATGATTAGTTGTGGAAGTACAGTAGAAACGTTAAACTAATCGCCTGTGTTATGAATTATTTCCTAGCGATCCTATCGGTTGTTGTATTGTCTTTAACGGCCTGTAGCGGTTCACAAACAAATACCAAAGCTGAAGATCAAATAGCTTCGACTGATCCGGCGATCAGTTTGCCTGTACCGTCAGTTCAATATAAATTGGGTGATCTCGTCCCTACAGCACAAGTTTGCATGGTGAATGATGCTTTTATGGGGAAAAAACAATTGCTGGTCAGGCACGAGGGTAAGGATTATTATGGTTGCTGTGAAATGTGTAAAAAGCGCATACCGCAAGAAGCTGCGGTACGTGTAGCCATCGATCCTTTTTCAAAAAAAGAAGTGGATAAGGCGACGGCTTCCATTGCAATTACCGGCGATCAAGGGGAAGTTTCCTATTTTGAAAACGAAACAAACTATCGAAATTATATTAAAAATCTAAACCTATAAATACACGTAATTATGAAAAAGTTTATGCTAATTGTGGCGATCGCATTGATATTCGTTGCATGCAACAATTCAACATCGAAAAATACACATGCAGATCATACGGTCCCTGTTGCTGCGGATACCGCAACGACGAATGTCGACAAAAGCAAAGGCGATAGCGCTTTGACTAAAGAGGCTGCCAGAGTAAATAATACAGCTGCAAAAATAGAACCATCGGCGGGGAAAGTTGATGTAACAGCAGCTAGCAATCCTTTGCAGGCTTATACAGCGCCTATTTCGCGCTGAAAGATGCATTGGTTAAGGATAATGGCGCGGCTGCACAGACAGCAGCGAAAGGAATACAGGCTGCCATTGCAAAACTTAATAACGAGCAATTAGATGCTGTTCAAGGAAAACTTTGGAAGGAATACCAACGGAAATTGGCTTTCGACGCAGAGCATATTGCTGGGATTACGGAAAATGAACATCAGCGAGAGCACTTTGTGACCCTTTCCAAAAATATGTATGTGTTGATGAAATCTGTCAAACCTGAAGCTCCAGTCTATTATCAGCATTGTCCGATGTATCGTGATGGAAAAGGAGCCAATTGGTTGAGTACACAAAAGAAAATTGAAAATCCTTATTTAGGTCAATCAATGGCCACCTGTGGATCTATCGTAGAAACAATACATTAATACAATGAAAAGCTTATTCGAAGGACTGCCCAGCTTACACCCGCTATTGGTACATTTTCCGATTGTGCTCTTGCTGATGGCCTTGATTAGTCATATAGGTGCCTTATTGTTAAAAAAACATCGACGTCCTTTCACTGTGCTGACTTTCGGATTGTTATTACTGGGAACACTTGGAGCTCTTGCTGCAATTCAGACCGCAACCCATATTTCAGGCGATGCAGATGAAAAGGCCCTCGCGGTTTTTGAGATCCATCAACGTTTTGCCTGGATCAACTTTTGGATTGCAAGTAGCACTACAGTCCTGAATTTTCTTGGATTGCGAAAAGATACAAGTGCTTGGATAAACTATTTGATATTGATTTTGTTGATCAGTTTATCGGTGACACTATTTATCACGGGGCATCATGGTGCTAGATTGGTCTACCAATATGGCGTAGGACCGATGGGAAATGGAATACTAATGAATTAAATGAATGAACATGTATAAAAAGAGTAATATATTAACGGTTGTCTTACTATTGATGACACAACTGACAGTGCTGGCCCAGAAGGTGGTTCGTCATGACCTTTATGTACGGGATACCATTGTCAATTATGCCGGCAAATCAAAACGGGCAATAGCTGTAAACGGACAGATTCCAATGCCGACCCTGACTTTTACTGAAGGGGATACGGCGGAAATTGTTGTTCACAATGAGTTAAAGGAAAGTACTTCGCTGCACTGGCACGGTATTTTTCTGCCGAACAAAGAAGACGGTGTGCCACACCTGACGCAGGAACCTATAAAGCCGAATTCGACTTATACCTATCGTTTTCCGATAATTCAACACGGTACACATTGGTATCACTCGCATTCGGGCCTCCAGGAACAGATCGGTATGTATGGTAGCCTTATTCTCAACAAGCGTGCAGATGATAAGACTTTCCGAAAAGGAATTGATGATTTACCCACGATTCCGGTCATATTAAGTGAATGGACAAATTATAACCCCGATAACATTCAGCGAATGCTACACACGGCCAACGATTGGGCCGCGATAAAAAAAGGGTCTACACAATCGTACGTCGAAGCAATTAAAGAAGGGAAGTTTAAGACGAAAGTCACGAATGAATGGAAACGTCAGCTGGCGATGGATGTCAGTGATGTCTATTATGATAAGGTGTTGATGAACGGGGCTCATTCCACGGATTTAAAGTCGGTGAATGGTAAAGCTTTGAAAGCAGGAGATAAAGTGCGTTTACGAATTTCCAATGGCGGTGCTTCGTCTTATTTTTGGCTGCGCTATGCAGGTGGCAAAATTACCGTTGTTGCCAATGATGGGAATGATGTGGTTCCGGTGGAGGTCGATCGATTAATGATTGCGGTATCGGAGACTTATGATGTCGTTGTAACCATACCAAATGAAGGTACAGCTTACGAATTCATGGCAACAACAGAAGATCGAACACAATCTGCCAGTTATTTTGTCGGAAATGGTATTAAACAATTGATTTCCCCGCTTCCCCGCCTTAAATATTTTGAGGGCATGAAGATGATGAACGATATGATGAAGATGAATGGTGATCTCAATGATATGGGCATGAAGATGAGCCTGAACCAGATGGATATGAATGTGGTAATGTATCCCGAAATTACAGGTGATGGAAAGAAAAAAGAAGATCACAGTAAACATAGCGGTATGAATCATGGACAAATGAACATGGACGAAGATCCCAATCGTTATAATGCCAATGCATTGGGCGATATTGTCACGCTCAACTATGCGATGCTGGAGTCTCCCCAGGCGACTGAACTACCTAAAGAAGCGCCGATACGAGATCTCAAATTTACCCTGACGGGAAATATGAGCCGTTATGTATGGAGCATGGACAATAAAATTCTTTCTGAAACGGATAAGATACCTGTAAAAAAGGGCGAGGTATTGCGCATTACCATCTATAATAACTCAATGATGCGTCATCCAATACATCTGCATGGCTTTGACTTTAGATTGTTAAATGGAAAAGGATCAAAAGCGCCGTTGAAAAATGTGGTGGATATCATGCCCATGGAGACGGATACGATCGAATTCTTAGCGAATGAAGAAGGAGACTGGTTTTTTCATTGCCATATCCTGTATCATATGATGGCGGGGATGAACCGCGTTTTTGCTGTGGACGATTATAAAAATCCCTATCTTCCAGATAAAGCTAAAGCCTATAAGGAGTTGCAGATGGAAAGTAATATGACTCATTTCATGGCGCAAAATGATTTCGCTACCAATGGAAATGACGGTCAGGCAATGTTTCAGAATGCACGCTGGCAGCTTGGTTCAGAATGGCGTTTGGGGTATAATGATATGCACGGTTATGAAGTGGAAACCCACTTGGGTAGATACTTTGGGAAGATGCAATGGTTTATGCCATTTGTCGGTTTTGATTATCGTTATCGTCGAATGGGTGAGGATGAACATGAGAAAAATATTTTTGGACAGGCCAATAAAAAAGATAGTCGCAAAGCTTTAAGTCTGGGTTTTATGTATACTTTACCCATGTTGGTCAATTTTCAGGCAGAGGTGTATCACGATGGAATTGTGCGATTGCAGCTTATGCGTGAGGATATCCCGATCGCTAGAAGGATCCGTGGCGATTTTATGATCAACTCAGACCTTGAATATATGGCTGGACTAAATTATGTCATCACCAAAAATATGGCTTTTAGAACACATTATGATAGCGATATGGGCTTTGGTGTGGGCTTGTCATTAAATTATTAAAAACGAGATTTTATATTGGATTTTTAAAGGGGGCTTTGCATCGCAAAGCCCCTTTTTTTTGTGCTATAAAAAGAGTGGATAAGTGGCGTACTGTTTATGAAATAATCCTGATTTTATTGGTAGATTATTGGGAGATAAATCGGACTTTAGCCGCGTTCATCCGAATGAGGTCCCTATAAGGTCCGAATAAGGTCCCTATAAACTCCCTATTATTGAATATAAAAATAACTTGTTATGTAAGCCTTGTCTACAATGTATTTTCATGTTTTGCCCTTCGGGTTATCGCTAGCTTAGTGCTTTCCCCGCTAGCGTATTCCTTTCTCCGCTACTCTGCCTATAAAAGGAAGATAGATCAATTCTTATTGGGGGATGGCGAATCTGGTTTTGGTAGATGGAAAGAAAGAAAAACGCCAGAAAAGGTTTATTCCTGGCGTTTTATACTAGTGTGAATTTTATGACGACTAAAGTTTTTGATCGCTTAAATCATCCATTTAAATATGCTGGCTCCCCAAGAGAAACCTGCACCAAAGGCGGTTAACATGACTAAATCACCGGTATTTAATTTTTTAATATTCTGCCAGATACACAACGGGATCGTGGCAGCAATGGTATTTCCTAGGTATTCGATATTACTTAATGCTCTGTCTTCTGGTATATTCAGACTACGCCCAACGGCATCAATGATGCGCTGATTAGCCTGATGTGGAATTAACCAGTTGATATCTTCAATCTGTAGGTTGTTGCGTTGTAAAACCGTATTACAGGCGTCGCTCATAGACTGAACAGCATGTCTAAATACAGTTTTGCCATCTTGTTTCAGGAATCTGTTGTCGTTGACAGGAAGATTCCTGTCGATTGGATACAAAGAACCGCCGGCTTCGATTTTTAAGAATTCTTTTCCCGCGCCATTGCTACATAGATAGGCATCCATAATTCCACCTTCCAAAGATGGCTCAAGCCATATCACACCAGCGCCATCACCAAAAAGAATATTGGTCGAACGATCTTTTAAATCGACATAAGTACTGATGTTGTCAGCACCGACTACGAGTACATTTTTATAACGGCCTGTCTCAACGAGAGCTGAAGCCATGTCTAAGGCATATAAAAACCCAGAGCAAGCAGCGTTGACATCAAAAGCCCAAACATTGGTAAGACCTAATTTTTCTAAAATGATATTTGCTGTTGCCGGCATTGGCATATCGGGTGTAGAAGTCGCTACAATTAGCGCATCTACATCGTTCAGATTTTTATGATATTGTGTTGCCAAATCTTGTATAGCTTTTACAGCCATGTCTGATGTGGCAAGATTTTCTTCTAAAATTCTCCGCTCCTTAATACCTGTACGTTTGATAATCCATTCATCGGATGTATCGCAAAACTGCTCCAAATCTGTATTTGATCTCTTATTCGGTGGAATATATCCGCCAACACCAGTAATTGCTGCATACGGCCTGCTGGGTATTCTCTCAGTCATAAATTAATGTACTCTATTCTCTCTCTTATTATAGCTATCCTATTAGGAATGACTCGTGTGTTTTTTGCGCCGTAAAACTACGGTTAATTTATGCGATTAATAAGCGAAAAAAATGATTTATGGCAAAAAATTACGTTTTGCCAACACTTTTAACTGTTTTTTACATATTGTCTATACTAATCTTTTAATCGGTCTTTATGATGCGGAATTAAATATTGAATGCGCCTGTTTTTACGAAATATTAATCTAACTATGTTCGTCCAATTCGCAAAATAGTCTAGTTGCTTTTTGTGTTTCAAATCATCGGAAGGAGCGTTTCGCCTGTTCCAAAAGTTCAGCTAAAATGATGATTCCTTCCTCGATCAATTCCTCAGATAAGGATCCATAACCAAGTCGTATTCCACCAAAAATATTTTCTCTGCTGTAGTTTTCGGGATGCGGTATATGGACTGATCTTTCCCTTAATTTTTGGGATAAAAATGCCCAGTCGATCTGATGTTTAAATGATAGCCAAACCGCCAATCCTCCTTGTGGAGAAGTATAGCTCACATGATCCTGCAGATATTTGTCTACTTGGGCGATCATGAAATCACGTTTCTTTTTGTAAAGCAGCGTTGCTTTTCGGATATGTCTACGAATTGTTCCATCCTGAATGAGTTCCAGGACAGCTTGCTCCATAATATTGTCACCTTGTATATCGATGATGTAGCGAAGTTCGGTAACCTGCTGGAGTAGCTGCTCGTTTCTTGTCGCCAGATAACCGATACGGAGTGCTGGTGCAACAACTTTGCTAAGTGTACCAATGTAAACAGTATTGATCAGTTCCTGCTGTGAAGCGAGTGGGTAATAGGGCGCTTGTTCAAAATGAAATTCGTAATCGTAATCATCCTCAATGATCGTGAAGTTATGTTGGTTGGATAATGCTATTAATTGTGATCTCCGTTCTTTGCTTAAGGTCACAGTGGTTGGATATTGTCGATGTGGAGTAAGATATAGTGCCCTAATATTGCTTTTTTTCAATAAATGTGGGAGAAGTTCATCAACGATAAGACCATCGGTATCGACAGGGATAGGAATCAATCGCGCACCAGCTTTTTCAAAGATTTTCCAGGCTGAATGGTATCCAGGGGACTCCACAAAGATATAATCATCGTGCCGTAATAGGCATTGGGCGACCAGGTACATGGCCATTTGACTTCCACGACTGATGCATAGGTTATTTTTATCAATGTGCATGTTGCGCTCGATGTTGAGCATATTGGCGATTTCTTCCCGAAAATCAAGATGTCCTCGGGGATCGGCATAGCCCATCATTTTCCAACGTGCGCTGCGTTTAAAAATTTGACGATAGGCCCGTCCGAGCTGTTCTATCGGGGCAATCTTGCTGTCTGGATTACCATCATCGAATATAATACGTGTGGGGGCTTGATGATCAGATAATTCGATCTTTTGTGCAACATATAGGTTAGAGCCATAAGGTAATTGAGCCGCTACAAATATACCTCTACGTGCCTGACTAACCAGCCAGCCTTCGCTCAACAGCAACTGTATGGCATCAATTACCGTGTTTCGGTTTAATTTTAGTTGGGCTGCAAGAGATCTGCTACTGGGTAAGGCCGTTCCTTTCGCCAATCGACCAGATTGTATATCAGCAGCAATGTTATCCGCTATTTGGATGTAAATCGCTTTTGAAGAGGATCTGTCAATATCTATCGTTAAATTCCAAGGTCTAAGCATGAGGCTATTGTATCGGGTAATTGTTCAAATATACAATTGTTCTGCAGGATTAAAATACATCGGATAGATGATGCATGATCAGTGCTGCGCTATTCTATTTAAGATGAGTTATTTTGTTTATTGTACGTGACGGCTGGACTAGGAATAAATAACCATCTTGGACTAGGAATGAAAGGAGATTTAAGTTGATTTTTGAGTTTTACTAATCGAAGTCATTCATGAAACCATTTCCCGTTTTTGAGAAAGTTGATATTGCGATCGAACGAGCCCTTGGTTGCTTTGTTTATGATAAACAGCAGTAGGCCTATTTAGATCTATATGGTGGTCATGCCGTTATTTCTGTTGGGCATAGCCATCCGCATGTTGTTGAAGAAACTATACAACAGATGAATAAGATCGGATTTTATTCAAATGCAGTTACAAACGATCTTCAGGATCGTTTGGCCGAGCGCTTGGGCAGTGCCTGTGGTTATCCTACATATGCTGTTTTTTACAGTAATTCGGGGGCCGAAGCAAATGAAAATGCACTGAAGTTAGCTTCGTTCCATACGGGAAGGAGGAAAGTATTGGCGATGTCAAATGCGTTTCATGGGAGAACCTCAGCCGCGGTTTCGGCAACGGATATCCGGTCGATTCGTGCACCATTAAATGACAGTGAACAATTTGTCTTTACACCCTTTAACGAGATCTCCAGTTTGAAAAAACAATTGGAAACCGAAGAATACTGCGCTGTAATCATTGAACCTATTCAAGGTGTCGGGGGGATTCATCGGGCAAGTCCTAGTTTCTTACAGGAAGTAAGAGCAATCTGCACGAAAACTGGGACTATGCTTATTTTGGATGAAATTCAATGCGGGTATGGGCGCACGGGACGTTTCTTTGCACATCAGCATGCTGGGATAGAAGCCGATTTAATTACGGTGGCCAAAGGGATTGCAAATGGCCTCCCGATGGGGGCGACAATTATTTCGCCTAAAATAAAGCCGGTCACGGGGCAATTGGGCACTACTTTTGGCGGTAGTCATGTGGTTTGCGCGGCGGCACTGGCTGTACTTGATGTCATCCAAATAGAGCAATTGATTGATAATGCCGCAGCTGTAGGTGAATTTCTGTTGAGAGAATTAAGAAAAATTCATGGGGTAAGTGAAGTGAGGGGGCAAGGATTGATGATTGGCGTAGAGTTTGAAAACGATATTCAACACCTACGGGAAGAACTTTTGTTTTCTGAAAAGATTTTTACAGGATATGCAGGACGCTATACCCTCCGCCTATTACCGCCGCTCTGTTTCACCATGAATCACGCGGAGACATTTTTGAAGAGTCTACGGAAGCTTGTGCATAAAGAGAAACTAGCCGATGATGTTTCGGTATATTGATTGGACCCGCTGTATTGATTTTTTGCGAAGTTTTAACGAAGGATTCTCCAGATGAGCTGTTGCGCTTTGATAAATGTTGTAAAAGAAGTAATTTCACATCTAGCGTATTTAATCAGTAATAGCGTATAATGGATTTCAAGACAACAAAAAAATATTTGCCTACAGCGGGTTTAGTGAGTATTAAGGAAGATAAATTATTATTGGCGTATAGCAACAATAGAAAGGCATGGTATCTGCCAGGTGGGAAGATTGATGCAGGGGAGGAAGCCCTGCAGTCCCTACGTCGCGAGATTTTGGAGGAGTTGAATATCAATCTGGATCCGGATAAAATCTCGTATTATTGCCATGTAACAGCTCCGGCGTACGGGCTTGTGCCAGAGGTTATCATGGAACAGGATTGTTTTCTGTACCCATTAACAGAGCAGATCGAACCCAGTAATGAGATTGGCGCCGTTCGTTATTTTTCACACCAAGAGTACCAGAAAGAACCTATCCAGGTCATTGGCGTTTTGCATGTGTTTGACAAGTTGAAGGCTGACGGATTGATTTAAAAAATCCTGTCGCCGCTAGATGCCATAGCCTTCATTGAGGCAGCTGATACCCTTTGTGTCTTTTAAAGGAATAATTTTTTGGCTTTTGGTATCCATTCGCCATGCCTTGACGATTTTGTCGAAATATTCTTTGCTTTCATCGACCCGGCTAATGGCTATAATTTCGCTGTCTGGTTTGTCACCTTGCTTGCAGTTGCATAAGCTGAGTTGCTCGTTGGACTTCAGTTTTTGAATATTGATGGTATCCAAAATCTTATATTTGACTTTACCTTTGCTATCATCGGGTAACAATTCCTCTAAAATACAAACACCATTTTTGGCATTTGTAAAATAGCCGGCAGCAAAGCGAAAGTCTCCTTGGGTATTCTTGTCGGTTTCAATAAGTGCACCAGTTGTATATGTATAAGATTTTAATTCAGCAATTTCATTGATCTCACGGAATACTTTCCCATATAAGGGATTTTTCTGGTCGTTAACGGTCTTGAAACTGGACCAACTGCAAATGGATAGCATTGCAATGGGTATAATTAGTATATATCTCATGGTTTTCAAAAATTAAAAACGTTGTTTAAGTTAACAAATCTTTCTGTTATATTAAACAACGTTTTTACTGCAGCACTATTGTGTTGACAGACTTTACTAGAACTTATTGCGAGTTTATTTAGCCTGTGATTCTTGCGTCTTTTGAGATTCTTTATATACTTTGTTGTCCTCGTCATCCATTTCCATGTCGAGATCTTCTTCTTTGTATTTTCCCATTTTTAAGTGAAAGTTATCTGGAGTGCCCGTAATTCGCATAGGTATCCCAAAGATTCCAAAAGGAGGTAAGCCCAGTCGAAAACCCAGGTTCATCCGCCCATCTAAGGTCACTTGACCTTCAAAACGAGGCCTGAATCCCATCATTTTCATTTTCGTGCGTTCGATGGTCATCACATTATTTTTGATATGGGATTTAATAACAACTTTTTTCACTTCGCCATCTTTCAATTTTTCCTTGGAAGTAGATTGACTAATTCCATTAAGTAACTTGAAGCCTCTGAATTTAATTTGATTCAGTGTTAGGGATCCATCGCCGACGATGGAGGGCATTACTGGTTGCATATTGCCATTCAATAAACCACCCAATTTATAATCCAATGAAACCAGGCCATAAGCATTTTTGGCAGAGCTAACCATTTCTCTGAATAGCGGTATCTCTTTGTAAGCGCGTTGAATATCAAAGCTGTCAGCTTTCACAGCATAATCAAAACTTGCTCTACGTGGATTTAGAGGACGATAGCTTCCGTTCATATCTACTTTCAGTCCCGCTAGTTCAAAGTTTTTCTTATGAAGAATCATCTTACCGTCTTTTATCTGTAGGTCACCTTTGAAGTCTTTGATATTCATTTTATTATATGCTATGGCATTGACAAGCCCCAAGACCTGAATGTCCAAATTTTTAGGCAGAAGAACTACACCACTTTCCGAAGAGCTTGCAGTCGTCGATGTGGCCGGAGAAGCAAAAACCATAAAATCATCCACATTGATTTTCTTGCTGCTGAGTGTAAATTGCCCCTTTAACGGTGCTTGACTACTTGTTGCATAATTAATAATGTTGTTGAGATATCCTTTGATGGAAATATCATTCTTCGCATAGGCTACCAAGAATTTATCGAAATTCATTTTCTCCTGATAAAAACTGAAGTTCCCACTTCTAATTGCAATAGGCTGTGGAAGCATGTCGGACTGAACCTGGATGTTTCCAATACTTAACTGACCACTATTTTGGAGTCGGTTATAATGACCATTGGTGGCATCGCTCTGTAAACCTTTTAAACTGAAATCCGTATAGATAAAACCATCGACATTGGTACCATCTAATGCAAAGAGTTTATAAATAGGGCCGAGATTAAGCTTACCCTTGGATTGTATGCTGTACTTGATATTATTGAAGTTCTTGAGGTCTGCATTCAAGAAAAATGGTTCGCCAGCAAATGTAAATGATACCGGTAGGATTTTGACATTCAGATCCGAAGTGAGCCTTTTTTGCTATTGACAAAGGCTTCGACCTGAATATTTTCCATCGGGATAGGATAATCATTTGACTTGATCAAGCCATTCTTCATCACGATGGATGTATTGGTTTCGGGAAAAATGTTTCGTTTGAGATCCACATAACCTTTTGCCATGAGGTTGACATCCACTAATCCTGCCAATTCAACTTGTTTAATGGGATAGAAATTTTTGATATCTGCTAAATTAAATGAAGCTTTTAAATCCGAGTTGACCGCAATTTTATTAAAATCTGTTATTGAAATAAAACCCTTTATATAGTTGTTAAGCGCCTGAACAGAAATATCATGGATTGCTATTGATGCACTTTTTAATTGGCCATCGGGATCCTTTGCTTCCAGACGATAAGCAATTTTGTCCAACCCCTGTGGGAGGTTCGCCAATTTGAATTTACCATCTACGAGTGTATTTTTGATATCAAAAGTAGGAATGGATGCAATGTATTCCTGTTCGCGTTTTTGAAGTCCTACCTTACGAATAGCTTTGGCGTATGTTCCGTCGATTTTTGCGTAAAGATTCCATTTTCCACCAAATGAAAAGTCTGGGAATTGTAGGGATTCATTGAGTTTACCGAGATCAAGATCACTTTTTATGTTGGCATGCATGGTTACAGGGTGTAAACCCGCAATGTTGCCCTGTGCATTGAAATAGCCTGAAGCAACTTTAAAGTCAAATTGTTTCAGATCAATTTGTAGTGAGTCTGGATTCAGTGCCGGCAGGTCTATCCGTAATTTTGCATTCCAGTCTGTTAGCGGATTGGTGGATTGTTTATACGCGAGAAAGCCATTGTTGACCATGAGTCCAAGGGAAAGATTAGGCATTTTGTTGTTGTCGACAATATAGTCTCCTTCTAAATTGACAAAAAAACCTCCGATGTACCTTTCACGGAGAGGTCCTTGATCCAAGAAGCGTAGCTATTTGGGACTAATGAAAGTAATTCGGCCAAGGTGCTTTCCTGTGATTTTAATTTGAAATCCAGGTGATAACCATGGGAGATAAAAGACAACAACCCACGGAAACGAACCGGTAATTGATTTATTTTAATATCATTTCGTTCGAAGACGAAAGATAAGGTATTGGTATTGATCCGTGTTAGCAAATTGGCATCGATCGACTTTTTGTCCACATACAATTCATTGTCAAAGGAAAATGAAAAGGATGCAATTTTTGCACGTGTGTTCAAGTCAAAGATATTTGACATCAGATCTCCCTTACCCTCATATTCCAGATCTTTTGCCTCTATCTGTAGCGGAATGGAGCGATCTTCATAATGGAGATTTGTTTTTTCAAGTTTAATCAGTTGGAAGGCTAAAGCACTGCTTTCGGAATTGTCTTGTGTTTTTGTAGCATCAGCGGAGCTAGATTTATAAATATTGTAATTGGCATTTCCCAAAGAATCAACCAGGATGTTGATCTTCCCGCTGTTCACGATAAACTTGTCGATTACAATTTTAGATTTGAGAAGACTCATAAGGTCCACGCCAAAACTGACTTTTTTTGCAGCGAGCAGCGTGTCGTTTTTGAAAGGTTCGGCCCCTTTTAGTAAGACATCATCCATCGATGCAGTAAGCAAAGGGAATTGATCAAAGAAGGTTAATCTTACTTTGGAATAATTTAATTCACCTGTAATGTGCTCGTTTACGAGCGATTTGACCTTGCTGTTTACTTCATTTTCGAATATATAAGGAATAGATAATATGCTGATAACGAGTAGTACGGCGATGTTTGTAAAAACGATAGCGATACTTTTCACAACTTTTATAAATGTTGCTTTTGACACTTTGGAATTTTTTGTGGTTACAAAAATCAGAAAATTATTATTAATCACAGTTATGTGATGCATTTATTTTGAAAAGGGCTTGGATTATGTCGTTTTTCATTGACAAGAGGCCGCGTTAAAGCCTTTCTTGCGAAGTGCTTTGCATAGGCTTTTAAAAATTTCATGTATTTTTGCAGCGTGAAATTTCGATTTAAAAATGCCGAACAGAAGAATAGTATCATCCTGACTGCCTGTTTGTTTTTGTTGTTGTTGATTGGGGGAGGCTTGCTCGGTATTATCCATCATAAAGTAGACCTCCTTAAGAAGAGGATACTGATCGATTTTGCAGATGAGAATATGTTGCTTGTCAAAAAGCAATTGGAGTTGTTGCAGCAAGATCTATTCCTTTCGGAAAAAAAGATCTTAAATCAGCCCGCCTTTGATCTAAAAGAAAGTGCTGACTCGCTGTTGGTCGTTTTGCCGGTTGGACAAGCGGACTCTGTCAATCAGCGAATGCTTACCTTGTTACGCACACGGACAATAAATCACCGACTATATCACATTTATCTGGATGTAGTAAAATTGAATGCCTATTTCGCGGAACTCAATTTCGGAAGACGAGCTTATTTCGAGATTTACGACGACCGTGGATTATGTGTGTATTCTCCAGATAATCGAAAGTGGGGTAAGCGGGCCAGTACAGCAGTTGCAAAACAAGGACAGATTGTGAAATCTGATTTTCTTCAGCTGGACGTTATGGTCAATTCGTATCCCTGTAACATTCTTTTAGTGGGTGGTGAAATCAAGGTGTATGTCCTGTTGCTGAGTATTGAAGAGGAAATCCAAGAATTGCTAACGTATAGCATCTTGCTTGGTGTGGGCTTGATGTTGGTAGCTATGGTGTTAATCTACTTTAATATCGTGGAGCGTCGCAAGATTCAGCAGCTGAAACTGCAATCCCTGAAGCAAGAGAATGAATATACGCGCATGCAGTTGGTTCAACTGCGGCAGCAGATCAATCCGCATTTTTTATTCAATACATTTGGGTCGCTTCAATACCTGATTGGAAAGGACAATGATCTTGCGAAGTCTTTTATTGGCAAGATGACAAAAGTCTACCGGAAGATGCTCCGCACAGATGAAGCCGAATGGTCATCATTGGGGGAGGAGCTGGAATTGGCCAAAGCCTATTTCTTTTTACAGCAGGTGCGGTTCGGAGCGGCCTTAAGTGATATGGAAATTCGGCTGCCAGCAACATGTTTGGATCGGAAAATTCCACGTTTGGGCCTGCAGATGCTGGTAGAAAATGCGATCAAGCATACCCGTATTTCGATCGAACATCCGCTGAAGATTCAGATCATCTATCTTGTTGAAGAAAACGTGCTGGAAATCCGCAATAACTGGCAGCCCAGACAGGGGGCAGAGCTGGAAGGTGAGGGGTACGGACTTAATTATTTAGCATCCATCTATCGTTATTATGCGATGTCGGGATTCCGGTACGGGATAGAATCGGACTTTTTTTCGGTATACTTACCACTCTCATCCAGTTGAAAATGAAGAATAAAAGATGGTCGGTTTACGTGTTCATGTTTTAGTAGCGCGTGTTCATACCTTTAAACTGCGTGTTCATCGCTTTGCATACTTTTCTGTATAATATTTTTAACAAATTTGGCTCCTAATCTAGAAATATTAGTTCGTGGTTAGCCTAATCCTATCCGATCAAATAGCATAAGTTTTAAGTATAAATGACTTGGAATTGACCTGCTTGGAATAGACAAAATTACTTTCTAATCGTTCTGTAGTAAGCTAAAATTAGCTTATGGATAACACGAGATAATAGCTTGATGATCCGTCATCACTTTTGAAAAACACATGGAGTGCAACGAGCTCAGATATCACCTTTGAAAACAAGGGCTCAAAATATTTATTTGATGAAAAACACTTACACTAAGTTAGCCATAGGTCTTTTATTTTCCGCTGGTCTAATGCAATCTTGTTCATTATTGCAAACAGTAGGCCTGCGAAAAAAAGAAACGGTTACTTCTGCTAAAGATTCTATTGCCAAGAAAGATACGACAGCTGCGTACGACAAATTGTTTAAAGATGCCCGGGTTGATACTGGTATGTTTACGGTAATTCGTAAGGAAAATAATTACTATTTT
The DNA here is from genome assembly GCF_002377215.1 of Sphingobacterium sp. UBA3519. NCBI lineage: Bacteria > Pseudomonadati > Bacteroidota > Sphingobacteriia > Sphingobacteriales > Sphingobacteriaceae > Sphingobacterium > Sphingobacterium sp. UBA3519. Next base: position 63,065 of record NZ_DFPI01000021.1, read on the forward strand.
GAAATTCCATTGAAGAAAATGGGACAGGATATTCTGTTGATACAGAAGCTGTCTTCCGTTCCATTGGCTTTAAATGAGGCTGGGGTAAACAAAGGAATGAATTATGAAAATAAGGTCATCCGGTTTACACTCCGCAAGGAGAAGAAAGAAGTGTGGGTTTCGGAGATCAAACCTCAGGTGGAAGTCCCTAAAGGTGACGCAATAGCCGCTTCGGTATACGATAATTACCGCCCTTCTTATATTGAATCTTTTAAGATTGAAAGTTATTCAAAAGATTCAAGTGCTGTTGTAATCAAAGTCAATAAGGTATTTGATGGTTCAGAAAAGAGTTTTACGGATGTGTTTACTTCCTTGGGTTTGGGAACTTCACCTAAAACCAGTATATCTACAGTTGAAGATATCAAATCCTATGCGAATAATATCGTTGTGAAGTCTGTATTTTCTACCAAGGTGACGGAAGGTAATGAATCTGTACCGGTTTCTTTGGAAATTACAAGTAACCTTTACGAACTGCCTGAAACGCCTATGGTTGCCCGGTTTGCAGATCCAAGGGTTGGTTTCTTTACTTCGCCGCGTTGGTATTTTAACGATAAACAACAAGAACTGGATAAGAAAAATCTGGTCAATCGCTGGCGTTTGGAACCGCGTGACGAAGACAAAGCGCGCTATCTGAAAGGGGAGCTGGTCGAACCCAAAAAACCGATTGTCTTTTATTTGGACCCAGCGACCCCAAAACAATGGCGTCAGGCCATTATTGATGGCGTACATGATTGGCAGGTCGCCTTTGAAGCTGCTGGCTTCAAAAATGCAATTCTGGCCAAACAACAGCCCGATAGTGTCAAATTTGATCCAGACGACGCTAATGTTTCTTCTATTGTATACGCAGCATCTGCTCAAGCTAATGCCATGGGGCCATCTGTTGTTGATCCACGCTCAGGGGAGATATTAGAAGCTGACGTGATTTGGTGGCACAACGTCATGACTATTTTGAACAGTTGGATGCGCATACAGACCGGTATCGTAGATACATCAGTACGTGCTAATGTTTTCTCCGATGAGAAAATGGCACATGCTATTCGTTTTGTGTCGTCCCATGAAATTGGACACACGCTTGGATTGATGCACAATATGGGCTCTTCGGCAAGTTTCCCTGTTGATTCGTTGCGTAGCAAAAGCTTCACCGCTAAAATGGGAGGGACCGCTCCTTCCATTATGGATTACGCACGTTTCAATTATGTGGCGCAACCTGAAGATGGTGTGGAACAGATTACTCCCGTGATCGGTGCTTACGACAAGTACGCCATTGGCTGGGCCTACCGCTGGTATGGCAAAACACAGCCTTGGGATGAAATCCCTTTGCTGAGAAAGGAAATTGATAGCCATGTACATGATCCTATTTATCATTACGGTGAACAGCAGGACTCTAAAAATATCGTTGATCCGCGGGCTCAATCGGAAGATCTTGGTGATGACGCCATGAAGGCTGGCGAATATGGTATGCTGAATCTGCGTCGCATGATGCCTAATATTATCAATTGGACAACCAATGTCGGCGATGATTACTACCGTGCCGGTAAGTTGTATATGGGCGTGGTTGGACAATGGTATGCATATGCTGATCATGTTTTAAATAATATTGGTGGTATTTACCTCGAAAATGCTGTTTTGGGTGATCAAAAAGATGCCTATAGCCCAGTACCAAAAGACAAACAACTACGTGCTTTGGAGTACCTCAAGAAGAATGTCTTTTACATGCCCGAATGGTTGTTCGTTCCGGAGCTGATGGCAAAAACTTTTCCATTGAAAGATTCTCCGTTAGGACCATTTGAGTACGCTCCTTATAACTTACAACGTGAATTTCAATACGCTATGTTGTATAAACTGGTCAATGATGAACGTTTGCTGCGTATGGTTGAGATGGAAAATCTTTTCGGAAGTAAGAAAGCATGGAGCGCACCGGAGTTTTTAACTTCTGTACGTCAGACGGTTTTTGCTAAAACCATCAGCGGACAATCGTTGGATCTTAAAACACGGATGCTGCAACAAAACTATGTGGATGTGCTGATGGTCTCTACCAACAAATCGATGGAGAAACTAAATGCGAAGAAACTAGCAGGTATCGAGCAGCTGGTTGAAGCGACGCAACCTGACCTATGTTTACATCCACAACATGCATCCTCTTCAAAAGCTGGACTGCGGAATGTACATGTCACTGGTATGATCCGTACTTCGGATATGCTGACTTATAAACGCGCTGAATTATATGAGATTTACCAGTTGTTGAAACAAAAGCAGCGGACTGGTGATGCGACGACAAAATCGCATTACATGGATCTTTTATTGCGTATTGCAAATACCTTAGAATTAAACTAATATATTAACATCTACCAAAATGAATAAGTTTTTAATACCGTTGACCTTCATGTGTGTGCACGTTGCGCATGCGCAGGAATCCAGAGAATTGAAAGGAAAGGTTCTGGATGCGGTCACTTTAAAACCTGTCGTGGGGGCGACAGTTGTCGTTGAAAGTTCGGCAGTAGCAGAAGATATCGGTGTACCTAATCAGGTGCAGCAGTCGGCATTGGGTTCATTGACCGATGCGGCTGGTGAATTTCGCTTAAAAGTGCCTAGTAATTTAAAATATGTAACGATTAGCTATGTCGGGTACCAGCGTATTCAGGTGCCGGTATTTCAGGATCATAAGACAATCTTGCTTCAGCCAAGTGGTGAATCTTTAGATGAAGTGATCGTAACAGGTTATACGGATATCAAAAAACGTAAGAATACGACGGCTTACAATAAAATCAATGTCGCTGATATCAAACAAACCGGAGTTTCATCGATCGACGAAATGTTGGCTGGTCAGGTCGCAGGCTTGCAGCTGAGTAATTTTAATGGTGGACCTAACAGCGCGCCACAGATCCGTATCCGGGGTACGGTATCACTCAATGGCACACAAGACCCCTTATGGGTCATCGATGGCTTACCGATTGAAGGAGCTGAATTGCCCAAACGAATTGACAAAGACAATTTGAATAGCTTGAGTAATCTTCCGATTGCGGGTATCAATCCTGACGATATCGCCGATATTACGGTATTAAAGGATGCAGCGGCGACTTCCATCTATGGCGCGAGGGCGGCAAATGGAGTCATTGTGATTACCACAAAAAGGGGGAAATCTGGACCTGCAAAACTGCAGGTATCAGCAAATACTTTTGTGACGCAACGTCCGGATTTCGGTAAACTCAACCTGATGGATGCCAATGAAAAAGTGGACTTTGAACTCTTGATGGCCGACCGCACCGATTTAAATTATCGTGCGGATAAGGGGGCCGTTATGCGGATATTAAACAAAGCAAATGCATTGGATGCTTACCGTTCGGGTGGTTTGGCAGCCTTATCACCTGAAGTACAGCAGTCAATCAATCAATTGCGCACACAACAGACGGATTGGGGAAAAGAACTTTATCGTCAAGCTTTGAATCAGCAGTATTCAGCTTCAATTTCTGGTGGTAATGACGGGCATCGTTATTATTTGTCCAGCAGTTTTTACGATGAGAAGGGAGCAACAAAAGGAGCAGATCTTCGTCGTTATTCTTTGACATTAAATAATGACTTCAATATTAACGACAGATTCAAAGCTGGAATCAATCTATTAGGATCCGTTTCAAATAGGCAGAACCCAATCCAGGATGACGATGCCTTTACTAATCCTAGTAATTATATGCGTTTGGTTAATCCATACTTGACTGTACGTGATCAATCTGGTAAATACAATTATGATCCGGATATTGAAGGCTATGAAAAAGATACCTATATTCCTTTCAATGCTATAGAAGAAAGGGAGAATACCAAATATACGTTAACGAATAAGGCACTGAAAGCGATTGGTTACCTGGAATATACTATTATTCCACAATTGTCATTACGCTCCGAATTTGGTTTGCAGTTTGATGAAAACAGCACAGAAAAATTTGCCGATCAGGAAAGTTATAATACGCGCAAGTTGCGGGCTTCGACGCGGTATTACGATTCTGCAACTAAAACGTATAAATATTTCTTGCCTACAGGAGGTAAGATCGAAAATATCAATAATAGTATCTTCCAATATAATTGGAAAACTTACCTAAAATATAACAAAACTTGGAACGACAGACATGAGCTGGAATTGATGGGAGGAACAGAGCTGCGCCGTAGTACGAATAAAGCCGTATCAACGAAAGGTTTTGGCTACAATCCAGCGACTTTAACTACACAAAGTATTGTTTTTCCAAATAGTAATGATCAAACAAACGCCAAATTCCTTCAGTATAGTAAGGGATATATCGAGAACTCATATGCCTCTTTTTATGGAAATGCGACCTATACGTTTGATCGTAAATACAACGTCAATGGTAGTATTCGTTATGACGGCTCAAATATGTTCGGTGTAGATCCGCAATATCGTTTCTTACCAATCTGGTCTTTGTCCGGATCCTGGAACGTACTTGAGGAGGACTTCATCAAAGGAAAAACGGCGTTATCGGATCTCCGTTTACGTGCTTCCTACGGTATCCAGGGCAATGTCGATCGGAATACCTATCCATTTATCGTTGGAAGGTATGGAAATTCGACTTTAATTCCGGGTTATAATGAAGGAACAGTTACGGTTGAGATACCTGCAAATGATAAATTACGTTGGGAGCGTACGCAATCTTATAATGCTGGAGTTGATCTAGGTCTATGGAAGAATAGATTGAATATTACGGTTGACTATTACAACAGAAAAAGTACCGACCTAATAGCTTATAGTGCATTGCCTTTAGAAAACGGTTTCCAGAATGTGCAGGTCAATTGGGCCTCAGCACGAAACCAAGGTGTAGAACTGACCATATCAAGCCGTCAGATTCAAACAGATAAATTCTCCTGGTCAACGGACTTTAATATCGCACATAATGACAATAAGTTATTGACGGTTATGAATGATCCGAAGGCTTATGCACCAGAGGCACAGGAAGGGCGCCCAATCAGTGGTCTATATGTGCTGGAAACGGCTGGACTGGATAAAGATGGTGTGATGCAATTTAGAAATCAAGATGGATCGGTTTCAAGCTTTGAAGAGTTTTATGGTTTATACGATCCTTGGGCTGATTTCTTGCCGGGTTATATGTCGCAAACCGACATGACAGCTGCAGAATACCGTTCTAAATTTAAATACAAGGGTAGTAAAGATCCGAAGCTTATCGGTGGTATGACCAACCGTTTCCGTTATGCTAACTTTGACTTGGCGATTTCAGCTGTCTTCAATCTGGAGCGTTGGGTAAGCCGTACACCGACTTATAATCCAGCGAAGGTCGACCGCGGACAGAATTATACAACAGATCTTTTGAATGTCCTACAAAAGGGTGGTAATATGCCTGCTTTGGGAAGTATAAGTTCTGAATTAAATGACCGCTGGATGGCCTATGCCTGGATGGAAAGCAACGACCCAATTAATTCGTTTAAACAATATGATATTTGGGCTAAGAAAATGAGTTATGTCCGTATCAATAGTGTACGTTTGGGATATACACTACCTCCTGCACTAAGCAAAAAAATTGGTGCAAGCAATTTACGCGTGAATGTAGAAGGACGTAATCTATTTGTTTTCGGAGCAAATTATGAAGGGTATTTTGATCCGGAGACTTATGGAAACTATTATGCGCAGCCGATCAGCAAATCTTTTGCTTTTGGTCTGTCAGCAAGTTTTTAATTCTTTTAACTGATTTATAACATGAAAAAAATAGTTTATTTTGGAATGATCATGGCAGCGAGTGCATTGGCATCCTGCAATAAATATTTAGATATACAACCGGTAGGAACGGTCATTCCTGCCTCGGAAAGTGATTTTAGAGGGTTAATGACAAGTAGTTATACTGGTTTTCCTGCGCATAAGTCTTATTTGTCCTTGCGTACAGATGAACTATTGTTGGATGAAAGTTCGACAGATGCGGCTAGAACCAAAGATATCTATCTTTGGAACGATCAAAACCCCGATCCTGCAACAATTGCTTATCCTTATTTGGCATTCTATAAAAGTATTTTTTATACGAATCAGATCATCAGTACGATCGATGACAAGTTGGCTAGTAATGGTACAGTAGACCAGATCAAGGGTGAAGCTTATCTCATGCGGTCTTACGCTCATTTTGAGTTGTTAAATCTTTACAGTGAGGTCTATTCGGCGAGTAATGCAGGGCTTCGGGGTGTTCCTTTATCGACAAAGATTGACCTGGAACAACGTTTTGTTCCCGCGACCATTGGAGAGTCTTATATGCAGATCCTAACTGACATGGAAAAAGGGACAGCGTTACTGACTGTCGATGATCAGGCAAAAGGTGTTAATTATCGCTTTAGCAAACGCGCTGCTTTTGCAATGGCCTCACGCGTTCATTTATACCGCGGTGAGTGGCAGGAAGCAATTGATGCCGCTAAAAAAGCTTTGGCTATAAATGACAAATTGGTTGATCTCAATGTTGCTGGAAGCCTACTTCCGAATGATTTTGAATCCGCAGAGATGATTATGGCTTTGGAAAAAGTATCTGTTCCTGGTGTACGTACAAGTTCCTTTATTTCACCGGCCTTATTAGACAGTTATTTAGCAGGCGATTTGAGAAAAGGTCGTTACTTCCAAAAAAGTGGGGGCGATTATGTATCCCTCAAAGGTGGAGACAACCGTTTTAACGTGAGTTTTAGAAATGCTGATCTTTATTTGACGATGGCCGAATGTTATGTTCGCCTGGGAAATACAGCAGAAGCATTAAAATATCTGTCTGCTTTAAAGAAAAACAGATTTACCGCAGATGCCTATGCCAAAGAAACGAAGGCCGACGCAGGTTTGTCAAAGGAGCAATTGCTAGATGCGGTTCTGCTGGAACGCAAGCGTGAACTGGCGCTAGAGGGATTACGCTGGTATGATCTAAAACGGACGACAAGACCGGCGATCACACACAGTAGTTTCGGTAGGACGGTAACCCTGCAGCAGAACGATCCACGTTATGTGATTCGCTATCCACAGGAGGCAATCAATAATAATCCCGATCTGTTAAAATAATCGATTTTTTTTATCCTATATATATTAATCCATTTTCTTTTTTTAGGAAATGGATTTTTTATTACATTCAACCCATGAGATGGAAAATACTGATTGTCGAAGACGAAGACTGGGCTTTTGTAGGCTTAAAGGAAATGTTGACTGCGCTCTATGGAGAAAGCGAACTGATCTTTACCAATGCAAAAGAGGTTCAGGAAGCGGTGATGACGATCAATAGAAATCAATTCGATCTGATTTTTATGGATATCCACCTGATGGATGGGCTGAGCTTTGAAATTTTTAAACAGGTATCGATCGATGTGCCACTGATTTTTACGACTGCTTACGAACAATATGCATTGGAGGCCTTCCAAAATAAGGGTTATGCCTATCTGTTAAAGCCTTTCGATAGCGACGAGTTGGCGAAGATCATGAAACGTATCGAACCGCTACTACCCAACGTAGAACCTCGGCTCAAACAGCGCTTCCTAGTGAAATATGGTAATTTTTTAAAGTCGCTGGCCATTGCTGATATTGCCTATTTTATGGCAGAAGACAAAGAGCTGTATGCCGTAGAAAAAGGATCGGGAATTGCATATATTATTGAAGATACCATCACACATCTCGTTTCACAGGTGGATCCAACAGTTTTCTTTCAGATCAATCGGAAATTCCTTGTTCGGATAGATGCCATCCAGTCCATGTTAAAGATTAGTCGAAATCGAATCAAGTTAGAGCTAATGCCTTCAACCCCAGAAGGAATTGTCGTCATTGTTAGTGAGGAACGGTCCCCGAAGTTTCAAAAATGGCTTGATCAATAATGGTGAATTAGCTAACGAAAAAATATTTTTCTAGACATATTTATAAATTAAATAGCTGAATATTAGTGTTTTTTGTTTTTAGTTCTTAAAATCTAGTAATTCAATGGGTATCGGCTCCATTAATGCCTCCAGTGCACCTTTGATCGTGTTGGATGGTAGTCCCTATGCAGGAGATATTAACTCCATCAATCCGAATGACATTCAGTCCATCTCTGTTTTAAAAGATGCAGCATCAAGTGCACTTTATGGTTCCAGAGGGGCAAATGGGGTGATTATCATTACCACAAAGTCGGGAGTGACTTCCGACAACACCAAGATTAATCTCAATTTTACACAGGGCTATTCAACACGTGCAGTTCGTGACTATGATCAGGTGTCGACCGATGAATATTTTCAACTCTATTGGGAAGCTTTAAGAAATAAAAACCTATCAAATGGCCTTACGGCAGAGCAAGCGGCGTCCAATGCAAGTAAGACCGTATTGACAGATTTAAATATTAATCCTTACGGCAGTCAATACCCACAGCCGGTCGGCGTAGATGGTAAATTGGTTGCTGGAGCAAAAACGCTTTGGAATGATCCATGGACCGACGTATTGCAACGTACTGGGGTGCGTACACAGGCAGACCTCGGATTTAGCGGTGGTAGTGCAAAGAGTACCTACTACATTTCAGGAGGTTATCTCAATGATCAAGGAATTGCAATTGAATCGGGCTTTAAACGCTATAATCTGCGTGCAAATATTGACAGTAAGGTCAAGTCTTGGTTAAATGTAGGCCTGAATATAGGTGGTAGCAGTACACAACAAAAGTATCCGCAGTCTTAAGACAGTAATACGGCTAATATTATAAATTTTACGAGACTGGTCCCGTCTTTTTATCCGTACTATGAGCGGAATGCGGATGGCTCATATGTCCTTGATGGAGCCGGAAACAAGATTTACGATTTTGGAGAATATCGTCCAAGTGGTGCGACTCCACGTAATAATCTGGCAGCATCTCTTCCTTTGGATCGAAATGATATCCGCCGCGAAAATCTATCTGCACGAACCTATCTGGAAGTGTTGTTTTCTAAAAACTTAAAGTTTAAGTCGACTTATAGTCTTGATTATCTCAATGGAAATACGCACGACTACACTAATCCATTGTTGGGCGATGGTGTGAACACCGGGGGGTATGTGTATCGTTCAAACGTACGTACGGTCGCACAGACCTGGAATAATTTGCTGACCTATGAAAAGCAGTTTGGTTTGCATTCCCTCAATGTATTGGCCGGACAGGAATACTATGATTTTAACAGCAGTAATATAAATGGTAGCAGACAACAGTTTGTACTTCCTTATTTTGACGAACCTGCTGCTGCATCTCAACTTAATAATTTTACAGGATCCAGTGTTGATTATAGGTTACTGAGCTTTTTGGGAAGAGCGGAGTATAACTATGATAACAAATACTATTTTTCAACTTCCTTACGGACAGATGGATCATCTCGGTTTTCGCCGGATAAACGTTGGGGTACATTCTGGTCTGTGGGCGGCTCATGGAAACTGAAGCAGGAGGATTTTCTGAAGGATAATACAACGGTTAATCAGTTAACCGTCAGAGCGAGTTATGGTGGACAAGGAAACGATAATCTGGGAACCTATTATGCTTATAAAGGACTTTATACCATTGCAAATAGTTTGGGTAAAGGCGGGACGTATACCGGCAGGCTGGCTACGCCGGATCTAAAATGGGAGTCGAACCTTAATTTGAATGTGGGGGTTGACGTATCCGCTTTTGAGAACCGGGTGTCGTTAAGCGTGGAGTACTTTAACCGTCGAAGTAAAGATTTGCTATTTACAATGCCGATGGCTTATTCAACAGGATATACAGGCTATGATGCAAATATAGGAGCGCTGAAAAATACAGGTGTCGACGTGGATATTCGTACTGTCCCGGTTCGAAATGAAAATTTTAAATGGAATTTAGACGTCAATCTTTCGCATTACAAAAACAAGATTACAGCTTTGCCAAAAGACAATAAACCGATCATCACGGGTAATAAACTCCTGCGTGTAGGTGGAAGTATCTATGATTTTTATCTGCCGGAATGGGCTGGAGTAAATCCAGATAACGGTCTGCCGCAATGGTATACTGCTGATAAGGACGGTAATAAAACAGGTGAAAAAACTTCGGAATACAGTAAGGCCGGTAATTTTATTGCCGGAACTTCATTGCCAGATCTTGTCGGCGGGATTCAAAACAGTTTCACCTACAAAAATTTTGATTTGTCTGCTTTATTGAGTTTTAGTTTGGGTGGACAGATATTAGATAACGATTATATTCAGCTTATGCATAGCGGTAATAATCCAGGACGCGCTTGGTCAAAGGAGATCCTCGAGCGCTGGACGCCTGAGCATACGCAGACCGATGTGCCTAAATTGACAACTGATAACTTGAATTGGACTTCTTCGTCCACACGCTTTCTTTACAGTGGCACTTATGCACGCCTTAAAAATGTAAGTTTAGGTTATCGATTACCTTCGGATTTATTGAAGCGGATAGGTGTAGAAAAACTTCGCGTCTTTGCAACAGCCGAAAATCTATTGACATTTTATGGTCATCAAGGAATGGATCCAGAACAGACGGTGAATGGGGCGACCTATTTTCGCTATCCGGCAATGCGAACAATCTCTGGTGGTATTCAGCTTGTTTTTTAATGCCTTATTGTTAATCTGAGAATTTAAATGAAAATCATGAAACTAAAAATTGTATATATCATATTGGCGCTCTCCCTAGTAAATGCATCATGTAAGGATGCGCTTGAGCTGGATCCGACGACCGCAGTGCCTGAAGGTGAAGTTTTTAAAAACACCGACAATGTTGCTACGGTGATCAACGGTACCTGGAAGTATTTAAATGATACCTATTTTACCTATGCTAATCCGGGATATACAGCGGTAATGCGTACTAGTGATGCGATGGGAAGTGATGTGGCGGTGACCACCAAATATGGCTATCGTGATGCTTATGCCTTTACCGAATTGACAAATAATCGATCAAATCGTGTCAATTCTTTTTGGATTATGTTGTATAAGGTGATCGATAACATGAACAATGTCATTGCAAAGGTAGATGGGGCCGAAGGCTCTACTGAAACTAAAAATGTGTTAAAGGGAAGAGCTAAAGCATTACGTGCATTTTCCTACTTAAATCTGGCCACATTTTATCAGTTTAGTTACCTCAAGGACAAAAATGCGAAATCTGTTCCGATTTATACCGAACCCAGTACACTATCGACTGAAGGAAAATCAAGGTCAACACAGGCAGAAGTGTATGAACTTATCTTGAAAGATCTCAAAGACAGTGAAAGCTTGTTGGCTTCTGCTGGTCGAGCGGATAAATACGAAATCAATGCAGAGGTTGTTTATGGTTTGCTCGCTCGGACTTATCTGCAGGTTGGCGAATGGAAACTGGCCGCAGCGTATGCTGAAAAAGCAGCTCAGAAGTATAATTTAATGACTCCGTCAGATTATCAGGCGGGTTTTAATGATCTTGGAAATAGCGAGTGGATTTGGGGGCATCAGCAGACTAACGAGCAAAATGTGGCAAGTTATACATTTCATTATTTGGATGTTTCGTCAGCTGGATCTTATTACTATAGTTTTATGGCCGATCCTTATTTTAAAGATTTATTCGATACCAGTGATGTGCGTTACGCTTTATTTGAATGGGATAATTTACCCGGTCGGGAGGGCTTTCTACGGTATAAGAAGTTTAAGTTTAAATCGAATTTGATCGGTGACATTGTGTATATGCGTGCTTCGGAAATGGTTTTGATCGCTGCCGAGGGGTACGCACGGGCTGGTGAAAAAGATAAAGCAGTAGCAGCCTTGAATAAGCTGCGTGCAGCGAGGAATGCAAAGCTGTTTTCAGGAAATGATACGGATCAATTAATTGCAGCGATCCTGATTGAAAGACGAAAAGAGCTTTGGGGGGAAGGATTTGCCCTGTCGGATATTCTTCGGACACAAGGAAAGGTTGCACGAAAATCTTATGTTGATGCAGACGGCAAGCCTATTCAAGTCCAAATTGTGGGTGCAGATGGCAAACCGAAGCTAGTGAACGGGCAGGGGCACCGGGTTATTAAGTTTCCTAATGGATCTAATTTTGTGGAAAATAGCCCTTATTATTTGTTTGCTATCCCATACGAAGAGACTGTGCGGAACCCGAATCTGTAAAGTTAGTTGTTGGTTTATTATTGAAGAAATCCGGTGTACCCTGTGCATCGGATTTTCTTTTTTCCCGCTCGCCCTTCTTCTTAGGCTGTATATTGTGGTTCCTTATGTTGAAGAATGCTTCCTTTTTTTAGTGTCGCCCTGTTGGCCCTGCTGCGCGTTGGGCTCTTCTCGATTTAAAGGTTGTCATCTTTTTTCTCTTGTATGTTGTTTTTTCAGCTGGCTTATCGTGTTCCTGTAAATTTGGACAAGAGATTGCGTCGGTAAATAGGGTGAGGGTTAGTTTTCCACATTATGTTAATAACGCTGTTGAAAACCTGTTTAAAAGAAAAATACAGTTATTAACAGTACTTATTAACATTATGTTGATAACCTTTCTTTTTCTTCTTTTTGCTTTTGTTCATCCAGATGATGTATCCGGTGATGGGCAAGGAAGCACAAAAGAGACTGGCAAGGCAAGCGATAATTTTTGTTGTGAGTCCACCGATGGCACCGGTATGAATATCATAGTTAAGTGCACCGAGCTTATCCCCATACTGCAATTCGTTGCTGGATTTGACTGCTGTAAGACTGTTTTCTTCTTTATTATAATAAAGCCAGTCAAATACACCACTTCGTTTTTCATGATGTCTCACCTGTATATCCATTGCTGTTTCGGTCTCTTTTTTTAGTCGGATCGACATCATTTCAGCATCCGGATAATTTGTCAAGGCATACCGCAGCGCATTGTCCTGAAATTTCTTTTCCACAGCGGGCAAGGGTATAGGGGAGCTACGTGTGGAAGAAGCTGTTGGCGACTGCAATAAATTGAATGTTGCGCTATAGGTCTTTTTAAAATCCGGAAAAGCAAAAGCGAGTCCCGTAATGGCAAAAATCAATCCGATAAATAAACTGTAAAATCCGATGACATTGTGGAGGTCGTGGTTCAGTCGCTTCCATTTGACTTTGGTATCTAACCAAAAACTGCGCTTGAGATTCTTGCCCTTCCATTTTTTTGGCCACCAAAGAACAATACCACTAAGTAAGATAAGGACAAAAATGACCGTTGACCAGGCGACGATAGGGTGGCCATATTGCTTGCCCAAGAGGAGGTTTAGGTGAAGCTGAAGCACTAACTGAAAGAACTCTGTTTTTGAATTCTCTACTTGCTGTATCTGGCCAGTATATGGATTGATGAAAACTCGTTTGTAATAGCGGTAATAATTCCAATGGCCAAATGCTTTTTCGTCCGTTTTTATGGCACGAAATACTTAGGTACGATTCTTCGAAGGATAGAGATCAACCCGCGTGATTTTTTGATTTTTTTTGAGGCTTTTCTGTGAGCTGTCAAGAAGTGTGCTTAATGGTAGTGGAGTTTTTGAGTGGATGGTTGTATCGGAGATAAAATATTTTTCAGGATAAGCCCAGAGCTTGAGCTCATCCTGAAAGGTGTATATGCTGCCCGTCAGGCTTAGGATGAATACCACAACTCCGGTGATGATTCCGAGCCATTTATGCAACCAAAGAATGACGGTCTTAAACATATTAAAATTTATAATTGATGTTAAATGAGGCCAACATACCTTGTCCTTTGACGTATTCTTCATTTAAGGCACGATATTGACTGACAACAGGGTAATAGTTTTTATTGAATAAGTTTTCTACACCCATACCGATAGACCATTGTTTGTTTACTTGGTAATTTCCATTTAAGTTAAATAGGTCAACAGTTTTAACGGGGCCTTCACTGTTTTTGTAGACGCCTTTATCGTTTGGAAGAAAGCGATCCCGGGACCCGGTATGTACCCAAAAAAGCTGAAAGGTTAAGGGTTTGATTGGCGTGTAATAGATGTATCCCGTTGCTTTGTCTGGCGAGATCCGTGAACCATTGAGGTAGGATTTTGATCCATCGTCCTTTTTTGACTTTCCTTCCACATAGGCATAGGTTCCACCGATGGTCAATTGAGGCGAAATATGAGCGCTTAATGCAATTTCGTAACCATACACATCTTCTGGAAGACGTTGTGGCATCAGGTAACCGCCAATGTCCACCAGTTCAACACCCATTTTTGAAGTACTGTAGTAATAAGATGCTGATAGCTGGAAAATGCTGTAATTGCTTGAGAATCCGATTTCGTAATTATTGGTGATAATAGGATCAGTTTTTAGGCTATCTAAATCATTATCTGTTGCCCGACGTACAATACGGCCAAGTTCATTGATCGCGAAACCTTGAGAGAAACTCACGAAGGGATTAAAGATCGCGAATTTGTTGTAACGCAAACCTGCATTGAAGGTCGCTCCTTTGTAGGGGATATTGCCTCCTTTTACAGCAATACTTCCTTCGTTGTTGGGACCTGTAGCGATGGTATTGAAATCCTTTATTTTGACTGTTGCATTTTCATAACGTACACCGCCTTTAAAGATTAAGTTTTCTAGGAAATCAATTTTTACCTGGGCGTATGGAGCAACGTTTAACATATTCATATAGGGAATATAGACCCTGCCATCGGTCAGATTTTGATCCGTAACATCATTTAATAAATCCACACCATAGGTGATATCCGCATTGGAACCCAATACCTGGAAAGGTGTGTTTAGGTTAACGCGTAGGCCTTTTTTCTCCGAGTTGATCTGTGTTTGTCCCGGACCGTACCATGCAGAGGCTTTCTCAACATAACGGTTCATGGATCGAAATGTATTGTAGTATGCAGAAGCAGTTAAGGATGTCGAAGCGAATAGATTACTTTTAGTATAGGTTAACATGGCATTGTGGTTATACGGAGTTCCGGCAGGTTTACCTGGATCATCGCCTTTTACGCCTATCGTTGGCGTTTGACCATATACACCTGTTTGGGTGATGTATCTGTTGTGTTGGTTACTTCTGTAGAAGTTGTACACTGCTGTAATATTGGAACTACTATCGATACGGTATCCGGCCTTTAAAAATGCATTGTATTGATAGGTGTTCGAAAGACCGTCTGTCTGACCAAGGGGAACTCCGTCGCCATCGCGCTGCAAGCCAACGTAATCGGCCGAACCGCTAACGGTATAATTCCATCTGTTTTTTTGTCCGTACAAGGTTTGTCCTATGCGATATCCCATGGTGCCGGCGCTGTGTACGGGATTGAATGTTGTTCGTAGACTGGTGATTCCTTGGATAGCTGCAGCGTCTTTGGAGGGATTGCGTGTAATGTAATTGATAATCCCGCCTGCCGATCCATTTCCATAGATGGATGTGGCACCTTTGATAACCTCCACGCGCTCGATGACACTCGGGTCAATGGTCCGGAGATCACGTTGTCCATTCATCAAAGGTGTAGATTGCGGAATTCCATCGATCAACACCAGTACAGATCGCCCACGCAGTGTTTGTCCAGAATTGGTCGCTTTGTTGGTTGAGGTTCCCAAGCCCGGGATGGTATTACCCAAAATTGTGGAAAGATTGGTGCTTATCTGACTTTGAGCTTCGATTTCTTTTGTGGTTAAAATAGAAACTGAAGAAGGAACAGTTGAAATGTTTTCCGCTTTACGTCCAGCTGTTACGATAATTTCATCTAAAAGTTGAGTAGAATTGAGCTGAAATAACAGGGGCTGTTGAACGGTATCTAAATTAACTATTTTTTCAACCGTTGAAAAGCCTGTATAAGACACACGCAATTGAATGGGATTATTCAACGGTCTTTTGGCAAAAATGAATTGTCCAAGTTAATTAGAATAGCCGACGTTTTTTCCGTCAACTTTGATATTCGCTTGACTTAATGGTTTATTGTCACTGTCCTTGACAATTAGGGATAATTCTTGTGCATTGAGTTGAGCGCTTAAAAGCAAAAGTATTCCACTGCTGAACATTGTATAGCATGTTCTATTTTTCATGGTAATTTATTTAGATTAAATATAAATTAATGTGCAAATATAGTTTATTTTATCATTGTGCCGACAGCTATACGTTATTTTTTTGATTTTTATAGATGTTAGGTCGTGATTTTCAAGTTCATTTTGTCGCACTTGATGCATATGAATTGGTAAGCAAATGTTTACGGGCAGGGGTTTACACGAATTGAATGCTTTATTAAAGATTTATTGATCTTGGATGATTAATTTAGCATACTGTTTTTTGTGTGTCGCAGGCTTAGAGATTTTAACGTAATTATAAATTCATGAGAAGAACATTTTTTGCTTTTTTTCTTTTTGTTTCGTCGTACTCAATCGTCGTCGGACAAAAAATCCACTCACTCGCGTTTGCTTCTCCACAGGCGATGCGAGATTATTTTACCTATGCTAGCGACAAAAAAATTGTCAGTGGTCATCGGGGAACGATTGAGGCTGGGCTTCCAGAAAATTCGATTGCGGCATTTGAGGCCGTGCTGCAAAAAACAACGGCTATTTTTGAAATCGATCCGCGTTATACCAAGGATAGTGTTGCTATTTTGATGCATGATGCGACATTGGATCGAACCACAAATGGAAAAGGAAAAATAGCAGACCATACCTGGGATGAATTGCGTAAACTGAAGCTAAAGGATCAGGCTGGAAATGTGACCAACTATGGTATTAACACACTTGATGAAGTTATTAAATGGGCAAAGGGTAAAACTATCCTCAACTTAGATAAAAAAGACTTACCATTGGCGGCTACAGCAGCAATACTAAAAAAATACAATGCCTACAGTTGGGTGTGGGTTACGGTACATAATACTGAACAGGCAGCGTTTTATTTGGCGCAGAATCCAGAACAGTATATGTCCATGCATATCAAAGATCAAGCTGCATTGGAGAAGTTTAAATCCGCTGGATTACCCTACGACCGTATGATTGTCTATATCGGGCCAGAACTAAAGGATTCCAATCAGGCGATGTATCAATTTTTCAACAGAAAGGGTGTGATGTGCATGATTTCAGCAGCACCTACCTACGATAAATTGAAGACAAAGGCAGAACGTGCCGAGAAGTATAAGGCCATATTTGCGGAAGGAGCCTCCATTCTTGAGTCTGATCTTCCTATGGAAGTTGGCGAAGTAATCGATTCGTTTTGACGAATTATTATCAATCCAAATCGATATTGTCATCTAAAAATTTAAGATACTTAGGTGATTCATCGTCAAAAATGTCTCTTCCTTCCATCATATAGGCGCGGAGAAGATATTCCTGGGCAGACTCGCTATTATTGTCTTCCAAATAGCACTGTCCTAAGCGCAGCATGATAAAAGGGTTTTCATAGGCATTTTCGATAATGTTCTGTTTTGCCTTTTCAAAATGGGAGAGTGCATTGCGAAAATCGTCCATTAAGAAAAAGGCATCTCCAATGGAAGCTTCGAGCCAGAGGCTTTCCGCATGAACATTTTGTGGACTAGGGACTAGATCAAGCGCTTCGGTCCACACCCGAATTGCTTCCTGATAGTTGCCTTCATCACATTGGATGTTTCCTTCCTCGCTAAGTTGGTCTATTCTGTCTAATGTTTGATCGTCCATAGCATTTTATTCTTTAGAGTGCTATACGAAGATAAGAAATCTACAGAAAAAAAGCGGAAAAATAACTTCTTCCGCTTCTTTGAAATTGTTTGAATTTATGCTTATTCTACATCAAACCACAATTTAGTGAGTAATGTATTGCTACCCTGACGTGCTATGGCTTCCTGATAGCTCGTTCCGTTGAGTGATTGTTCGGTTCCCGGGTAGAGAAAACGCAAAGGAATTTTGCCATTTAAAGCACCAGCTTTCGCTGGTGTTAATTGCGGATAATCTAACCTACGCCATTCTGCAAAGGCTTCTAAGCCCTGTCCATACAAGGCAATCCATTTTTGTTCGCCAATGGATTTTTTGTAGCTATTGGAATCGAACTTAATGGCTGCCTGGCTGAGATAGCTAACGATTTGATCATTGCCAACGTTGTATTGCTCCAAAGAGGCACGGATTGCCTTCTGATAGTAGTCTGCTGCGTCACCTGTAATAAATCCTCTGCTGACTGCTTCTGACAAACCAAAAAGTGTTTCCGAAAAGCTTAAGATTACTGCTGGAGCATGTGGGTCTCTAAAATAGATACCAGGTCTTGAAGTACGGGCGAATCCTAAGTTACTGGCGTCGCTTGCCGTTAAACCATTTGGTACGCCGATATATTTTTCTGGCGTTGAGGTAGTGGTTGTATCGGCATAAATACCTAAGCGCGGATCGTTAAGTGAACGCAATTTGTCGACAATTGTCTTACTGACTCTATAGTCTTCCCGTGCTTCAAACGATGCACTGACCGGATTACGATAGGGAGCGTCGCGATAGATGAGCTGTGCATTGTCTGCATTTGAAGTCAAATAGCCACTTCCTTCTGCAGCGATCTCCTGTAATGTTGTTTTGGAGAGGCTTGGTAATCGGTCTGCTATACGTAAAGCAATACGTAGACGGAGGGCATTTGTAAAACGCTTCCATTGTGCGATCTTACCGTTATAAATAATGTCTCCTTCAATATTTTTTCCACTCGGATTTAATAAAGCCTGAGCACTTTTCAGATCGTTTAATAAGCCTGTGTATACTTTTTCTTGCGTATCGTAATGTGGTGTAAGATAAACGTCAATATTTCCCGCTTCTGTGTAAGGTATTTCACCATAAGCGTCCGTAAGTAGCGAGAACACCCAAGATTGTAGGACGATTGCCACCCCCTTATAGTTGTCATTTCCTGTGCTTGCCGCCAGTTTTTGAATGATTTTCAATTGGCTAATGCTTTTCGAGTACCAGGTAGACCAACCCTCGTTAAAATCATTATTTGTAAAGATGTAACGATCGGGATCAGTATACTGTATTCTCGCCCAATGTTGAACAAATAACAAGCTAGACGCGAGGTTGTTACTTATACCCCAGTAGCTATCTGTTGTCGTTTTAATCGTACTGGTCAGCAGGTAGGCCGGCTGAGGAGTTTCTGCTTCATTCTGATTTTGGTTTACTTTTGCCAACTCGTCTTTACAGGACGCCGTTAGGCCCAGTAAGAGAAAAAGTCCTGCTATATGTTTGTTATTTATTTTCATTTTCTATCGTTATTTGTTTATCAATTAGCTGTTATCAACGGTACTTGTACCTTATTTGCTTTGTTAATTGCCAGTTACTTGTATAAATCCGTAAGTTTTGTTCTATTTTTAATCCGATTGTTTCATTTTCTTAAAACTTCAGGTTCAAATTGAAACCAAAGCTTCTGGTTGTCGGTAATTGCAAACTTTCCAAACCTTGGGCATTTCCTGTATTAAAAGCTGTTTCCGGATCAATGTTGGGCGCATTTTTATGAATAATCCACAAATTACGACCTACTAAAGAGAAAGATGCTCCCTGAAAACCAATTTTGGAAATCCAGCGATTGGGTAATTGGTAACCTAGTTTTACCTCGCGCAACTTGACATAGGAAGCATCGAATACATTTGCTTCATTGGTTCTATATAACGTTTTATAATATTGTTGTGCCGAAACAACTTTCGTGTTTTCCGAACCATCTGCATTAACGCCATCTGCAATAATACCGTCATCATAGGTAATACCGTTGACAGTATAACTCAAGCCGCCATGTTCAGCATCTCTTCCTGGAAGCGTGGAGGCTAATACTCCTGTTCCTGTACCGGTAGCATTCGTGCCAGAATACAGCTTTCCACCATGTTTGATGTCGATCAAAAAGCTTAGATCAAAGTCTTTGTAACGGAATTGATTGGTAATGCCACCTAACCAGTTGGGTGTAAATTTTCCAAAATAATGGTTGACAGGGTCGGTAGCAGGTGTCCCATCTGCATTTACAATAATACGTCCGGCGTCATTTCGTAAAAAGCCGGTTCCGTAGAGAGTTCCGTAGGGTTTCCCGACTGCAGCCAGGACCTGTACTGTTCCCGAAGAACCGATCGTATAGCTTTTTAATAATCCGGCATCATCTAATTCTACGACTTTACTTTTATTCGTCGCAAAGTTTACATTGATGTCCCATTGAAAATCCTGTTTTTTTAACGGGGTAACACCGAGTTGAATTTCCAATCCTTTATTATTGATTTTTCCGGCGTTGACAAGTTGTTTTTTGTAACCTGTTGAAGGGCTAACATCAACGCTTAGGATTTGATTGATACTATTGATATCATATAAACTTAGATCCAAACGTACCCGACTTTTGAAGAAGGCCAACTCGGTACCTAATTCCGTCGAGGTTGTTGTTTCAGGTTTTAGATCTGGATTTTTCTTGATGTCATTGACTGATAATTGCGGGCTATTTCCGTAAGGCGCACTAAAAAGATAAGAATCTATTAAATTAAATGGATCGGTGTCTTTACCTACTTTAGACCATCCGCCACGTAATTTCCAAAAAGAGAGTATATTGCTTTGAATAGCAAGAGCATCTGTCAATACGATACTTGCGTTTGCTGATGGGTAGAAATAAGATAGGTTATCAACGGGTAAAGTTGAAGACCAATCATTTCGTGCCGTCAGATTCAAAAAAGCATAATTCTTATAGCCTAATTGTGCGGAAGAAAAAATGCTGTAAGCTTTCAAGGGACTATACTCACCTGTTGAGATCAACGCATCTCTCGAGTTTGCCAGCGTGTATACGTCAGGTACTGCCAAACGCGGTGCCTTTTGGTTATTCCGTTGTCGGGACTGGCTTCGTATATTTCCACCCCCTAGGATGTCCAACGTGAAGTCATTGGAAAGGGGACGGTTATAATTTAAAGTAAACTCCGTATTATTTTCATTTACGGTGTAAGCATCCTCTTCGTAAGAGCCATAGGGCGTACCATTCGTGCCATATGCGATTCTAATTTTACGCCGATCCGTATAATAATCGTTACCTGTACGGAAGTTTGCCGTCAAATGCTTATTGATTTTATAGTTCAAACCAATATTGCCAAAAATGCGGTCGCGCTGCTGCTGAACCGTATTCTCTTCCGCAATGAAATAAGGGTTGCTATAATAACTATTGTTCCAATTGACTAGATTGCCGTTAGCATCCCGATAATTTTTTAGACGCGAAACATCCACTTGCCTTCCAAACCACGTAAATTGTAACATGTAACCATTTGAACGGAAACCGCCAACACCTGGTAAATTACCAGAATTCGTGCGTACATAGTTTGCGTTGGCCGTAAGGGTTAGATCTTCTGTGATTTTATAACGTGTATTAATATTGAAATTGTTTTTTTCAATGGAAGAATTTGGAACAATCCCCGTTTGATTGCTATTATTATACGAGAAACGGTAATCAATTTTGTCAGTTGCATCGGCAATTGAAATACCATTGTTTAAGGTTCTTCCCGTACCAAAGAAACTCCTGACGTTATCTGGATGTGCTACAAATGGCACGGCTTCACCATTGGAATAAAACTGAGGAATCAGTCTGCCGTCCATCTTTGGCCCCCAGCTTTCGTCCACACCATCATTTATCCCACCACCCTTGCCATCTACATAGCTAAATTTTCCATCGGCACCTTGTCCGAAAACATTTTGATAATCGGGTAAAACGGCAAGTCGTTCGATTGTATTATTTGAATTGATGTTTATTCCTAGTCCTTTGCGTTTTTTTCCGGATTTTGTTGTAATCAAAATTACACCTGCGGCGGCCCTTGAACCATATAATGCAGCGGCATTAGGTCCTTTTAGTACACTGATCGATTCAATATCTTCACTGTTGATGTCTGAGATTGCATTAGCATAATCCCGATTACCGCTCGTACCCAACTGGGAATTATCAACGGGGGTTCCGTCGATCACAAATAATGGCTGATTATTTCCCGCAATTGATGTTTCTCCGCGGATAATAATCCGGGAGGACCCCATATTACCTTGGCTATTTGTTACCTGAACGCCAGCAACCTTTCCCGCAAGTGAATTGACTAAATTACTTTCTTTAGCTTCCGAAAGATCCTTTCCTTTCAGCTCCTGAATAGAATATCCCAATGTCTTTTTTTCCTTCGAGATATTTAATGCCGTCACAACGACTTCGTCGAGTTGTGAAGTCGTTGGCAGAAGTTGAACAGTCGTGAAACCTGTAGGATTGGTTTGAACAGTCCTAGTTTTAAAGCCAATGTATTGAATGCTGATGTTGAGTGAGCTTCCGGTCGAAGGGAACTCAAATAATCCATTTGCATCTGTTTGAACCTGCTTTTTACTGCTTGTTTCGGTAACTGTAGCCCCTTGGATAGGATTGTTGTTGTTGTCGACTACCTTTCCTTTTATAGTGGTTTGTGCGTATAGCGCGCCAGTACTAAGACAAAGCGCGGCCATTACGACAAAATTTATGTTATTTTTTGCCATATTAATTATAATTGTGAGTTTATTGTTTGAGTTGGGTTATAGGAGATATTTGAAATTTACCTGTAAAAACATCCCCTTAGGACATTCGTTTTTCAAGGATATTATCTGTATGCTGTTTCATGTGTTAAAAAATGTTAATGCAAATATATAAAATCTACCTGATAACTATACTTTGTTTTTTTGTTTTTTGTAATTTTTGAGTCAGAATGATGAGATGTGGTCGTTAAAGGAGCGGGGAGGCTAAATAATCAAGTTCGTTTTCTTTCCGGAATACCTTCATATATTCTATGCAATATGTTGCCTATCAGAATATTGATTGGCGGATACGAATCATAAACGGCGACGCACGAATTGTAAATCTTTGTATTCTTAAATAGGAAAGGGCAACATTCTTGTTCAGCCATTCCATGTAATAAAACGTATAACGCAATGATTATTTTTGGCACAAGAACAAAGGTATTAGCTAACAGATCGCAATCGGCGATTGGCAACTGTGCATATTGTGGTACTGCTCAGTCTCTTTTTGCATACAGACAAGTGAAGTACATTCATATTTTTTGGATACCCCTATTTCCATATGCCTCGGAGATTATTACCATGTGTACCCATTGCAAAAAGCTAAGTTATCAACGTGAAATCGACCCACAAACACTTCAGTCCATATCATCGGGAACTATCCGTAAAACACCTATTGGATATTTTGCGGGCTTAGTTCTGATTGGACTTTTTGTATCCGCTATTGTTATAGCAGGAATTTCCGGCGCAAAAAAGAAGGAAAAATACCTGAAAGATCCAAAGGTTGGCGATGTGTATAAGGTTTCCTATACAAAAGATGGAAAAACCATGCGTACGCTTTATCGCATCGCCAATTTAACGAAAGACTCTGTTACCTTTGACCTAAACGATTATGAAGCGGATAGCCGAAAGGGCCTACGCAAATTGCGCGAGCAACATGCAGATAGCTATTCTGAAAAGCAACGTTTATCACGAGCTGAACTTGAAGAAATGAAAAGTAAGATATCGAATATTGAAAGATTGTAATGATTATTTTTATCGTTGTTATGAACAAGCTTCAGCTCTTTACCTGATCTATTTCTTTGTTTTGACAATATTAAACTTGTGAATATAACCTACCATAAAATATTGTTTTAATGTTAGTGAATTTCCAAAATACGTCCTGTTGCCCTGACTGCCCCAATAATTTTGGGTATTCTGATTCAATATGTCAAAGCCAGTCAATTTTAGCTGTGAATTGTTTTTCAATGTGTAATAGACTGAAGCATTTAAGATATGGTAGTTTTTTCTTCCACTCAATCCGCTGGCCCGGTTATCTAGCGAGTAGGTAGATTCCAATGAAAACCCGTGGATCGGATTAATATTCAATCCTGCGCCAATTTTATGTGTAGAATAGGTTGATTCAATAAAGTCGGGTTTATCTTTTACCGAATTTATGTTTTTGTTCCAAGAATAAGTGTACTGTGGTGATATCGTCACCATGTTTTTCCAAGTCGCGGAAAATTGTTGGCTGGCATTAATCCCTATATTGGTCCCTTTATTATCAACATCATTGATGGAACTATAATTTTCATAGGTGTAGATATTGTTGTTTTGCGATAGATAGAATGACCAATTTTTATTAGCTTTTAGGTTGTATCTCAGGTAAGTATAGGCACTATAGTTATATTTTGATCCAGCAAGAAACATCTGGGTGGTCATTTGTCCTGTATTGTTGTTTCGCCAGCTACGGCTCCCGATGCTGTTATTGACATAATTGATATTCCCATTGACATTAAACTGCAATTTCGAGGTATACTTATAGTAGGATATACTAACATTCTGTTTTTCGATATTGTTGAATATAAAAGATGTCTTTCGCGTATACAATGGATTTAGATCCATGACGAGCTGTTGAATTCCGTAGAGTTCGGGAGACTCGAGATCTTTGTACCAGCCGAGGTTTAGATCTTTATAACGGATGTTAATATTGGGAAGCCAGTAGCCTAAAGATGATTTCTCGACCGAATTGATTTTAAGTAAATCAAAATGATTTGCCTTTACTTGATAGGCTGTTCCAAATTTTACGTTGAAATCTTTGGTTGGTCTCCAGTAAAATATAATCCCCGTAATATAATCCTGGTATTTGTAACGGTAACTATTTTCATAGGGAGCGGCATGTACTTCTCCAGTACTGTCGCGGTTGATGTACACACTCTCCTGTGGTCCCTGCCGGTTGGTGACATAGGTAAAATAATAATCAAAGTTGAGTTTTTTAATAGTTTTATTGTAATAGGCAGCACTAAAATAGAGATTGTTGGAATTATTTTGTGTTAGGTTTTTATGCCATAGACTAGTTTGAGGATTCGCTGTATCGTAAATATTGGTAAGCTGGAAAGAGCTGTCGGTCTTTTCATTGGTATTGATGGAAACCGTATTTCTAAACGATACAATATGATTTTTATGGAGTTGTTTTTCGATATAGAAACCATGTGAATAGTTTAGTGTATTTTCATTATTTCCTCCTGTACCTGTTGCGTCATTTAGTTTTTTGAGATCCGTATAGGAGCGGTTCCTTCCTAAGGTTGAGCTGTTTTTTGTATTGATACCCAAACTCGGTGTAAATTCAAAGTAGGCTGTGGTGTCCATGCGATGACGGAGCAGGGTTTTGATATTATGCCCTACAGATCTCTCCTGTTGTTGGTAATTGGATTCTGAATATTGTTTTTCCTGGTCGAATAAAGAAATTTGATTGCCTGTATTCTGATTTTCGGCTTTATTATATTTCAGCATATACATGATATTCAACTTGGTTTTCTTTCCCCAGTCATTGTTGAGGTTAAATCCTAAGCCTATATCGTTGGCTTTACCTGAATAGTTTCTACCTCCAAAATTATCAAAACCATAATTTTCGGAACGACCAAGCCCAGCTTCTTGGTTCAATTCATTGTAGTCAAAACTTTGGCGGTTAATGTTATTTCCGAAACCGATTAAACTCAGCTGGAGTGTATCCTTAAATGTATTGAATAAACCGCCAGCCTCATATCTACTCCGGGTACCGGCACTGCCATAGAGCTTACCGAAGCTCGCTCTGAGGAAATCTTTCTTAAATTTTAAATTAATCGTGATCGGCAGTTTATCTCCGTCTTCATTATCCTTTTTTGTTTCACCCTTATCACGGTACACCTGTACAGTTTTAATAAGCGAAGCGTCCAGGTTTCGTGTAGCAATACGGAGATCACTCGAAAAGAAATCCTTGTCATTTACTTTTACTTTTGAAACCTCTTTTCCTTGATAGTAAATCGAACCATCCATATTGACCTGCAGACCAGGTAGTTCTTTGAGCAATTCCTCTACGTTGACGTTGGGGCGAGTTTTGAAGAAGTTGGTGTTATATTCTAACGTATCTTTATTCATCCGCACGGGGGGAACGATATTGACGACTACTTCATCGAGACTTTTGGAATCGAGCTTTAATAGAGTGAAATCATAATTTTCTCCGTTAGGAATATTGAATTCTTGACGAAAGGGATTTGCATTGACATGTGAAATAAAAAGTGTTAGTGCGGTGCCTGTTGGAATTTTAACAAATTCAAACTTAACTTTTGTATCAGTAAGGAGATAGGAAACCACGGAAGAGTCTTTTGAATTGAGAATCGTTACAGTTGCTTTTTCTAATGGTTCCGCGTTTTGAGAAAATACCGTCCCGAGAACTTTTCCCTTCGATTGGCCTATAACTATAGTTGTGGTTAGTAATAAAATTAAAAATAAGTAAATTTTCATAAAATTTAAGTACGTATATCTTGGCTATATTGAGGGTCAAAATGATTAAATGTAAATCATTTTAATACAATATTAAAGAAATGAATTTTATATTATAAATGAAAATTTATTTAAAAAACAATCGATTGCGGATTTTATTTGTTACAATATCTTTTGAATTATTTGTTTGAAGGGCAATCTTTTTGCGATGATTATATTGTGCTTCACGATATAGCTAGCATTTCGATAAGCAATTTGAAGAAGGGTATAGTATTAAAATGAGGGTATCCAGTAGATCGGATACCCTCATGGCATTATTGGTCGATGTTGATTTTGTAAATTGCTTCTGCTTCTTTGTCATCAAATTGGCGCATTTGCGTGAGAAGTTTCTTTTTCATCCGTTTGACGACGCTTCGATAGGTAGGATCCTTGTAGATATTATGGAGTTCATTGGGATCCTTCTGAAGGTCAAAGAGTTCCCAATTTTCGATCCGTTTATAATAGCGGATCAATTTATACCGATCATCACGAACACCAAAGTGGGGGCTCACGGCATGTTCGCCATTTTCAAAATAATGATAGAACAGATCTTTCCGATGTTCCTCGCTGTTATTTTTCAGAACATGAACAAAAGATTCACCTTGCATGTCTTTCGGTTTTTGGATAGCAGCTAATTCCAATAGCGTGGGAGCGATATCAGCGTTGACAATTTTAGCATTTATAGTTGAGTTTGGGTGTAACAGGGCTGGGTACCGCATGATCATTGGTGTACGAAAAGACTCCTCATACATCCAACGTTTATCGAACCAGCCATGTTCACCCATATAAAAACCTTGGTCTGAAAGATAGATTACAATTGTATTTTCAGCGAGGGATTTTCGATCTAAATAATCCAATACTTTCCCGATGTTGCGGTCCATGGATTGGGCAGTATTGAGATAATCAATCATATATCGTCTAAATTTCCATTCAGCGAGCTGTTTTCCTGTCAAATTACCCTGTTTCAATTGTTCATAAATAGGACGGTAATAGGCGATATAGCTGTCCTTTTGAGTTTGGTTCATCCGCTTGAAGTTACCGTCGGCCATCATGTCTTCCAACGAATTGAACATTTTGAGATCGTAGCCCATTTTCATGTCCTTGTCAATGGACATTTCCTGCAATGCAGCTGCCGGCCTACTTTGGTAATTGTCGTAGAAAGTAGCGGGTAAGGTGAAATTTACAGCATCATAGCTCCCAAAGTCCTTTGGATCCGGCATCCAGGTACGGTGTGTAGCTTTGTGACCGATGACTAGACAAAAGGGCTTCTCAGCATCTACGGTATCTAACCAATCAATTGCTTTTTCGGTTACGATATCGGATACATACCCTTCAGTGCGTTTGCGGCCCTCTTTGCTGATAAAATCTGGATTAAAATAGGTTCCCTGCCCAACAAGAATGTCATAATAGTTGAAACCTTGCAGTTTGTCTCCTAAGTGAATTTTACCCACCCAAGCGGTATTGTAACCTACGTTTTGGAGCTGTTTCACAAAAAGATCTTGGCTAAAGTCGAATTCAGAAGTTTCATTGTCTTTGAATCCATTTTTATGGCTGTACTTGCCCGTCAATAATGTAGCCCGGGATGGTCCGCAGATGGAATTGTTTACAAACGCATTTTTAAATAGAGCACCCTGAGCAGCGATGCGATCTATCTGTGGTGTTTTTCCGTATTTCGAACCATAGGCGCCTATTGCCTGATAGGCATGATCATCGGAAATAATGATAATGATATTAGGCTTTTTTTGTGCAAATGTATTTTTATGCAGAAATGTTGCGAGTACAGCAAATAAAAAGATCCTGAGTTTCATTGTGTTTTCGGTTTAAATTGAATGAATCAAGCTTTTTTAAGCTATGCGATTTGAAATAGTATAGCGTTAGCGAAGCATTATCATGCTGACTAAGATAATGATTATTATGTATTACATAAAATAATTAAGTGAGTGAATTTACTTTTTCATATCATTGCCGCTGTATTTTTGATTCGAATTACAATGAGAATAAAGGATAGATCAGATCTTTTTTATAGGACAATTATGGGATTTAAGGCAATATTAAGTGTATACTCTTCGCTTTAGTAGATGCTTAAAGCCCAATCATATAATCGGGCCTTTCTATCGTAAAGTGAATCAATCCTGTTAAACAGATTATCCAATAGATTTCTTATATAAAAAAAGGCGCTGATAATGATTATCAAGATGCTTGCGCATGGCATTTCGAAACACCTCAGCATTGCCCACCTTCAATATATCTACTAGGCCTCGGTGTGAGATAAAGCTTTTCGATGAGCTGGGACTGGTCAGTAAGCCACTGCTGTGCACATACTGAAAAACAGGTAAAAGCATGTTCTGAAAGTCTTTGAGAATCGTATTTCCAGTTATTTCGTAAAGCTTACCATGGAAGGCAATTTCAGTTTCAATGTCGAAAATAGTATTATCTGCATCTATAGGTTCTTTTGCAACGATCGCTTCCAATTCCTCCATGTCCTTTTCTTGTATATGTTCAAAGAGAATATCCGCCATACCTATCTCCAGAACCATACGCATTTCAAAAAGATCCTGTAAGGTCTTGTTTTCCATAATGGTCGGATAAAGTGATTTGCGTAGGGGTTTTATAAGATCTGGACTCGTTAAAACAGCTCCGCGATGTTTTTTGGACTCGATCAATCCGACCATACGCAACCGCAACATGGCTTCGCGAACCACCGTACGACTTACGCCAAGGGTTTCTGCCAGCTCAATTTCCTTAGGTAAAGCATCTCCAACCTTTAAGCCTTGATTGACAAAAAGATTGATGATTTCTTTTTCGGCACGATCTACAAGAGAAGAAGTATCAATTGTATTCAGATGTTCTATGAACGAAGAATTCGGTTCCATATATATTACATAATAGCGCATTAGGCGCGTTAAGGCAAAGATAATTAATAAATGTGATTAATATGTTATACATAATTTAATTAAAATTTGTTTTTTACATTTTGTAATTTATATATTTGCATATATGTAATACTTAATACAAACCAATATGTATTCAAACCTAAAATTACGAACCCTCCTCAGCCTGTCTATTTTGATGGGCAACATGCTCTTAGCGCAAGCACAAGACCATGCCGTGCGGGGTAAAATTACCGATGCAAAGACAGGGGAATTGCTTGGCAATGTTACTGTAAAAGTCAAAGGGTCCAGCCAATCTTTGCAGACAAACGCTGATGGAACATTCTCGATCAGCACGAATCCCAATACCGTATTAATTATCACGTCTACGGGGTATAGACCATATGAAGTGAAAGTTGGGCAATTAAATCAATTGGATATCAAACTCGAGTCCAAGGTTGAGCAAATGGATGAAGTCGTGGTGGTCGGGTATGGAAAAATGAAGAAGTCGAATTTAACGGGGTCTGTAAGCAGCTTGGATAAAAAAGTGCTTGAAACTGGAGTTCGCTCGAACCCAGCTTCTGCTTTAGCGGGTACGATACCGGGTATTCGAGTGCAGCAAACTTCAGGAAGACCGGGAGCTGTACCCACGGTTGTGCTTCGAGGTGGGACTACGTATGGCGGCGGTGGCACGCCATTGGTTATTGTTGACGGCTTGATTAGAAATGGATTTAATGACATTAATCAAAATGACATTGAATCGATAGATGTCTTAAAAGATGCTTCTGCTACAGCAATTTATGGTGCTAGGGCTGCAAACGGTGTGATATTGATAACCACAAAAAGGGGAAAAGAAGGTGTTTCCAATATTACATTGTCGTCTAAAGTTGGTGTTAATAAATTGAACAACCCTTTTGATTTCCTAAGTGCCAAAGATTACTTAAACTGGAGTAGAAAAGGTGTTCAGGTATCTGGGCAATATCAACCGTCCCAATTGAATCAATTAACGAGTGTGGGCCCCTTTGGTACGGGGAATAAATATAAGGATGATAAAGGAAATATCCTAGATGGTAATCTTACCAGCAATGCCGTGTGGAGTACCATGTTGCTCGATGATACCAATCGTGAATTGTTGCAACAGGGATGGCAGACCATGATTGATCCTGTGACTGGAAAAGAACTAATTTTTAAAGATTTTGATTATGCTAAATATGCACTTCGTGATGCTAGTTTGACGCAAGATTATAATATCGCATTACAAGGTGGGAACGATAAAGGTAAATATTATGGAAGTGTGGGGAAGTATAACGAGAAAGGGATGCCAATCAATACTTTTTATGATCGTACAACTTTTGTGTTAAATGGCGAATATAAAGTTAAACCTTGGCTACATTCATTGTCAGGGGTGAATTTCGCGTATACGAAATGGCGTGACGCTATTAACGGAGAAGGAAACTATATGACGCGGGCACTGGGGGCCCCTCCAACAATGCGTGGTACAAATGCCAATGGAGATCTGCTCGTTGGTCGTGATTATCAAGATGGGAACCCTCTGGTAAATGATGATAAGTTCATTCGTAAAAATCTAAATCAGAAGCTTACGCTTACCCAAGCTTTTACAATTAATTTTTTGGAGAATCTTAGCTTACGCGTCAGTGGAAACTGGTTTTTTAACCAGTCTACTTCGGAGTCCTTTAATAAGGATTATATAGCCAGCCCAGGAAATTATGTTCGCACAAGAAATTCCTCGGCTTCCTATGATAAAATATATAATCAAACCTATAACGCAGTCTTAAATTACAGAACTGAAATCGCGAGTTCGCATCATATTGACGCGATGTTGGGGTCGGAATTTTTTGATACGTATAACAATGGATTTACAGCTGCGGGAAGTGGAGCTCCAACAGACGACTTTATGGATCTTGGATTAACGAGTCCAGAGGCCAATAAAAGAAGTATCGATTCATACCATGATCGACAACGTATCATGTCCTATTTTGGACGAGTAAACTATGACTATAAAGAAAAATACCTTTTGACATTGACTGCACGTAGAGATGGTTATTCGACATTACTAAATAATCGATGGGGAACCTTTCCTGGAGTTTCAGTCGGTTGGGCTCTACACCGTGAAGATTTCCTGAAGGATTATTTAGGCACTGATAAAGTCGTAAATACGTTAAAATTACGCGCTAGTTATGGAGGGAACGGTAATGTCAGTGGAATCGGATCTTATACACTTCAAGGTTCATATGGCACAAACAAGTATGATGGGCAAGTGGGGTACACCATGTCCACGCTTTCAATTCCAAACCTCAAATGGGAGAGTTTGATTACAAAAGAAGTCGGACTTGAATCCAGAATCTTAAATAAGATTGATTTGAGTCTTGCCTATTATCATCGGACGACTAAAGATAAGATTGCAAGTTTATCATTACCAGCTTCAGCCGGTTTTACTACAATTACGACCAACAATGGTGATATGCAGAATCAGGGAGTCGAAATTGGGGTGAATTATCAAATGCTGAGAAGGAAAGATTGGGATCTAAGCTTTAATTGGAATACGGCGTATAATAAGAACAAGATCTTAAAATTGCCTTTTAATGGCGTTGAAAATAACAGACAAGGCGGTTTACAGGTTTATGATCCAAAATCCAAAGAACTCATTTGGGTAGGAGGCAATCAGGAGGGGCAAGACCCGAATGTTGCTTATGCTTATGAAGCCATCGGGATCATTCGGACAAAAGAACAGTTGGATAGCTATGCCTTGCAATTGAAGGATCTGATCGGTGCACGTACATTGGTACATCCGGATGTCTATAATGCGTTGTCCAGTAGTGAGAAGAATTTATACTATCCATTAGCTTTAGGCGATGTTATGTGGAAGGATGTAAACGGAGATGGTATAATCAATTCTTATGATAGGGTGTATATGGGAAATACAGTGCCGAGATGGACGGGCGGATTTGGTGCAGCTTTGCGCTGGAAGAATATTAACTTGAGTACCCGTTTTGATTACGCATTGGGCTATGTTGCTTATGACGGACCGAGAGCCTGGTTTCTTGGAATGATGCAGGGAACATTCAATACGACAACAAGTGTATTTGATACATGGACACCTGAAAATCCAAATGCAAAATATCCGACTTATTATTGGGCAGATCAATTATTTAAAAATAATACGAGTCGGGAAAGTAGTATGTTTTATAATAAAGGAAATTATCTGGCATTTAGAGAGATTAATGTCTCTTATCGCTTGCCTAAATCCATTGCTAACCGATTAAAAATGGAAGATTTAAGCATCTCCGCCACAGGCCAAAATTTACACTATTGGTCAAAAAATACATTGTTCTCCCCTGAAAGTGGAAGTGTGGGACAAAATGGAGGCGGATACCCTCTTCCTAAAACATTTATACTTGGGCTTCAATTAACATTTTAATTCCAAATTATGAAAAAGATATTTATATATATAGGTCTTGCAGTTTTTCTGTTTTCTTCTTGCAAAGAAATTGACTTAGACCTTAGTCCCGAGGATTACTTTGCCAGCGGCAGTTTCTGGAAAAGCAACGAGCAGGTTGCTGGTGCTATGTTGGGACTCCACACCCAGTTACGTGGACAACAGCAAAACTTATGGAATTTGGGTGAACTGCGTGGGGGAACCTTAAGAGATGGTACCAGTTTTACAGGAACAGCATCATTGAACTCAGCAGGGATAATTACACAGGATATTCGTGAAAGTTCTCCTGGCATATCGGGCTGGGCTGGATTGTACGCGCCAATTTTTCAGGTAAACAATTTTATTTATCAGGTTGAGAAAGCCGATTATTTGACAGATCTGCAAAAGGGCTACTATTTGGGGCAAGCCTACGGACTGCGTGCTTTTTATTATTTCTATTTGTTTAGAACTTATGGCCGGGTGCCTTTGGTGACAGAACCACAAGCAGCAATTAATACCCCGACCTCGGCAGAAGAAGCATATAAGGCGCGAACAGAAACGGAAAAAGAAACCTTAGACTTTATCAAATCGGAAGTTGATAAATCGGAAAAATCGTTTTCAGGAAACTACGAGACTAAAAATCAAAAAGCACAATGGTCTTTGGCGGCAACAAAAATGTTAAAAACGGAGGTATATTTATGGTCGGCCAAAGTTGATGTGGATGGAAAGGCCCCAGAGAATAGTCTTGCGGAATTAAAACTTGCAAAAGCCGCTATAGAAGAAGTAATTCCTAAATATACGCTTGTCAGCAATTTTGCAGAGGCCTTTAAATCTGCCAGTGTACCAGCGATGAAAGGTAATGCTGAAATGATCTTTGTACTTCGTTACCTAAATGGAGAAGCGACTTCATTTTTCAGTAATTTCATTTATGCGGCAAGTGATGATATCACAGGCTATGTAGATGATAATGGGCAGGCAATTCCAAAAGATCCTCTTCAGGCTGGATCCACGGGTTTGATCCGTTACGAGTATAAAATGGACCTCTACAGATTATATGAAAAGGCTGATACGAGGGCAAATGCAACATTCCTTAATTTTAATAAAGGAAATACATCTGCTATAGTATTTAGAAAATTCTTGGGAACTTTGATAGACGGCGTTCGTAACTATTCTGATGATTATCCTGTTTATCGTCTATCGGAGGCCTATTTATTGTTGGCGGAAATTAAGAATAAATTGGGAGAGGATCCAACTGCTGAAATCATGGCTGTACGTAATCGGGCATACGCTGGAAAAGCACCTTTGTTTATAAATAGCAGTTTTGAGGCAAACGAATTAGCGATCTTCTATGAACGTACAAAGGAATTTGTGTCCGAGGGCAAGCGATGGTTCGATTTGCGACGCATGCAGGATTCTGCTGGAAAACCATTGGTGTTTCGTAAAGATTTGAACTTAGTCGGCGTATTGAACAATATTGATGGTCAGAAACATAAAATCTTATGGCCAATAGACTTGGGGACACTTACTGTAGATCCCAAATTAAATGATCAGCAAAATCCAGGTTATAAGGGAACCTAAAAACGAATATCCTGTCTCAATCCCACGCGAAGGTCTGAGACAGGATATTGTTAACTTTTTATATAAAATACCATATGCTAAATCAAAAAATCTCAGGATTAATTGCAGCGCCATTTACTCCTTTCGATGAAAACGGAGAATTGAATCTTGAGCTGATTCCGCAATACTATGCGATGTTAAAGCGCAACCGCGTCACGGGAGCCTTTATTTGTGGCTCTACCGGAGAAGGGGTGTCGTTGACTTTTGAGGAAAAAGTTGCAGTGATGACAGCTTGGGCCAGATTGACAAAAGAGGATGATGCATTTACACTCATGATGCTTCTGGGCGGAACAAATATCAAAGAATGCCAACAATTGGCTAGGCTGGCCGAGCAAGCGGGGGTCGATGTCGTGTCATTTACTGCACCATCTTATTTCAAACCTGCTAATGTGGATCAATTGGCAAAATGTTGTGTGGAAATTGCACGTGCGGCACCGAATACGGCTTTCTATTATTATCATATTCCTGTATTGACCGGCGGAAATTTCCAGATGATCGACCTGTTGAAGCAGATTGATGGGGTGATACCCAATTTTAAGGGAATCAAATATACACACGAAGATTTTATGGATTTTCTAAGCTGTATGAATTATGCAGATCGCAAGTATGATATGTTATGGGGAAGAGATGAGAATATGCTGTCCGCTTTGGTATTAGGTAACAAAGGAGCGGTCGGAAGTACCTATAACTACGCAGCACCTTTATACCTTGCACTTATGGAGGCTTATGATAAGGGAGAGCTTGAAAAAGCTAATGCTTTGCAGCAGCAATCTATCGATATGATCACGTTGTTAGGGAAGTATGGTGGTATTTCAGTAGGGAAAGCGTATATGAAATTAATTGGGCTTGACTGCGGAGCATTTAGACTGCCCGTGAAAAATATGTCTGTTGAGCAGTTTGAACTGTTTACGGAAGATGCGGTGAAAGTTGGCTTTCAGGGTTTTTGCGCACATTAAGTTAGCTCACTTGTTCTTGTGGGCTAACGTGTTTCCCTCAGGAGATAACTAAGAATAGCTTGGCGAGTATGTTCAACAATAAATAGATATGACAAAACAACATTGGATGGGAGTTATCGTGGGAATACTGTTTACAGGAGCTGTTGATGCACAAGTCGGTCAATTGGAATGGCATAAAGGCATTACGTTGCCGGCTATGCAAGATGGAAAGGCGCATATTGGTTTGGCAGGACCAATAGCTGGTGTCACAGGCGATTGTCTTCTGATTGCCGGTGGAGCGAATTTCCCGCATTTACCACCCTGGGAAGGCGGTGCGAAAGAGATCCAAAAAGAAGTATTTATTTACAGAAAAGAAGGGGTAAGACTACGCTTAGCAGCGCAGGATAGTCTTTCTATGGCGGTTGCATACGCTGCCAGCCTGAGTCTACCCGATGGATTGCTGGTTATCGGTGGAGAGACTCCTGAAGGAAAAACAGCTGCTTGTAGACTAATTAAATACGATGGCTCTAACAAGAAAATTTCGGTGTCAGACTTTCCGGATCTCCCATTTCCGCTTGCCAATATGGGAGCGGTAGTTTATGGGAATAAACTCGTCATCGTCGGTGGTGAAAAGCAGGATACGGTATCGGACCAAGTGTTGCAATTGGATCTGGCGCATCTTGAAAAAGGATGGGGCTGTGTGGGAAAATTACCCTATGCCGTCTCCCATGTACAATTGTTGTCTGATAGCCAAAATAATCTTTATCTACTGGGTGGAAGAAAGGCTCATCCTGAGAGCCCTTCAACGTTATACCATGAATTATGGTGCTCTACCGATGATGGTCGTACCTGGTCTAAACAGGCAGACATTCCTTTTCCTGCTGCGGCAGGAACCGCATGTTTATTACCCGACCAAGGAATATGGTTGCTGAGCGCAGATCGGGGTGATACCTTCCATCGGGTGGAATCGTTGATCTTTGACGCTAAAAAGGAAGCGAATCCATCGAAGAGACAGCAACTTATTGATGCTAAAAACAAATTGCAAATCAATCATCCTGGTTTCGGTAGAGCAATATGGCGCTATGATTTGAATCTTAAAAAATGGAGCCGGATGGCGGATCTGCCATCGGATGGGCCGGTGACCACGACAGCGGTGGTCTGGGACGACATGATCATTTTGCCTAGCGGCGAAATTAAGGCAGGCGTTCGTACTCCTGAGATTTTAGTAGCAACATTTTCTAATAAATAGGATTGAAAAAATAAGATATAAAAAATTCATATAACCCTGATAAAGCTTAAGATGATCTCTTCTTTACGACATAAATCTTTTTACCCGTGGCTCGTTGTAGCACTCCTTTGGGGGGTAGCCCTGCTGAATTATATGGACCGGCAGATGCTATCAACTATGCGCGAAGCCATGCAGGTCGATATTCCACAATTGCAGCGTGCTGAGACTTTTGGTGTATTGATGGCCGTGTTTCTTTACATCTATGGTCTTATGAGTCCGATAGCGGGTATCGTTGCCGATCGTAGCAATAGAAAATGGCTGATCGTAGGCAGTCTTTTTGTTTGGTCAGCGGTAACTTATGGTATGGGGATGGCGCACGATTACACAACACTATTGGTACTACGGGCTATTATGGGGTTTAGTGAAGCGCTGTATATCCCGACAGCCCTTTCCTTGATCGCCGATTACCATACTGGAAAAAATCGATCGCTGGCCATTGGGCTACATATGACAGGACTCTATACGGGGCAGGCTTTGGGCGGTTTTGGTGCAACATTAGCCGCTTCAAAAGGATGGCATACCGCTTTTCATTGGTTTGGAATTATCGGAATATGTTATGCCCTCCTACTTGCAGTCTTGCTCCTGGAGAAGAAGCACGAACCGTCAACTGATGAGCGTACTTCAGAAGATCAATTACCCCTCTCTAAAAGCTTACTGCTGCTATTTTCCAATGTAGCATTCTGGATTCTATTGTTTTATTTCGCCGCTCCAAGCTTACCGGGTTGGGCCATCAAAAATTGGCTGCCAACATTGTTTGCAGATAGCCTAAATATTCCAATGGCCAGTGCAGGTCCATTGTCGACAATTACAATTGCGATCTCATCCTTTATCGGGGTTATCGTCGGCGGAATACTCAGTGACCGATGGGTGCAAAAACATATCCGCGGTCGCATCTATACCAGTGCCATTGGCCTTGGACTGACTATACCGGCTTTATTGTTTTTAGGGTTAAGTCAGACCTTACCTGCAGTTGTGGGGGCGGCAGTCTGTTTTGGAATTGGCTTTGGTATTTTCGATGCCAACAATATGCCTATTCTTTGTCAGGTTGTTCCCAAAAATTTGCGGGCAACCGCTTATGGCTTTATGAATATGGTAGGTGTATTTGCTGGAGCTGTCATCACACAATGGCTGGGAAGATTTAAGGATGAAGGCCATTTTGGGTTAGGCTTTGCATTATTGGGGGCTGCGGTACTGTTAGCACTTCTCTTGCAAATCGTATTTCTTAAACCGAAAACACTGGAAAAGTAACCGCAGCTATATCCTGAATGAATAGATCATGAATATGAAACCCTTCATCCACATAATGCTTATCAGTATTTCAAAAAAAGGAGGCCTACTTTTTTGTTTGATCCTTTCCATCTTAATTTCCTTGGGACAGCCCCGGACAAAGGTAGCTTGTATTGGTAACTCCGTAACCTTTGGTTATGGCCTCGGCAATCCTAGGCTGGATTCTTATCCAGGGCAGCTTCAGTCATTGTTGGGCCAGCGGTTTGAAGTACGGAATTTTGGCCATTCAGGAGCCACTCTTTTACGTAAGGGGCATAGACCTTATTTTAAAACAGAGGAATACAAGAAGGCCTTGGATTTTAAACCCGATGTTGCCATTATACATTTGGGACTCAATGATACCGATCCGAGAAACTGGCCAAATTATAAATACTCCTTTGCATCAGATTACGCGGATTTGATTGATTCCATACGATCCGTTAATCCCAAAATGCAAATTTACATCTGTCGATTGACGCCTATCTTTAGCGGTCATCCGCGTTTTCTCTCAGGAACCCGCGATTGGTACAACCAGATTCAGGAATTGATTCCTCAGATTGCTCAAAATAATCAAGTCGGACTGATTGATCTCAACACCCCGCTTCGGTATCGAATAGATCTTTTCGACGACTACTTGCATCCAAATAAGCAAGGAGCAACAATGATTGCGAGACAGGTGGCTAATGCACTGGTACCTCTTAGCCAAAAACTACAAGTGGCCGAAACCATCGGTTCGGATATGGTGCTCCAGCGTAATTGGGAGAATAGCATCTTTGGTAAGGGCACTGCTGCCGCTGAGATCAACATTGTTTTCAATAAGAAAAGCTATAAGACTAAGGTCAATCCTGATGGTTCCTGGGAAATCAAGTTGCCCAAAATGGAGGCTGGGGGATCTTATGACATCGAAGTAAGTTCCGGCAGAGAGAAAATAGTGTTGAAAAATATTCTTTTTGGCGATGTATATCTCGCTTCGGGACAATCGAATATGGCTTTTCAACTTCGCCGTGCCGCAAACAGCGATCCGTTGATCAGAAATGCCGGTAGACTACACAATCTGCGCCTTTTTAAGTGCCGCAACCTTGTGGAGACCAATGCAGTTGCATGGGATACCGTAACCTTAAGGGAAGTAAACGATTTGGCCTATTTCAACGGCAGCTGGAGGCAAGCGGCTGAAGATGAAGCAGCACAGTTCTCTGCAGTTGCTTATTCATTTGCCGAACAGATTGCCAATGAGCAACATATTCCTATTGGCATTATTGATCTGTCTGTCGGTGGATCCAATACCGAATCGTGGATTGACCGTAAATCATTGGAAAACGATGATTTGCTGGCTTCTTATATTCATAACTGGCAAAAATCTGATTTTGTGCAGGAGTTCTGTCGGGAACGTGCGGGTCAGAATCTCGCTGGTTCGAACGTGAAAAATCAACGTCATCCGTATCAACCAGCTTACAATTTTGAAGCTGGCGTCAGCAAATGGTTAAACACCGGGTTGAAAGGAATACTGTGGTATCAAGGTGAAAGCAATGCGCATAATATAGAACTTTACGAACGTCTTTTTAAAACATTGGTTTCTTCCTGGCGGAAGAATTTTCACCAAGAACTGCCCTTTTTCTTCGCGCAGCTCTCCAGTATAGACAGGCCTTCATGGGGAGATTTTAGAAACGCACAACGCTTATTGGAGAAGGGTATTAAAGGTACATACATGGCCGTAACGCTCGATGTAGGTGATTCTTTGGATGTACATCCCCGTGAAAAGATTACAGTAGGCCAGCGCTTGGCAAATTTAGTGCAGAAACACTTTTATAACGTTGAACTGAATGCCGATCATCCTGAGCCGGTCAGTTGTGCATTTCATGAGGATAAGCTGGTATTGATATTTGATCAATGTAAAAAATTAAAAACTCAGGAAAATACAGCGGTAAGAGGGTTTCAGCTGATGGACAATAAAGGACGGATTTTCAATGTAAACGCAAATATCCTATCAGATAATACCATCGAGATCGTTAAACCGAATTTCCAAATCACCAAAATCCTGTATGGATTCGAACCATTCAGTAGAGCAAATCTTCAAAATGAAATTGGAACACCGGTATCCACTTTCGCTTTGACGATTCAATAAATAGAAATGAATTGATGTAAGTAGTAAAACACATGAAACAGATAAGTATAAAAGATACCGCAAAAATAATAGACAGGGATTACTTGAAGGATTTGGAAGTATTCTATCGTGATCAGCTTTTAAAAGACACTGTACCATTTTGGTTTCCCCGGTCCATTGACCATGAATATGGCGGATATTTGTTCATGCGCGATCAGGATGGGACTTTGATAGATACCGATAAAGCCGTATGGATACAGGGAAGGGCATGCTGGTTGCTGGCCACACTTTACAATACGGTTGAACAAAAAGAGGAATGGCTGGAAGGAGCCCGAATCGGCTATGAATTTTTGAAAGAGCATTGTTTTGACGCTAATGGAAAAATGTATTTTCATGTTGACCGCCTAGGCGATCCTATTCGTATGCGTCGCTATTTCTTTTCGGAGACTTTCGCGGCAATCGCCTTTGCAGCCTATGCAAAAGCGACTGGAGACGAGGAGATAGCAGATGAAGCACGACATCTGCTGGGAATTTGCCTCGCGTATGCAAATGGAGAAAAATTGATCGAACCAAAGTATGAAGCCACAAGGCCAATGAAGGGAATAGGTGTGCCGTTGATTATGATCAATACGGCACAGCAGATTCGTGAGACCATTGGGGATCCGCGTTGTGATCGTGTCATCAGTGATTGTATCGCACAGATTGAACGTGATTTTGTTAAGGACGATATTCGCTGCGTGATGGAACAAGTAGGACCTGAAGGTGAAATTGTCGATCATATTGACGGTCGTACACTCAATCCCGGACATGCTATCGAAGGAGCTTGGTTTATCCTACATGAAGCTAGATCCCGGGGAAACGATCCGCATTTGATTGACCTAGGCTGTCGTATGTTGGATTATATGTGGGAACGGGGCTGGGATAAAGAATATGGTGGTATACTCTATTTTCGAGATGTCTATGGAAAGCCAGTACAAGAATATTGGCAAGATATGAAATTTTGGTGGCCGCAGAATGAAACGATTATCGCAACATTACTCGCTTACCTGATGACTGGGAATGAGAAATATAAAAATTGGCATCAGCAGATCAATCAGTATGCCTATGATCATTTTCACGATAAAATCAATGGTGAGTGGTATGGTTACCTCCATCGTGATGGGAAGATTGCCCAAACCGCAAAAGGGAATTTGTTTAAAGGTCCTTTCCATCTCCCTCGCCAAGAATGGTATTGTATGCAAACTTTAAAGGAATTTAATTCCCTTAAGTAGAAGATTATGGAGCACCAAAAGTCCATTACATGTACATTGCTATCCGGTCTGCTGGTTATTCTTATTTTAATCAGTCCTTTATGCTGTCTACCGGATTCAATCAAACCTCCTTTGCTTCCTATGCCCCATGCTGTGAGCTGGAAAACAGGGCGTTATTGTTTGCCGGATCTTGTCCATGTGCATATCAAAGGGGAGGTTGAAAATGCTGATAGGCAGATGTTAAGCCTCTTGTTGAAAGATTGGAATGTAACTCAGGTTATTTTCGACAACTTCAAGAATAAAAATATCACCATTGTTTGTGATCACGAATTGGTTTTACCTTCGGCATCATTGGAGGCTTATCGGATCGACGTAGATGAACAGGGAATACAGATCGAAGCCAGAACGAGTGCCGGTGTTTTTTATGCCTTAAAAACTCTGGGTCAACTCAGAGGCAGTGATGGCAAGTTGCCCTATTGCTCCATTACCGATTATCCTTCCTTTCGCTGGCGCGGTTACTTGGTAGACGTCGGACGAAATTTTCAGTCAATGGATGTGCTAAAAGAGCAGATCGATGTCATGGCGCGCTATAAACTGAATATTTTTCACTTTCATTTCACTGAGGATATTGCTTGGCGACTGATCAGCAAAAAATATCCCGGTTTGACCGACTCGACGAATATGGAGCGTTGGAAGGGAAAGTATTATACCGTTGAGGAAATGCAAGAACTAATTCGGTATTGTCGTGATCGGCATATCCAACTTGTACCCGAAATTGATATGCCGGGACATTCAGCAGCATTTCGCCGTTATTTTAAAACTGATATGCAGAGCGATAGCGGCATAGCTATCCTCAAGGAACTGGTTAAGGAATTTGCAAACACTTATCCGGGACTACCTTATCTGCATATTGGGGGGGATGAGGTGAAAATTCATAATCAAGAATTTTTACCGATGATGACAACATGGACGGAGGATTTGGGTCTAAAAACTATTGGTTGGGAACCCGGCGGCAATTTGCAACCAAACACAATCCGGCAGCTTTGGATGCGTGGCCCAAAAGCTATTACCAATGATTCGCCTTTTGAAGTCATTGATTCAAAGCACTTGTACATCAATCACATGGATCCTTTAGAAACGGTGACGACCTTGTTCTATAGGCAGTTGGGCGGACAGTCTTCAGAAAATGAAAAGTTAATGGGTGCGACGCTATGTTCATGGCCCGATCGCGCGGTGAAGAATGAAAACGATCTATTTCGTCAAAATGGAGTTTACCCCGCTTTATTGACATTTGCGGAGCGCAGCTGGCGAGGGGGAGGGGATTTTGCATGGCGTAGTAATATCAAAACGGATGTGAAAGGATTGGCTGATTTTGTCGAATTTGAAAAGCGTTTACTTACACATAAACAACTGTATTTTAATGGTCTTATCTTTCCCTACCACCAACAAAGTAGGCAAAAATGGATATTATACGGGCCTGTGGAAAATAAAGGCGATCTGGGTATGGCCTTAAAAAATGAAGCTGCAGGAGATTTTAACGCTTTGAAAAAGATCGGCGAGTTTTACGGAGGTACCATTGTATTGCGCCATTGGTGGGCTGATGTTGTTAAAGGGGCGATTGACCGTCCACTTGAAAATAGTACCGTGTATGCCCTGAGCAAAGTGTGGAGTGAAAAAGGGGGCAACCAAGGTTTTTGGATCGGTTTTAATGATCTCTCGCGTTCGTATGCCAGTGACTCACCACATTTGGGGACCTGGGACGATCGAATGAGCACACTTTGGGTCAATGGACATAAAGTGCTTCCGCCAGATTGGCAACAGGCGGGCAAAAAAGGAGACTTGGAAGTCCCCTTAATTGATGAGGGATACAGTTACCGAAGTCCTACGATGATTCAATTGCGCAAGGGCTGGAATACCATTGTAGTCAAACTGCCCGTGGGGAAATTACAAGGGAAAGACTGGCAAAATCCACTGAAATGGATGTTTACCTGTCTCCCGATTGAAAGGGAGCAGTAAATCGTATATCTAAATGCATGAATGCAGATGAAATTTTTAAAGAAAAGTAACAATAAACTTATATCGATATGAAGAAATTAGGGACAATGGTGGTATTTGCAATGTTAGCCAGTATCTGCCACGCACAGGAAGTGAATGTGTTTGTTTCAGGCGAAGAGGGCTATAAAAGCTATCGTATACCTGCCATTGTAAAGGATAAAAATGGACAGTTAATTGCTTTTGCCGAAGGTCGGGTGGATCATGCTGGCGATTTTGGTAATGTGGATATTGTTTATAAAACCAGTAAGGATAATGGAAAGACCTGGGGGCCATTGCAAGTCGCTGTGGACAACGATAATTTACAGGTGGGAAATCCAGCACCTGTAGTTGATCTATTGGATCCAGCATATCCTCAAGGACGTCTCTTACTTTTTTACAATACGGGGAATAATCATGAGGGAGAAGTGCGCAAAGGGAGTGGCCTGCGGGAATGTTGGTCAATTAGTTCATCCGATGGCGGTAAAACATGGTCCAAGCCACAGAATATTACGCTCGAGACACATCGCCCCAATCAACCGTCAGTAAATGCGCAATATACCTTTAAGGACGATTGGCGAACCTATGCGAATACACCCGGGCATGCTTTACAATTTGATTCTGGTAAGTATAAAGGACGCATTTATATTCCTGCTAACCATTCTGAAGGAAATCCAAAAGAAAATGGCAAGGACTATTTTGCGCATTCGTATTACTCGGACGATCATGGAAAGACCTTCAAGATAGGGGCGAGCGTGAAATTTGAAGGATCAAATGAAACCATGGCCGCGCAAATATCGCATACAGGACTGTATATGAATTCCCGTAATCAACAAGGTAACGTAAAATCGAGGATTGTGTCCTATTCCAGTGATGGTGGTGTCAGTTGGGATACAACCTATTATGATAAAAATCTGGCCGATCCAGTCAACCAGGGCTCGGTACTTTCCTGGCAAAAGAAAGGAAAATATGTATTGGCTGTTTGTAATGCTGCATCAACCCATAGAAGGGACAATCTAACCGTTCGTTTAAGTAAAGATCAGGGCAAAACATGGTATTTCAATCAGGTCGTTGCCAAAGCTCCCGAAGGTGTGAAAGGGGATTATGCTGCTTATTCCGATTTAGTACTTTTAAATAAAAATAAACTCGGTGTTCTATTTGAAAAAGAGAATTACAGCAAAATTGTCTTTCAGCCAGTAAATTTTAAATAATCAGGCACATCGTGTTATCGAAATAATACACATTTTCTTTCATTTCTTCCTTTTGGTTAAAACAGGAAGGAAGAAATGAAAGAAAAAAATGAATCTTCGTTTCTAATGCAGCTTGCTCCACAGGCTGTCAAATAACGCTATAAACTTAATTAAAACCAATAATCCAAAACTAAATGAGAAAAACCAAATTTTGGCTGGTGTTGAGCCTAATCGCAACTAGCCTGTCTATTTTTGCCTGCAAAAAAGACTCGACAACAACAAAAACTTCGATTCCGGAAGTCAGTAAGGCGAAGGCCTCGACTAAGCTATTCAATGCTACTGCCGTAGCGACAACAGATTACGAACTGATCTGGTCGGATGAGTTTAATAGTAACGGGGGATTTGATTCCACAAAATGGTCTTATGCAGACAGGGGCACTGTCGCATGGAATAAGTATATGACCTCCCTGCCGGCTTATGCATCCCAAGACGGGAGCAATCTTGTATTGCGTATGGATAATGCGGTTGTAGCCGGAGATCC
This sequence comes from Sphingobacterium sp. UBA3519, assembly GCF_002377215.1. Lineage (NCBI taxonomy): Bacteria > Pseudomonadati > Bacteroidota > Sphingobacteriia > Sphingobacteriales > Sphingobacteriaceae > Sphingobacterium > Sphingobacterium sp. UBA3519. Next base: position 107,718 of record NZ_DFPI01000021.1, read on the forward strand.
TGTTGCCTATCATGCGGGTGGAGTTAAGTCGATGGGAAAATTTAGTATGACTTATGGTAAAGTTGAAGTGAGGGCTAAGTTTACACAAGGAAGAGGCTCCTGGCCTGCGATTTGGATGATGCCCGAACCGGCTACGGCGTATGGAGGCTGGCCAGCCTGTGGTGAAATTGATATTATGGAGCATGTCAACAACGAAAGTGTGATGTATCATACGATCCATAATAGCTCGGTTACTAATGCAAATGGTGGAAGCACCGCTTCAAAAGCGGCCACTTATAATACGACAGATTACAACTTATATACGATGATCTGGAGTCCAAACGACATTCGATTTTACGTCAACAATGTATTGCAATATACCTACGCAAGGGTTTCTGGTGGCGGAACGCAACAATGGCCATTTGACGTACCTTTTTATCTGATTTTAAATCAGGCCGGTGGAGCTGGATGGCCAGGAGCGATCACAAATGCTGACCTGCCCTTTAGTATGCAGGTTGATTATGTACGTGTGTATAAGCTACCTTTATTTAGCAATGGCGATTTCGAAAGTGGTACCATCTATCCATGGACAACATGGGGTGGCGGATCATCGGTCGTTTCCACCGACGCCCGGACAGGAAGCAGATGCATCCGCGAAACGGGCGGGGAGACATCCATTGAACAATACCTGACCGGTTTAACGCCAAATACGACCTATCGGTTCGGTGGCTACGCCAAAGTGTCTACAGCTGGCCAGTCAGTTAGTATCGGCGTCAAAAACTTTGGTGGAACTGCAGTCAATGCGACTATTGGTACGACCAGCTATTCCAATGCTTCGGTTACTTTTACAACTGGCGCCAATAATACTACGGCTACGGTCTATTTCTATAAACCCTTGAGCGGTACTGTGTATGGTGATGATTTCTATTTAGAAAAACTGTAAGACACGTTAGTTGAAAGAGCAGTGGTTTTAGTTCAGCCACAGCTCTTTTAGCGATATTGCGTGATGACGAGGGCATCGGTCCGCATGGAGGATGTCGATATAACTTCATAACTACCTAATGAAAAATTTCAGATAGTGCCGAATAAGGGCCATGAATCGTTGCGGTAGTTAACGGCAGTATCTCCTTATTTCCTTAAAACGAGTGTATGTCCATTTTGATAGAGTGTCATTTTGTTTTCGTTACGTTCAAAGACGATCTTTACACCAAATTGCGGTTGGACCAGCGTGTTTCTATCCTTCGCTTTTAGCTGAAATGAAGATTGACCAACGACCTGTCCAAATACCTTGTTGCCCTCTCTCGTAATATTTATCTGAATAGGAGGTTGCTCGCTTTTATATTCGCCAATGAGACTTGAAATTTCTTCCTCTGTCAATTGTATTTCCGCAAGATCAGGAAGTGGAAAAGGTTTTTTATAAAGCTCGCCCAGACTGAACTTTAAAATTTCATTATTAGTATAATTGTTGGCATTACTAATGATAGCGACATTATAATTGCCATCATCAAAATGGCCAGCGACAGAAGAGTAACCGTCTATACCGCCTGTGTGGCCAAAGCCTACATGTTCATAGAAGGGCAATTGGAATAAGCCGATCCCATAGCCCTGATCTATTTTTTTCATCTCTTCCAGGCTTGCAGCATTGATGATTTTATGGCTAAATAATGCATTGAAAAATCTGGCCAAGTCTGCCGGAGTTGACCACACTGCGCCAGCACCAAGCGGAACTGAGTTGTCCGTGTGTGGTTCAAGGGTCCATTCTTGTGTATACCGATAAGATTCGCTCAGATCACTGCCGTTATTTTGTGGACGGCCGAATGTGGTTTGTTCCAACTTTAGTGGCTGGCAGATATACTCTTTCAATAAAGAAGCATAGTCTTTTTTCCATACTTTTTCCAGAATATAAGTAAGTAGAATGTAGTTTGAATTACTATATACATGCTTGCTGCCGGGGTCAAATTCAACTCCGCCTTTGATGATGCGTGCGACAAGTTCCTGTTCTGTTTGCGGTTTAGTGTTCCATGTCAAATAATCTTTGTCGTCCGTGATGCTGTGAACTCCGCTGCTGTGATTTAACAATTGACGAACAGTAATCTTTTCGGCGTTGGGAATACCCTTAACGTATACGGACAATGTTTGATTTAATTGGAGTTTTCCAAGTTCAGCTGTTTTTAGAACAAGTGTTGCGGTGAATGTTTTGGAGATCGAGCCTATGCCATAACGGGTATCTATGGTCGCTTTCTTTTTCTGCGCCAGATCGGCATATCCAATTGTCTTTTGATAAAGCAATTGATCACCTTTGCTGATCGCAATACTGCCCATCCAGACGTTATTTTTGTCCATGACGGACATGAGACTATCCATGCGAACAGGTGTGAATTCCTGGGCTTTGAGAATGGGGCTTGATAGGGTTCCTAAGAGGAACAATAACACTGTGGTTCTTTTCATAATTTATGGGGAATAGATTTTTTGAGTTTCAAAATTAACGTGGAGGAATAGTAAAGTCCACTGATGATAAATAGAAAGGCCGGAATGAAATAATTGCCCAATTGTTCGTAACGTAGGGCTTCTTCGTGCTGTAAAATAAGTTTGCCGAATATGAAAAACTTGTTGGGCGCATAGAAGAATCCGACTCCCTGAGGATCAATAAACTTGGCCACGATGAGAAATACGGCGATGAGCATCAGGGTATAGATGATATAATAAATCATGTTTATGATCCCTTGTGTGAGCATGATAGGTACTCGTAATAAGGATAGGGATTTACGAGGAGATTCTATTGACGGGGCAATGGACGTTGACAAAATCATTTCCTTGATAAAAGTCTCTGGTAACCCGAGTTTATCTAAGATTTCTTGGAGCTGACTAGGCATGGCGTCATGGATTAATTGTGGGGGAAGCTGCTGTTGCAATGCCTCAAATATGTGGCTATTGATTTCACATAAGATATCCTGTCTTTGCTCCAAGGCTAATTTTTTTACAAGAGCAGTCGCTGTTGACATGTAGTCTTGATATAGCTGAGCTGAGGATCTATTTGTAAAGGGTATCTGGTTATAATGCATGCGTCAAAGTGGTTAAATGTTGGTTTAAGCTTGTCCAGTACGTTCTCATCTCTAAGAAAGTACTTTGGCCTTCCTTTGTTATTTTATAATATTTTCTTGGAATCCCAGTTTCCTGAGGCACCCAGTTCGATTCGACCAGGCCTTCGTTTTTTAAACGGATCAATAAGGGGTATAATGTTCCTTCAGCAATATCAATGGCCGTTTTCTTCTTGACCTCCTGGATAAGATCGTAGCCATAGTATTCCTGATCATAGGCAAGAATACCTAATACAACAAAAGAAAGACTTCCTTTTTTTAGCTGTGAAATCCATTTGTCAATAAATTCTTTGTTCATGGAAGTAAATATATAACAAAATACATAGTAATACAATGTATTGTTTTAAATTTTTAATATACCTTTTAATGAAGGAAAGTGTCCTAATTAAAAAAAGAATGGGGAAGTGGATTTGATGTTACTTCGATTGAGTTTTTGCTAAAAAAAAACACTTGAAGTGGGGAACTTCAAGTGTTTAACCTAACCAATTATTAACCTAAATTTATGAAAAGTATACTTTCTCAAGTATAGTAGACTATATTCAATATCTGTGCCATTCTACTTGTTAGTTTTATACTATTTTTCTTTGTGTTATTTTTGTTACGTAATATCACTTGATTTGGTTGATGTTATATCTTATTTGGTAATATTTTTATGTTTTTAAAGATGTTAAGTAGTTTGAAAAAGGATTGAGTTAATTTTTGGTAAAATTTCGCCTATTTTATTGGGCAAACTTTCCGCATGTGTATATAAAAGAGAACAGCCCCTGTCCGAAAATAGGGTAATTGTTATTACACAACGTAACACTTGAAGAGTTCTTTCCACTCATCATCAAGATTGCCTCTGTATACATTTTGTTTGGCGCGGCGATACCAATATTCTGCATTCCATTGATCACCTTCTTTGCGGTGTAAATAAGCATGAACATGTGCTGCGTCGGTTCCCCCCAATTGATCGATGAGGCCGTGCGCGGTTTTCCAATTTCCTTTCAGATCATACCAAAGTGACTTTTGTACCGCTGTCCAATGCTGAAGTGGACTTTCAAGTGATTGAAATTCTTCTATTGTCATATTTTTTTATTCAGTTATTTCTTTGCTCCAAATTTCATAAATATCGTCTCCTTTCGAGCTTTTTCCTCTATGCTGCCATCTGCCATCTACAATTTCACCGTCAAAGGCCAGTTCTTGCCCAACTCGATTTTTGTCTCTCGAAAAGAATTGTATTTTTTCAGTATACCGATTGTTATCGTATTGATAGTTGCCCCCGCCAGTACCATAGAAACCTTTTTGTGCAGGATTAATCGCTATCCATTGAAAATAGCCATCAACCAATATTTTGATTGTTTTGCGGTCTGCTTTCGGAATATCCTGCATTTTTTCTCCTTGTTGGCGACCAGTGATGCGCCAAAGTGCGTCCAGGTCCTGCGGGACTTTTTTCTGTTTAATATAGAGATGATAGCTATTCGCTATTTTTAGGCGAAGGGAGTCTGCTTCACTCCGATACGGCAATTGAGTTGTTTTGCCGATGGCAGATGAATCCTGTGAATTATACTCGATGGCGATATTGATCAGATTAGGCTGTTTATCAAGTGGCCCACCCCAGGTATGTTGAAAACGTTTTCTGACATCATCGTAACTTATAAACGAGATATAATGATCTTTAACGAGCATTAAGTGTTTATTGATGCCATCCTGGTATAGATAGGCTCCGTCGTGAAGTTGCTGTGCCTGGATTTTAGAAAAATAAATTCCAAAAAATAGGAAGAATAGTAAGGTACAATTTTTCATAACGGGTCTAAACTTGTTTCCTCTAAAGATACAAAATAAAACAGCGATACGAATGACGGACATTGGATTTAATCGAATCAAAAAAAGCTGACCAGTCGCCGCAGCGCCGCCAAAAAATGTTAAGCACTTTTATGAGGGGCAGTCCGGCGAACGGTCAGCTTTTCGATAGGATGTTACAACTATCTATTTGAACTTACTCGCCAATGCAGCGAGCTTGCTGGCCATATCCGTTTGTGGCTCGGCCTGCTTTTTAGGTTCATTTTTTTTGTTTTTGGGTAGCGCAGGCTTTTCATCTGTTTTCATTGACAATGCGATACGACTACGCTTTTCGTCTACTTCTGTTACTGTTACCATGACGTGTTGCTGTACTTTGACGACTTCATGGGGGTCCGATATATAGCGATTCGATAATTGGCTTAGATGTACCAAGCCATCTTGATGTACGCCAATATCAACAAAGGCTCCGAAATTTGTAATATTCGTCACGATTCCTGGCAGCTTCATGCCCACTTTTAAATCCCCAATGGTATTGACGCCATCTGTGAATGAGAATGCTTCGAACTTTTCCCTTGGATCTAATCCGGGTTTCGCTAATTCATTGAGAATATCATTCAATGTCGGTAATCCAACTTCCTCTGAGATATAGTTTTTCAAAGGGATCGATTTTCGCAAGTCAGCGTCAGTCAATAGATCTTCTACTTTTTTGCCAAGGTCTTTGGCCATTTGTTCGACCAATGCATAACGCTCGGGGTGTACCGCCGACGAATCCAGTGGGTTTGCGGCATGGCGGATGCGTAGAAAGCCTGCAGCTTGTTCAAAGACTTTATCGCCAAGGCGAGGAACTTTTTTCAGTTCGCGCCTGGAGGCAAAAGGACCGTTCTCATTCCGGTATTTGATGATCTGTTGTGCCAGGGATGGACCAAGACCGGAAACGTAGGATAAAATTTGTTTGGAGGCCGTATTCAATTCGACACCGACAGCATTTACGCAACTGATGACCGTATCATCCAATGAAGTCTGGAGTTTATTTTGATCTACATCATGCTGATATTGTCCGACACCGATCGATTTTGGATCAATCTTAACCAGTTCAGCCAATGGGTCCATCAACCGTCTACCAATAGATACTGCGCCGCGTACCGTAACATCTTGATCTGGAAATTCTTCACGGGCAGTTTCGGAAGCCGAATAAATAGAGGCTCCACTTTCATTGACCATTACGATGGTAACGTTATTTAATCCGAGTCTCCGTACAAATTCTTCCGTTTCACGACCTGCGGTCCCATTGCCGATTGCGATGGCTTGGATATCATATTTTGATACTAGATACTGAATTGTTTTTTTTGCTTCTGCAAGTCCATTGACTCCTGTATGCGGAAAGATGGCCGTATTTTCTTTAAGCTGTCCCTGTTCGTCCAGAACAACCGTTTTACAGCCTGTACGAAATCCTGGGTCGATCGCGAGCAGCCTTTTCTGCCCTAGTGGAGCGGCTAGAAGTAGTTGACGCACATTGTCGGCAAAAACTTTGATGGCTTCCTCATCGGCTTTTTGACGTGTCAATACACGAATTTCCGTCTCCATAGAAGGTTTTAACAGCCGCTTGTAGCTATCGACCAAGGCGAGTTTTACCTGAGCTGCGGCATCGTTGGAACCCTTAATATAGATGGATTCGATACCTGGTAGAATTTCTTCTTCATTGATATCGATATCTAAATAGAGTAATTCCTCTTTTTCTCCGCGGCGCATGGCCAGCACACGATGTGAAGGTGCATTTTTCAACGGTTCAGACCATTCGTAATAATCTTTATACTTTAGTGCAGCTTCTTCCTTTCCAGGAACTACCCGTGAAACAAATGTGCTTTTTTCGAGGAATATCGCTCTCGCTTTGGCTCTCACTGTCGCATCTTCCGCAATGATCTCTGCGATGATATCGCGGGCACCTGCTAGTGCCTCCTCTGTATTCTTAACGCCTTTTTCTTCATTTATTAAACTGTCGGCAAGGGGGAGGAAATCTCCTATTTCTTGTGCTAAAATGAGATCCGCTAAAGGTTGCAGACCTTTTTCACGTGCCACACCGGCGCGAGTTTTACGCTTGGGTTTGTAAGGCAAATAGATATCTTCGAGACTGGCCATGGTTTCGGCACCCAAAAGCTGCTGCTCAAGCTCCGGTGTCAATTTTCCCTGATCGTTGATCGATTTAAGAACAGCTTCTTTACGTTTATCTAAATCACGCAGCTGCTGGAAACGATCTCTGATCGTGGTGATTTGAACTTCGTCCAAACTACCCGTCATTTCCTTACGGTAGCGTGAGATAAACGGAACAGTAGCACCTTCGTCTAATAGTGCTATAGTCGTGCGAACTTGTTTTTCGCTAATAGAAAGCTCATTAGCAATGGTAATTTCGTGTGTTGATAAGCTCATTGTCGGTTTAATCTTAAAAAGTAGAGCTGTTGAATGGTGATTCAACAGCTCTAAGTATATCTAATTATAAACTAAAGTAGTAAAATTAAGCAGGTTTACTGGTATTGTCCTGCTCAGGAACTTTTTTATCTTCTACCTCGTTGTTTTTCGTTTCAGCAAAATGATCGTTATACCCGTACGTGATGTGAGATGGCTCTTCGCCGTAATCGGGTTGTTTATGTGGGTTATGTTCGACGACACCGGCAGGTGTTGTGAATTCATATTTTTTCTTTGGTTGATCTGTTTCTGAACCTTCGACGGCTTCCTGGGGCTTAGCCCCTTCTTCGTGTGCTGCTTGAGCCTGCTCTTCAGCCAAACGAACATCATTAGGAACAACTTCTTCTTTTACTTCTGTTTTAACGTCTATGTCTTTCTCGAAATTATTGATCTGATCTGAAATTTCACGTTTGATACCTTCTGATGCATCTTTGAACTCACGTATTCCTCTTCCTAAACCTCTCGCCAATTCAGGAAGTTTTTTGCCTCCAAAAAGTAACAAGATTGCAAACACAATTAAGATCATCTCTTGTGTTCCGATGTTTAGAAATGCTATTACTGGATTGTACATACTCTTTTTCCTCTTCTTTTGATTACTAACTAGATGCTAAGGTACATTTATATTTCTATAGTTCTTAGACCCAAAAGTAAATTTAAGATAATTTTAAGGTATTTGAAACATAAAAATTACTTAACAAAGTGCGGTTATTTGATGGGTGTAAATTGTTATATTTTTGCTAAATATTTTTTAATATGACGATAGGGCGGAAATATCTTCGTATTTTTGTGGCTATTTTTTGGGGAAATCGATTATGTTGGGAAAATTTAAAACATTTAAACCGTATTACAAAAGTACGATGGTATTGGCGGGGCCAGTGGTGATCTCACAATTGGGACATACGCTGGTGCATACCGCAGATAGTGTGATTGTTGGACATTTTGCAGGAACCATTCCATTGGCGGCAGTTTCGTTGGTACATGCTGTTTTTATGGTTGTTATGGTCATTGGTTTGGGGATAGCGTATGGCATCACGCCATTGATTGCGCAAGAGAATGGCCGTGATAATAAAAAAGAATGTGCTATTTTGTTGTCTAATAGCTTTTGGTTAAATATTATTGCGGGACTCTTGTTATTCGCATTGGTCTATTTTGGTTCAATGTTGGCGATCGATCACCTCAACCAAGATCCGGCTGTGGTGAAGGAGGCAAAGCCTTATTTGCTTATTCTGAGTTTATCGATGCTTCCATTAATGGTATTTAGCACCTTTAAGCAATTTGCTGAAGGCCTGGGGTTTACTAAGCAAGCGATGAATGTAACTATTTGGGGGAATGTACTGAACATTATTTTGGCGATCATCTTTGTCAAAGGGATGTTTGGCATCAGCCCAATGGGGGTCAAGGGAGTCGGATACAGTACATTGATCGACCGTGTGTTAATGATGTCTGTGATGATGACCTATGTCTTGCGATCGCAGAAATTTAAAGGATATATTCAATACTTTAAAGTGACATTGGTCGATCGGGAGCGATTGTTGAAGATCGTACGGATCGGGGCACCCGTGGCTATGCAATATGTCTTTGAAATTGGGGCTTTTGCAGGGGCATCCTTATTAGCGGGTACCATAAGTGCGACAGCGCAAGCTTCTCATCAAGTAGCCATACAGCTGGCCGCGATGACGTATATGATGGCGAGTGGTATTGCTGCTGCTGCAACAATCAAGGTGGGGAATAGTTATGGTAATCGAAATCTTTTTCGTCTCGAACGATTTGCCATCACGTCGTATCAATTGGTGTTGATTTTTATGGTGATTACAGCGTCTTTGTTCGCGCTATTGAATGATTATTTGCCTTATATCTTTACCTCAGATCATGCTGTGGTGATTATTGCTTCTCAGCTGTTGATTATTGCGGGCCTTTTCCAATTGTTTGATGGTACGCAAGTTGTCGGTCTGGGAGTGTTACGTGGGATGGGGGATGTGAATATACCAACCCTAATCACATTTATCGCTTATTGGATTATTGGGCTACCAAGCGGCTACCTCATGGGCGTCGTGTTTAACTGGGGTATCAAGGGGATTTGGTACGGGTTAACGCTGGGCCTGCTAAGCTCTTCGCTTTTACTGTACCTGCGGTTTCAATTGGTGATTAAGAAGAAAAAAATACAGTTCGAACAAAGTATGTTTAAGTAACAAAAAGTATATACTAAATAACAAAAAACGGCTCTGTTAAGAGCCGTTTTTTTATTCTGATTGCTAGATTACTCTATTGCTATCCCAGTTTTCCAGGTAGTCGGCCACACGTTTTAAGAAAGTACCTCCGAGGGCACCATCGATTGCACGGTGATCGTAAGAGAGTGACAGATACATCATATGTCTAATACCAATCATATCGCCATACTCTGTTTCTATGACCGCTGGTTTTTTCGTAATGGTACCGACAGCCAAGATTGCAGCTTGCGGTTGGTTAATGATAGGCGTTCCCATAATATTACCGAAAGCGCCGATATTGGTGAATGTAAATGTACCATCTTGGGTATCGTCAGGCTTCAATTTATTCGCCCGTGACCGTTGTGCGAGGTCGTTGACACTTTTACTCAACCCTACTAAGCTTAATTGATCAGCATTTTTGATGACCGGAACGATGAGATTGCCATTAGGCAATGCTGCAGCCATACCAATATTGATGTTTTTCTTCTTGATGATATTGTAACCGTCGATCGATATATTGACCAATGGAAAATCTTTGAGAGCCTTGCTAATAGCCTCGATAAACAAAGGGGTAAACGTGATGTTTTCTCCTTCGCGTTTTTTATAGGCATCTTTAACTTTATTGCGCCACAAAACTAAATTGGTGACATCTGCCTCAACAAAAGAACACACATGGGGAGAGGTCTGTACGCTTTTGACCATATGGTCTGCTATTAATCTCCGCATACGGTCCATTTCAATGATTTCATCACTGCCATTGGCAACGGTGTGAACATGCGACGGAGCGGCGGAGGTTATTTTTGGAGAATCCGTACCCATGCCCGTGCTAGTATTCGTGTGCTCTGCCGGAATGGCTTTTGTCGATTTTGAGGAGGAATCCCGATGCGATACATACGTTAAAATATCTTCCTTAGTCACTCTTCCCTCTGCTCCGGTACCCTGGATACGGTCAAGTTCATCCTGGGACAATCCTTCGTGGCGTGCTATATTTTTCACTAAAGGTGAATAAAAGCGAAGGGTATTTTCGTATGAAGAAGATGGAATTTCAGCTGTTAAATTGGGCAGCTGGTCTACACCTGGGATGTTCAATGCTATGATCTCTTCGGGAGTTGCCGCTGAAGGAGCGATATTTTCTTGTGCTTGAATCGCAGGTTCTTCATTTTCGCCTTCAATTTCTATAATTGCAACGACTTCACCAACTTGGACAGTCTGGTCTACAGTATAGCAATGCTCTTTTAAAACACCTTTTACAGGGGAAGGTACCTCTGAATCAACTTTGTCAGTTGCAATTTCCAATAAAGTGTCATCTTCCTCAATCAGGTCACCAGGTTGTTTTAACCATTTTGTGATTGTTGCCTCGGATACACTTTCTCCCATTTTTGGGAGCAAGAGTTTATATAAAGCCATATTTTTTAGCAATCTCGTTATAGAAAAACGAAGTTAAATAAATTGTGGTTTACTTTCAACAATTTAAAATATTATTCCTTAAATAACGTGTTTTTTGAAATATTATTTTACTTTATTGTGTATCCTGTTCTTTTTCTTTTACAAGCAACTTCCATAGAAGTAATAAAGCATTCATACGGGTACGTTCGATGTTGATCAGTCTGTCGTTATCAAATTGAAACTTCTTGGTTAAAATTTCCTTTTTCCCGGCAACAGCCACCCAAATAGTGCCAACTGGTTTCTCAGCTGTTCCACCACCTGGTCCCGCTATTCCAGTTGTCGCAATAGCATAGTCGGAAGAAAATGCCTTTTTTGAACCGGAAGCCATTTCGATAGCAGTCTGCTCACTTACTGCTCCATATTGGATCAGTGTTTCTTCCTCGACGTTCAACAATTGTTGTTTTAACGCGTTGGAGTATGGGATGGTACCACCAAGGAATATCGTGCTGCTTCCCGCTACAGCGGTTATTGAAGCGGCGAGGCTACCCCCGGTACAACTTTCTGCAGTAGTCAATGTAGCACCTCGGCGGCCAAGCTCTTTAATCAGATAGGGCTCGATGCTTGTGTTATAGTCCGCGATGACATGGTGTTGTAAACGATGGAGTAGCTTTGTTTTAAAAAGGGCAACCTGGAGCATAATGTCAGATTTATTCCTGCTTTTTCCAGAGAGTCTCAATCGGATAAAGGCCAAGGTTGGTAGATAGGCCAATTTTATGCTGGAAGGAAGTTCTGCTTCGATATCCTTTATTTCTTCTGCCAAATATGATTCTCCGATTCCGCCAACCAAAATGGTCTCGTGACAGATAAATAAGTCAGGATCCTGTTTGGCTAATAGGGGCAGCACATGTTTTTCCATCAGAAATTTCATCTCAAAGGGCACGCCAGGCATAAAAATAAACCTCTTTTGGTCCTGATGGACCAGCATGCCGGGCGCGGTGCCATAGTCGTTAAATAGGACCTCACAATTTGCTAAAACATCGGCCTGCTGTAGATTGATGTCGAGCATTGTTAGATTGCGCGATTCAAATATGTTGGTCACATGCCGAAGTACATGCTCATCGCGGATCAAGGTGGTTCCAAAATATGCTGCGGCCGTTTTTTTTGTCACATCATCTTTCGTCGGCCCCAGGCCTCCAGTGATTAAAATAAGATCTGCCCGCGTTGAAGCCTCTTTCAATGTCGTTGAAATAGCCTCTTCTGTATCAGGGATCGATGTCATTTGAACGATATCGACTTCGAATTGGAGCAGTTGTTTGGCAATCCAGCCTGAATTGGTATCAATAATCTGACCGATGAGAATCTCATCGCCTATGGTAATAATCTCTGCTTTCATCTTTAAAATAATTATGCGACACATCCCTACGGTGAAAAATACATATGTGGGTATGTATCGTGTTTGATTTTCTCAATCTTCTGGTGTTAAAATGTCCATGCGCTAGCGCCTAAAAAATGAAAATTCAATCCCAGAAGATTCAGTATATAAACTTACATAAAATTGCGGCTCAACGAAATGTTTAAGATGTATTTGATGGAAGAAGTTTTTTGAAAAGAAACTGAAAATTCTTTTTGGCCAATATGAATATAACATTTCAAAAAAAAAGCAGTTATTTTAAAAATAACTGCCTCCTGAACTGGCTCTTTTTGTGAGCTTAAGATCTTGTAAGATCGATGCCTTGGCACGAATGGTGACGTTGTAGCTTCGGAACCGCCCAAAAGGCATCCAGCCAAATGACATATCCCAACAATGCAGATCGCGATAGATATTGAAAGAGGTCATGACCACTTCCTTCTGTTTGAAATCGTACCCCGATTGAAAGGTGACTTTCCATTTTGGCGTAACACTGAAGTCGCCATGTAAATTCAATGTGCTTGTGATCTGGCTCTGCATTCTTCGTGTACTGGAGTTGAACGATTTTGCCATATTGAAACTGAACGATGCCGCAAGGTTCCATGGGATGTTAAAGTCCACAAATGCGTTTGGATCTGAGCTGATTCGAGCTAAGGCTTGTGCCTGTTCGGGAGTCATACCCGCTCCTGTCATTTCTTTTCTTAAAGAATCAATATTGTTATTACGTGATTTCGCAGCCTTAGGATTCAGACTATAGTCAAAGGAAAGACCAAAGTTTGTCAGGCGCGCAAGGCTACCGTCTTTAATGGCGTAGCGATTGACACGGACACCATTTTCGTTGACCGAATAAGGATCAAATGTACCGTTGAAGTTTACATTCATCTTTTGGTCGAAAAAAGCTGTACGGCCAGAGAAAGTAATTGGGGACAACTTTAGCGAGTCGGCCACAAAGTTGTAATTTCCACTGAACGTCAGACCTTGAAGAATAGGGATTTTCTTCATACCGCCATCCGTGGTGTCAGATTTACTTTTGACCTTTGCTTCGATATTATTGTCAATGGAGAAACCTATCCCCGCAGATTTTCCTGCGGAAGGGGAACCGTAGACACCCTGGCTAAAGATTGAGTATACATTTCTGTTTCCATATTGATCGTTATAATGCTGATAGAAACCATATTTTGGATCCGAAAAGTCGGGTCTATAGTTCAGGTTGATTGACGGTGTAACAACGTGTCTGATCTGCTTAAGGTTACCTATTTTAGGGAAATAATTACCATAAACCTTGGTCGAAAGTCCGGTCGATACCGAGTAATCGTATGCACGATTGAATCCCTGAACGGTATCGATACGTTGTTTATAACCTGCAGCGGTATTGTCGATGCTTTGTCGCGTACTTTGTAAATACCAACGTTCGGTATAGTTTACACTGGTATTGAACTGGAAATATTTAAAAGCATTGAGTGATAGACTGATTGGAATATTGTGTTGGAAACCATTTTGGAATTTTTTGAAACCTCCTGGTTTAAACAACAATGTATCAATGGTACTGACCGAGTTTTGCGCCTGGAAACTATAACCGACATTGATGCGTTGATACCATTTTTGTTCACCGACACGGTCTTTGCTGTCAAATGGATTAAAAGAGGATACGTTTAAGCTGATGTTGGGTAAACTCATCTGTATACTGCGTGTAGCCATGTCCTGGTTATGCGTTAAGCTGGCCGTGAGGTTTACCTTACCATCGGCAAATACTTTTCCATAACTGATGGACGATCCCATACGGTTACGGGCAAGATTTTCATAGGTATTTTGTGTACTTCCGGTTCCGGTATTTTGAAAGAAAGAACTTGTACCAAAGTTAACACTTGCAGAGAAAGATGTTCCTGGATTGGCTTCCTGCCGTTGGGTATGGTTCCATGTGACGTTAAAATCCTTATTAGAGCCGTAATTGGATGTTCCTTCAATACCTGTTTTGGTATTGGCGTAACGGATATTAAAACCACCGTTAAATTTGTAGTTGACGGTATAGCGCGTATTGATGGAAGCTTCCCACGAACCTTTAGAATACAAGGAACCTCTAATCTCACTGTCCCAGTAATCGTTGAAGGCCAAATACCAACCGATATCCCGCATGGAGAATCCTCTGGTATAATCTTCTCCAAAAGAAGGGAAGAGAAACCCGGATGCTCTTTTATCTGGTTTTGGGAAAAATGCAAATGGAAATGCCACGGGCATCGGTACACCCATCACGACAAGGTAGGCCGGACCAGAAATAATCTGATTTTTAGTGACAATTCCTTTGGTGATATGAATTCCAAAATGGGTATGTGGATAAGGTAGATTACAGGTACTATATAATCCCTTGTAAATAGACATTTCGTCGTAGATATTCTTTCGCACAATATTGGCCTGGATAAATCCACCATCAACTTCGGTCATAATACCGTAGGTATTTCCCTCTTGTTTTTCGTAATCATAATAAAGTGAGTCTACTGTTTTCGGTGATTCACCATTACCCATGATGACAATAGGACGCCCTACATATTTACCACTTTTGTCATAGATCCCAGAAGCAAAAATCTTTTTCTTGTTTCGATCAAGACGGATATAATCGGCAGAAAGTTCAAAATCTTGGTACTTTACTTTTGCTCCGCGATAAAGGTGACTGATATTCTTGGCAACTTCAGATTTCTGCGAGTCAACCGCAATAATGCTCACTTCGGCCTGCAAACCACTTCCTTTTTTCTTGGTTGTATCGTTTACAGATTTGGTCGTATCTGCAGTTTTCGATTTACTCGTATCTTGCGATTTATTGGTCGCCCAAATAGGATCTTTACCTTGAAGTCCGTTCTGTTTTAATGGAATATTACTTTGAGCAAAGCTAGCATTGCTCATTGCAAGAATGATAAATAGTGTTAAAATGTTGATTAACGACTTCAAAATTAAAGACAAATGTTATTTTTGTGAAATAATGTTAAACTTCGAGAGACAAAATTAGTCAAAAAAGCAATAGAAAATATGTTAAATATCGTTATCTATTAAAGAAATAATATTGACGCATTTTGATTCGTTTATAGTAGAGCAAATAATTATTCAATGAAATCAGATTTAAGAATTAGAAAATGGTGTAGTGTTGTGTTCGCTACTTTGGGATTTTTTTTATTGAATTCTTTCACATTAAACAATGGGCAAGCAGTGCCTCCAGACTACCAAATAAAAACGATTGTAATTGATGCGGGCCATGGCGGTAAAGATACCGGAGCACAAGGGCGGCGATCGTTGGAGAAAAATGTAGCCCTTGAAGTTGCGTTAAAATTGGGAAAGCAGATTCAGAAAGATATTCCGGGTATCAAGATCATCTACACGAGAACGACGGATGAATTTGTTGAGCTTTACAAACGTATTCGCTTGGCGAATGCCAATAAAGCAGATTTATTTATTTCAATACACTGTAATTCCAGTGGTGCTAGCGCACATGGTACCGAAACATTGGTCTCTGGCTCGCATCGTTTGGGACAGCAAGATGCTGCAGTTCGTGAAAATGCGTCCTTGTTACTGGAATCAAACTATAAAGAAAATTATCAAGGATTCGATCCAAAAGACCCTGAAAGTGCTATCATCTTCTCCTTGATGAAAAACCGATTCCGTGAAAAAAGTATTCGTCTGGCGCAGATGATTGAAGGTGAGTATGTGAAGGCAGGGCGATATAGTAGAGGATTCTGGGAGAAAGGCTTAGCTGTATTGGCTGAAGCAGGTATGCCCGCTGTGCTTACAGAAATTGGCTTTATTAGTAATAGAGAAGAAGAGAGCTACCTATTGTCTGATGAAGGGCAGCAGGAAATTGTCAATAATTTAGTTTCGGCTCTGAAAATTTATAAAAATTCTGTAGAACGCTAAACAGATTTGCTTTTATGCTGTTTTAAACTTAAATTAATGATCATTACTAAATAGATTATTTGTGAAAATTTCAAACGAGACAAAAGTCGGCATATTAGCAACAGTTGCGATAGTTTTATTATTTATTGGCTATAGCTTTCTAAAAGGAAATGATGTTTTTAGCAGCGACAACACATATTACACAACTTATGAAGCTGTCGATGGCCTAACTCCATCAAAACCTGTTTTAGTAAATGGTTATCAAATCGGTCGTGTATCAAAAATGATTCTCCTACCTGATGGCAAAATTAAGACAGAGTTCAAAATACACTCCCATTATGACGTTCCAAAGAATACAATTGCGCGGATTTCAAGCACAGATTTGTTGGGAAGTAAGGCCATTGTTTTCGAAATGGGCAACAGTAAGGAATTGGCAAAGGATGGAGACTTTTTAGCTTCAGGTGTCCAACCGAATATTATGGATAAGGTTGAACCCATTCAAAAACGGATTGAAACAATTACCATTAAACTGGATTCAACATTATCGGTTGTCAATAATGTCTTAGACAAACAATTTCAGGATGACTTTAAAAGAAGTATTCATAGCATTTCCACTTCTTTGAAAAATGTAGAAGGCATCACCAAAGATGTCGAAGGTCTAGTGGGGGATGAAAAGGGGAGACTCAATCGAATCATGGCCAATCTCGAATCAATTACATCCAATTTTTCACAAAATGGCGAGAAAATCAATGCGATCATGTCTAATCTGAATAATATTACCGATAAGGCCGCCCGATTGGATTTTGAACATACCATGAACAAAGTAAATGCCGCAGTCAATGATTTTCAGGAGATCACGGGAAAAATCAATAGTGGTAAAGGATCTATTGGTTTATTGTTAAATGACGAAGCGTTATATAATAATCTCAATAATGCTTCAAAGGAAATGGATAATTTGATGAAGGATGTGAAAGAGAAACCCGGGAAATATATCAAACTTTCCATCTTTGGAAAAAAAGGCGAGAAATAGATTTAGCAATCAGATCAAATGGGATACATAAAAAAGCCTGCATATTGCAGGCTTTTTGTTTTTATATGTCCACTCCCTGAGTAACGCTTTTTGGAATTTAAACAGGTGAAGGCCGACTTTGTCAGTTGCGAAAATACCTGATTTTACAAGCGGATTTTGCACATCTCGTTATAAAGTTTCCTTAAGCCAGGTAAAGAATTCTCTTTGCCAAACTTGTGCGTTTTGTCCTGACAGTACCCAGTGATTTTCATCAGGTAGGTAGACCAGGCGGCTCTTAATTTTTTTGAGCTGAGCCAATTGGAATGCCGCTAACCCTTGTCCGATTGGAACACGATAATCTTTTCCGCCTTGAAAGATTAAAATTGGTGTGTGCCAATTATTTGCTTTTTCAATGGGGTTGAATGCGGTATAGGATTTCTCATTTTTGCTATCCCAGTACGCCCCACCCAGTTCGTGATTGGCAAAAAAGAGTTCTTCTGTGGTACCGTACCAGCTTCTCATGTCGAATAAACCATTGTGCGCAATGAAAGTTTTGAAACGGTTTTGATGCACGCCAGCTAGCTGATAAACCGAGTACCCACCATAACTAGCTCCAATTGCCGCACGACGAGTTGTATCTACATAGGATTCTTTGGAGATATCGTCTATCGCTGTCAAGTAATCCCGGATTGGCTGACCGCCCCAGTCCTGAGAAATGGCTTCATTCCATTTTACACCCCAGCCAGGCATACCCCTGCGGTTTGGAGCGATGACAATATAGCCTTGTGATGCGATCAATTGTAAATTCCAACGGAAGGAGTAAAATTGCGTCAGGGCAGATTGAGGGCCGCCTTCACAGTAAAGTATGGTTGGATATTTTTTTGCAGGGTCAAAGTTTGGCGGATAGATTACCCATGAAAACAGATCGGCTCCATCGGATGCCTTTGCGATACGTTTTTCAATTTTGTTTTCGCTAATGCTTGCATATTTTGCATCGTTGACTTTAGTGACCGGAGTTAAAGATTTGGTTTTTAGATCAAAGCTGAAGATTTCGGTTGCACGGGTAAACTTTGTAGAGCTAACGATTAATTTGTCAGCTACTTGGCCTACAATACCGGTGATGTCAAAGTCACCTTCTGAAATTTGATGTATTTTTGGTAAACTTTTAGCTTTGATATTGGTCGGTACTTCAAGTTCAAATAATTGAACTGTGCCTTTCGTTGCAGCTGTAAAATAGATTTTCCGGTTGTCGTTGCTCCAGATAAAACTATTGACGGTACCATCCCAATGTGCTGTTAGGTTAAGTCGAATCGAGCTATTCTTATCAAATAGCATGATGTCATTTTTGTCCGATTCATAACCATCGGTCTTCATGCTGAGCCACGTTAGGCTTTTCCCATCGGGAGAATAGGTTGGGGCTGTATCATACCCATTCATTCCTTCTGTCAGGTTAGACGTCGTTCCGCTAGCGAGATCATAGCGATAAATATCGGTGTTGGTACTGACAGCATAATCTGTTCCGAATTTCTTTTTACAGACATAGAGCACTGCCTTGCTATCGGGAGACCAGGCAAAATCTTCTGCGCCACCAAATGGTGCCTGAGGGCTGTAGAAAGCTTGATCCTTTAATAGGTCTACCGGCTCGCCAACTTTACCATCAATATAACTCGCCACAAAAGGATGACTGAATTTGCCATCATTGAAGGTATCCCAATGTCTGTAGTCTAAGTTGTCATAGATATAAACGTCCGACTTTGGTAGTTCGGGATATTTATCTGTGCTGTGGTATTTTTTTACGAGCACGGACTGGCTGAAGAGTATTTGTTTTCCATCAGGAGAAAACTTGACATTTTCTAAAGCAATATCGCCATTCGTCAATTGAACTGCTTCAGCCTTAGATAGGTTCTTCTTCCATAACTGCCCCTTTAACAAATAAATGACGTCGCCATTTGGTTCGATCTGAACGACTGTTTCACCACCTTTTTGGTCGGTGAACTGACTGCTAGTCCCGTTTGTGAGTGAAACTGTATAGAGATTTTTTTCACTTGAATTGCTCTCCAGATTATAATTGGAAACACCGTATACCAATGTTTTGCCGTCTGCAGAAAGTCCTTCGGCCGAAACACGACCAAGGTCCCAAAGTGTAGTTGGGTTGATCGGTTGTGGCGATTCCGACACTAATTTGGAGTTATTTTTTCCGTCTTTGCTTTCTTGCGCATTGCTTAGGTTACACGCCATAATCGCTAATGTAAGTATTGTAAGTTTTTTCATCTGTTTAAACATATCTATGCCGCTGAAAAATTTCTTCGCAAGTTACAGAATTTGGTCATAAATGCTAAGTCGAGTAAAAAAATAGCCATCTCTTTCATTTAGAAATGGCTTATTAGAATTGTAAATCCTTATTTTTTTAATAGTATCTGAATTAATACCCAATAAAGTCGAAGACGTTGTTTATTGATCCACATGGCTATTATCAAATTGATACCAGTTTATTTTTGTTGAAACGCGCATCAAAATCGCCAAAATGATAAAGATGCCAATTGTTCCAGCGATAAGGGAATAATCCCGAAGTTGCATGAGGATATAGATAAAAAGATAAAATAAAGCCAGAATAGAACTCAGCAATAGCGCCGATTTCTGGTCTTTGGTAATTGATTTAATGAAACTGCCAATCAACATAACTGTAGCGACTGAAGCCGTTAAGTAAGCTAGATTAAATCCAATATGCTCGGATAGCGCGAGCAGCAATGTATAGAAAAGAACCATAGCTGCTCCAATCAGAATATATTGGATGATATGGATCCGTTTTTTCTTGATCACCTCGGTGAATAGGAGCGAAGTAAAGGTCAGGATGATAACTAAAATACCATATTTGGCGACCCGTGTTGTTTTTTGATAGTTATTGATATCTGGTAGGAAGTTAATTGTAATCATGTCTGCGTTATCCAATAGGTTATTTGCAGAGGCAATTGTAGTGCTGACGGCTTGTGCTGGCTTTTGCTCATTGCCCTCATTTCCATTTTCGAGGTTGTTATCGAACTGAAAGATCGAACGGGCATCGCCTGTCCATTGTTGCGGCAGCTTCCGACTGAAAGAAGGGATTTCCCAGGAAGCCGAAAAATTGGAGGTTTCGGTATTACGTTTGCCCGGTAAGAATGCACCTGTGAAACTTGGATTAGCCCAGTTACCCTTAGCCTGGATGTTTGTCTGATCACCCAGCGGAAGAAAATTCAATGATTTGGATCCTTTTAGATTTAGTTTTATCTTAAAACGATTGTCTGTTTTCTGCGGATCCAAAGGTACAGGACAGACTAAATTTTGTGTAAATAATTTGAGATTATTAAAGTCTGGGTCGAAAGTTAATTCATTGCCATCCCAATTCAAGGATGGGCGCTTGCCTAAGCCTTTAAAATCCTGGATGCCGAAAATAAGCTTACTGCCTTTCCAGTCAATTTGCTCATTTGGGATCTCGAGTTTTTCTAGGGATATTTTGTCAAAAGAACCGTCTAATGTGATGTTGCTGTTGTAAACTACGGCATTATAAATACCTCGAGAGAGATGCTGTGGCGTTATATCGGTTGTGATATTGGATGTTTTGGGTAATACAAATATCCATTTCAGCTCTTCTCTAAGGTTCGATTTTTCGGCTTTTTCGGCAGAAAGTGGTATAGTCTCGCGATAGGGGATAGCCAACACAGGACTGGAAATAACCTGCTCCTTTCCCCAGTTTAATGCAATACCGCCAGAAACTTCCTGTTCCCTATTTTTCCGTTCTTCTATTAAATCGCTTATTAACGAAAGTGGAATGAGCAATATCAGGGAAAGAAAGAAAATGACAAATAACTTTAGGACAGTGGAATTACTGATTTTCTCAAAAAATGACGATTGCTCTATCGATGATGAATTGTTGTAGTCCATGATTTTAGTTGTTTAAATCTATTTGAATATTTTTACTATATAAGGCAATTTGAAGCTCCGTTAATTGCCAATGAAGGATTTCTTTAAATTCTAAATGATGGAAGTTTTGGAGCGATCGACCTTTCTGAAAATGTCTTTTGTAATAACCGAAATGCTCGGGAAATAAGATTCCGCCAATAAAAATCATTGCCATAAGATAGAGGCTGATCTTTCCATTACCAAGTAAGAGGAATTGCATGGCAATTTCATCTTGTATCTCTGTTCCGGTTTCAGTCAGGATATGAAATACATCGTGATTTTCCAGTTTGGGCATGACATCGAAACCTTTACTTTCATAAAAGAGCCCCAGATTATGGCCGATGCTTCCAACGGGGTAGGTCATAAAATTTGCCTTAGATATTCCCCAAGCTTTTTTGTTCCATTTAAAGATGTCTGCATATACTTTGGAAGACCAATTATAGAGGTGCAGCATCAGTTTTAATCGAATTCCTTTCATTTAATCATGTTTTAAAAGTACTTTGATTTTCAAAGTAAATGAATAAAAAAATTATTTGTATTGTTGCTTTATTAAATTTTCAAGTGCAATAAGGTGATTTTCAAAGGCTTTAAGTCCTTTTGTCGTTCTTTTGTATCGGGTGTTCGGCTTCCGGTCTACAAAGCTTTTTTCGACACTAATGTATTCCTCTTTTTCCAATGTTTTTAGGTTGGAAGCAAGGTTACCGTCGGTTACATCCAACAATTCTTTCAATGAATTAAAATCATATTCTTCATTGGCAGCGAGAACACTCATAATTTGGAGGCGAACCCTGTTTTCAAATATTTTGTCATATAAGGAAAGATCTAATTTCACGATTCGTACTTTTTGTAAACGATAAAACCATAGATGATGTGTAGCACACCAAATCCTAATCCCCACAATAATAAGCCGTTGTCCGGGAAACATATACCAATCAAACCCAGGCAGATTTCCAGTATACCCAGGCCTTTTGCTTCTGCAAAGGTATAGATGCTACCCGCAGTCAGTGCCAGTCCATAAAAGATCAGGAGCATAGCAGCAATCAGCTGGTAGTAGCCTTGGACAAAAAACAACAAGGAAATCATGCCACCCGTTAGTAAGGGGATTGAAACTGCAAATAAAAGAGATTTGCTTGTAATGTTCCAAATCGACTGCTTATTTTTTCTCGCTTTTTTACGTGCCATTAGCCAGCCGGTCACCAGGGATGATAAGAGGACGATGAGCGCAATCATTAAAAACAGTAGGGGCTTATTCAGATTTTCGCCCAAGAGTAGCGCGGTACTTTCGGGTTGCTGTAGAATATAGTATCCCAATAGTGTTCCCAGCAAAGCATAACAGCCCATGAGTACACCTGATAATCCGCTTATTGAAACAAATTTGGACGATTTTTCCATTAATGATCTGATCTGTCCAAGTTCTCTAAATAAATCTTTCTGTTCCATAAAAGTACTTTGATATTCAAAGTAAATGAATAATAATGAATTATGCAAGGGGTTGGGAGAATATTGAAAAAAAATAAAAAAAAGAGTAGAAAATACTTGCAGGATATAGGTTTGGTTTCTATCTTTGTGGCATCAAAAGAAATCCTAATGCGGAAGTGGCGTAATTGGTAGCCGCACCAGACTTAGGATCTGGCGCCGCAAGGCGTGGGGGTTCGAGTCCCTTCTTCCGCACTTGATGTCCTCCCGAACTTAAAACCTCGGGAGGATTTTTTTATGAATGCGATATAGCTAAAAAGAGTATGAATATTTCACACGAGAATGTAGATGCAATCAATGCGGTAGTCAACGTCGCATTAGCACCTGAAGATTATAATCCTCAAGTCGACAAAGAGATTAAAGCGCAAGCTAAAAAAGCAAAATTACCAGGTTTCCGTCCAGGTCAAGTTCCTGTGGGACATATCAGACGTACTTATGGTAAATCTATTTTATTTGACGAGATCAATAAATTAGTGAATGAGAAAATCACCAATTATATTGCTGAAAATAAATTAGAAGTTTTAGGTCAACCACTTCCTTTGGAAGATGATGCACAATACAGCTGGGATTATAAAGACAATTTCAACTTCAAATATGAAATTGGTCTTGCTCCTGCTTTTGAATTGCCTTTTACTGCTGAGACTGAATTTACTTCGTACGAAATCAAAGCTGATGAAGAGACATTGGCAGATCGTATCAAGAACTTGCGTCGTAGCTATGGAAAAATGACTAATCCAGAAGTATCTGAAGAAGGTGATGTATTATATGCAACATTGAAACAAGATAAAGAGGAAGGTCTAGAAAAAACAACTTCTATCCGCACAGATATCGTAGAAGATGCTAAGATCAAAAAATCATTAGTTGGTCTTAAAAAGGACGATGTTGTTAAGATTGATGTTAAAAAAGCATTCAAAACTGAAGATTTAGCACGTATCTTAGGTATCACTGAAGAGGAAGCAACTGCTTTAGACGTCACTAAATTTGAATTGACTGTTAAGAATATCAACCGTTTAGAGGAAGCTGATCTAAACCAAGAATTTTTCGATAAATTATTCGCAGAAGGTGAAGTAACAGAAGAAGCTCAATTCACAGAAAAAGTGAAAGAAGAAGTTGAGAACTTATTCAAACAAAATTCAGATCAAAGATTACGTAATGATATGTATACTTTTGGTATGGAGAAAGTTGATGTATCTTTCCCTGAAGAATTCTTGAAAAGATGGTTGAAAGCAACTAACCCAAGCATTTCTGAAGAAGAATTGAACGAAGGTTTTGCTGACTTCTTGAACAACTTGAAATGGACAATCATCGAAAACCGCGTTGTTACTGAAAATGGTCTTGAAGTTAAATATGATGAAGTTATCAATTTAGCAAAAGAACGTATCTACGCGCAAATCAAGATGTATAACATCAACGAAGAACCTTCTGATGAGCAGTTGAACCAATTTGCAATTCAATTGTTGCAAGATAGAGAGCAAGGTAATCGTTTGTTCGAAGAAGCTAAAGCTTTAAAAGTATTTGATCACTTGAAAGGTTTAGTGAAATTGAATGCTACGGACATTGAATACAAAGAATTTGAGAAATTAGCATAAGCGAATTTTTTAAATAAAAAAAGAGTCCTTCCATTTATTTGGAGGGACTTTTTTATTGCAGTCCGGTAGCGGATTATACACTATTCGTTTATAGTTGTTCAGCTCATCCACAGATCGTCTGTATAGGAAGTTATATGACGCTGGAAAAGGTCGACTGGTGGAATCGAGGCGGAGCTCAGAATAGGCGCAATGCGGTTGGGATTAAAGGTGGACTGCCAAAATTGAAAGAAGCCTACTGGAATGGCAAGAGACCTATTGAAATAGCAAAGGGATTATTCAGCAAGCTTAATTGACCTTGCTTTTCTTTGTTTCAACAGGAGCTGTTGTAATCGTCTTCTTACCAAAAGGGAATAGCCTTTTCAAGAACTCCGAGAAGGTGTTGAATTCTTGCCGATAGAGTAGTCCGAAAGCACTAATATATTCGCCGTCATTGGGGCTAAGAAGAAAGTTGCGTGTATTTAGGCGATTGGAAGCACGTAGGACCAAGCGTCCATCCTTTCTTAAATAAAACATAGCCTCGGCATCGGTTGAGACCCGATCCGAAAACACATTCAAATCTGTTAGCGCCTGACTTCTACGGTCGGAGATACCGCCTGTCAAAACAAGTCTGTCGTTGAATAGACGTAGTGAGGCAGATGCGTCATTTAAAGATTTGATATTAATATCAAAGAAATTGATGTTTAGCGATTGGGCTATGATGTTGTTGATTTGGTTGAATGCTATTTCAGTTCCTGCAGATAGCAAAGTGTTATTGACTTCTTTACCAAAGTCTGTCTGTGTGCCAGGTGTAAAACTTCGTCTCACGATTAGACTAAGCGCCTGTTGATTGACATTGTTGGCATCTGAAAAGTATCCCTGCAGTTCATCCTTAACTCCGGGGTTTTGTGGAAAGTTGATGTCAAACGTGATTTCCGGCTGACTTAACTGCCCTTTTAGGATCATATCGGCCTGTGCCAATACACGTTCAGGGTTTTCTTCCCGGCCTGCAGCATTATACAACGGTGCTAAGCTTGTTCTTTGTTGGTAGATGGCATTGATATTAATGTTCGCTTCAGTTGGGTTTCCCGCCCATCGTACTGTTCCGCCTTCTTTGAGATCAAAAATCTTGTTGATATAATCTTGAGCGGTGAAATTGAATTTTCCGCTGTTTATAATAAAATCCCCAAACATTTCAAAATCTCCCAATGAAGATATCCGCATGTTGAGATTGCTATTTCCCCTTCCTGATAACTCGCCCATACTGGAGAATAGATTTATTTCTGCATTCGGGTTGATCAAGAGGTCCATATTCATCGTCAGACCGTTGAAATCTCGTTTCTTAACGTTTTTCTTTGTTTTGGTCGAGTCTTTCTCAATAAAGTAGATAAAGTCCGTATCTGATATTGTACTGGCACTATTAAAGGGAATATTAATAACGGTGTTTTCTTCGGATTTAGCCCGTATATTGATATTCATGGCAGACGTTAGTCCTTTAAACTGAAAAGTGCCCGAAGCGTAAGCAGTGCCATAATATACATTATTGTCCTTTATTGTGGTATTTAATACCAGGAAATTCTTCGTCTCTGCAGTTACATCGATATCGGGATCACTCAGTTTGTTGAGATCTACAACGCCATCAATGGTTGCTATATTGTTTTTGGGATCGTATACTTTTAGCCCTGTGAGAAAAATTCGGTTATTGGTAACCGCAATTTCGTCAGAAAGTCGGTAGGGTGTTTTGAGGTAATTGATAACCATCGAAGCATTATCCAATTTTCCGGAACCTGTAATTTTGGGGTTCAGGATATCGCCTTCGATATCGAGGTCTGCATTGACCTTGCCCTGAATATTGGATACCAGGCTTCGTAAAAAGGGCTGGAAAACAAACACATCTGTGTTTACGAGTTTAGCTTTGAGATTAAGCTTATTGTTTTCACTTAAATGGTTATAGGAACCTTGTAACTGAATTAATTTATTTCCTTCCTCTATCTTGCTGTCTAGTTTTACCAGTTGATTCTCGGGGTCGTAGTTGGCACTCAGGGCTAGTGAGCCGATGGGAATATTGTTATAGAGGATAGGTGAAGTTTTTATATTGGCTACAACAAATGCAGCTTTGAATACAGAATTAACTTCAATATTTCCGTTTAAGTTGCCGGAGAGATTGATGCCATGTGGCTTGGTAATACCATTTAAGGATGTAAGATTAAAGTCCTGAAATTTGAGATTGATCTGATCACTGACTTCGTTTGACAGGATGCCATCGATATGAACTTTTTGTTCGTCATGACTCAGCGTCAGTTTTTCAAAGTACCATTTTCCTTTCGATATTTTCAATTGCGCATCATTATTGACAAGCCACCGCTCTTTATTGATTAAGATATTCGATGGATAGAAATTGATATAGGCAGGTTTGGCATGGGCAAAGCGTATAACGCCATTGAGATCCAGACTATTGCTCGCTTCAAGTTCCGACATTTTGATGTTGAATTGTAAACTGTCGTTTGCCAAGGTGTTTGAAATATTGACGTTTTTAATATAGGTACTGTCGGTAAAATTGATGCGATCGATGGAGGTCTGCAATTCCATATTTTTCAAATTGGCATTTTGATCCACAATCAGGTGAGTTAGTCGAATACCATTGTATTTGAATTCAGGTGCGTAAAAATTAAAACTGGCCGTTTGTTTTTCACTTTCAAATTTTGCATTGAGCGTCGCACCACTGTCTAGAGCAATGTCTTTTCGGAAGAATGTTGCGATCGGTTTAAAAGAAGTTATATTAATATTCAGGTCAAAGTCCTGGCGATTAAAAATGTTGTTTTCAAACCCGATTGCCGGAGCGTAGCGCATAGCTAAAGCTTTAAAATAAGGAACGATTGTATTGAGGTCTATTCTTCCTTTAAGATCAATGTGTCCGATAGCCGACTGCAAGGTAAGGGAGCGTGCATTTTCATCTCCTTCGGCAAGGAAATTGATATCGCGGATGACGAATTGACCCTTAGAGGAAGTGAAATTGACACTGTCTGATTTAAATTCACCGGTAACATTATTGATGTTGTCCCCAATTAAACTGGTGTGGAATTTCGTGTTAATAATATTGATGGAATCCCCCTGAAAGAAGTTGAGCTTTTTTAGATTCGCTTGTTGGATATCAGCATCCAGGTGATAGTTGGGTTTGACAGACCAATCGATATCTGTGGTAAACTGTAGTTTTAAATTTGGATCATATATTTGCCCTGAAGCAAGAACTAACTGTTTAGCTGTATTTCCTTCAATTTGTATATGTTGATAGCTGTAATTCTTGAAATTGAAATTACTGAGATCTCCTTTTATCTTTAAGCTCAGTTTCTTGGGGTCGGTACCTGTTCCGTCAACCTGTAGGTTGAAGCCTGTAGTTCCCAGATCTTTTAGTTTTGTTATCCTACCTACATCGAACTTTTTAGATTGAAAATTTCCCGCATATTTTATTTCCTTCTGGATATCCAATAAGGCGTCCGCTTCAACATTACCGATTGCAGTCGTGAATACTCCCTTGGTCTTAAATTTATTGTATAGGCCATTTAGGCTACCTTTGAATGAAAATTTGTCGAATATCTGAACAATTTCAGGGAGTTTAAAATTTTTTAGATTGCCGAGATCGCTAATAACGTCATTTAAGTCTTTGTGCTCAGATGAAATTACTACACTGGGAACAATAAATTTAGTTTTGTCAATATCAGGTAGACCGATAATCTGAAGCTTACCTGCCAAACTGGTTTTTTTTCCAATTGTTAAATCGACCTGTGATGCGTTGATGGAAGATACCGTTCCTTCTAAATTTGCGCGCTTGATATTCACGTCAAATTTGACTTGGTGCATAGGAGAGGAAAAGAAAGCAATATCCTCGGAGTGAATACGGGAGTCCCGAACACGAAGTTTTACATGAACTTTATTGATGAAGTCCGAAAAATCGTCAAAGCTGTTGTAGCTAAGCTTGATGTAATTTTTGAATGTAGAACGGTTGGTGGCTAGCATAAGCTCGCTGAGTTCAATGCTTGTCTTGCTTACTGTCGTTTGTCCAAGAAGGCCTTTGATCACTAGACCTTTCTTTTCGCGCAGATTGAATGTCTTTATGTTCGCCGAAATTTGATTGGAATCTATTTTTATCTTATCAAAATGGGCGTTAAGTTTGGAAATACCTAAATCTCCAAAATCGACCACTTTATTGTAATGCTTACGTCTATGATTAACATAGCTAAATGTATTGTTCTTAATAATCAGTTCCTTTATATCGAAGATGATTTTTTTTGAACTTTTCTTTTTTTCTTTTTTAGGTGGGTTAAAGTAACGGATTAAAAATGAGATATTGGAGCTGTCCTGAAATTGCTCAAAAGTGGCTTCGGTATCTTCAATGGTTAGTTTGTTGATCACAATTTTGTTCAATTCAATGAATTGAGAAAGGTTGACGTTGGCTTCTAACCTTCCTGATTTTAATATTTCTTTTCCTTGTGGACTATAGAGTTGAAAATCTTCTACTACAATAGATTTAAAAGGTTTGAAATAGATGCTTTTGAGGCTTATTTTAGTGTTTAGTTCGTTGGATAAATAGTCGACAGCTTTTTGGGCAACATAATTTTGTACCGGTTTCAACTGTAGTGATAACGCCAATGCAAGCAGTATAATGAATATACTACCAAGGACTATTGACACTATTTTAATTATTTTTTTGATACTTTTGTATTAAAATTTATTACCTCAAGCTATGGCTATTATTTTAGGGATTGAATCCTCTTGTGATGAAACCTCCGCTTCTATCTGTATTAACGGTGAAATTCATTCAAATGTTATTGCAACTCAGGCAATCCACGCAAAATATGGTGGAGTGATTCCCGAGCTTGCTTCACGTGCTCATCAACAAAATATTATTCCAACAGTGGAAGAAGCCATTCGCCAAGCAAAAGTAAGCAAAAATCAAATAGATGCAGTGAGTTTTACGCGGGGGCCTGGATTATTAGGTGCACTTTTGGTTGGAACATCATTTGCAAAATCATTTGCACTTGCACAGAATATCCCTTTAATTGACATAAATCATATGCAGGCGCATATCCTGGCTCATTTTATTGAGGATCCGAAGCCGAATTTTCCGTTTTTATGTCTTACTGTTTCTGGTGGTCATACGCAAATTGTATTGGTGAAAGATTATTTTGAAATGGAACTTTTGGGAGAAACATTGGATGACGCGGCAGGGGAGGCTTTTGATAAAACAGCTAAAATCCTGAATCTACCTTATCCCGGTGGACCGCTTATCGATAAATTTGCAAGAGAAGGTAATTCAGCCGCTTATAAGCTGCCCGAACCACAGATTCCAGGTCTTAATTTTAGTTTTTCAGGATTGAAAACTGCGATATTGTATTTGGTTCAAGATCAATTGAAGCAGAACCCAGATTTTCTGACACACCATATGGCCGACTTATGTGCTAGTGTACAATCGCGTATTGTATCAATCCTACTAAATAAATTGAAGAAAGCAGCAAAGGAAACTGGTGTTAAGGATATTGCTATCGCGGGTGGCGTTTCGGCGAACTCTGGCCTGAGGCAAAGCTTAATTGAAATGGGCGAGAAATACAATTGGAGGGTGTTTATCCCAAAATTTGAATATTGTACCGATAATGCAGCGATGATTGCTATTGCAGGTTATCACAAGTTTTTAAAGAAAGATTTCGTTGGTCAGGACGTTGCTCCTATGGCTAGGATGCATCTGTAGTTAATACGGGTATATGAGTTTCCCCGGACACTGTCCTTCGGTGCCGGGGAAACTTAAACTTGTTTATTTATAAGGGGGAACTGTACCCATAGGCTTGTGCCGCAGAGGTAAATAAATTTTTCTTTGGCTGGTAAAAGTTCAGTTCATAACCCTCAGCACCCCAAAAAATGCTGATAAAACTAATTCCTTGCTCAGAACGCAATATGGTTAGTATCTGAAAAGCCTCGTTGTCAAACTGACCGCCATCATCAACACGCCAAGTGCTGATATCATCGTATAAAGCCGGGAAATCCAAATTGATCAGCTGTTCGTCCTTTGCGTAGGAAAATACAGCTAAAGCAGAGTCTTGTTGATTTTCAAACACCGTAAGATTAAACTCGGACTGATCACTGAGGATCGCAACTGTCGTACTTTTATTAATCTTCCTATTGTATTTCTTTTCAAGCTGCTCCTTGATCTCTGGAGAAGTTTCTTTTTGAACTTTTGTAAACTTCTCAATTTTATACTGATCTATAAAAGCTTTGTTGACAAGCATACCAAATTCGCCAGACTTGATCGCGTCACTAATTTTAAATAACGAACCTTCACTATTCGCAAAGTTCTGGGCGGTCTGTCTTCCGTTACTCTCTTTGTTGTCCATTTTATTCTGAACAAATTCAAGCGGGCTTACCTGATTTTCCACAATCACATAGTTGTATTTTTCAGGTCCTTCCATCGCTTGATCCATAGGTAAAGCGATAAGTGAATCTTTTTGTTGGTTTAAAAAACCAAAATATGGCGAAATAGTCTTTTCCTTGTTTTCGTGCTTGATTGCAGTTTTGGATTGATTTTGATTATTCCCGCAAGCATACAATGTAAGTAGAAAAATAGCTGAAAAAAGTGACTTCATAAGTATTTTGAATTTTTTTGTGAAATATAAGGCTTTCGCTCATCATAATGAAAAGATTTAAACTTTAATGTTATGATGAACTCTAAATTGAATATCTACCGCAAAGAATGGCTGGACGTTATTTTTGCTGGTCGCAACAAAATGTACGGTGCTTACGAGTTGCGAAATCTCTCTGATAGAGCAACAAATATGGGGTTAGGAATTGTTGTTTCTTTTGCAGTTTTGCTGATTGCAGGATCCTATACATATAATAAATATTTTAAGCAAACTGTTCCGGCCGTGATTTATGAAGTACGAGATATTGGACCCGACATGCTGGAAGAAATTCAAAAGAAGGTGGAGGAAAAAGAGGAGGTTCCTGAAGAACCTGTTATGATGCAGGAAAAAGCTCCGCAGCAAGTTGCCCAAGATGTATCCAAATTTGATTTGGTTCGGATGCCCGATATAAAAGTGACCGCAGCGAGCAGAGTTACCGAAGAGCTTGTGAGTCAGGATGAGTTGAAAAATCCCAATACAATGACCTCAAGGATCACATTGAAAGCAAATCCATCGGGGACATATATTGCGCGCGGTGAATTTGGTTCTTCAAAAAGAGATGGTGATATTACTGGTTCTAAAGATGGTTCATTATCGGGAGGCGGAACTGATGATAATGCTAACAATACATTTACATCAGTAGAAATTATGCCAACACCTGTGGGGGGACTGCCTGCCTTTATGAAGTGGATCGCCGAGAATTACAACTTTCCACAACAGGCCTTAGACCAAGGAGTTTCGGGTGTTATAGAGGTTTCTTTTGTCGTTGAGAAAGATGGATCACTGACAGATATTGCTGTTAAACGTGATATGAAATTTGGTACGGGAGATGCTGCTATAAACTTATTGAAGAAAGCGAAAAAATGGAAACCAGGAGTGCAAAACGGGCTTAAAGTACGTGTAGCGTATACTTTACCGATTCGTTTAAGTGCTGTTTCCCAATAAATGGTTCTTAACTTTATTTAACAGATCATCAATTAAACTTTCGATAGCCGAGACGACTCTTACTGATAAATAAGTTGAAAATGAGTACTTATTAAAAAGAGTGATTGTTGGTTTTATAAAAAATAAAGAAATGAAAAAGTTGATGTTAAGTTTGGCGCTATCTGGATTGATGTTAGCCGGTTTCGCTCAAGAAAAAAAAGATGTTAAACCAGAAATGAAAGAAGTGCAAGCTTCTATGCATAAACATAAAACAGGAAGAATGCACGATAGTTTTAAAAATAAAACTCCAGAGGAAGTTGCTAAAATGAAAACTGATCGCATGGATCAAAAGTTGAAATTTACAGATAAACAGCGTAAAGATATCTATGCTTTTAATTTGAAGCAAGCAAAGGATCATCAGAAATTAGCTGCTGAACGCAAAGAATATCGAGCAAAAGTGAAAAAACAACGTGTGGCAGAACATGAAAAAATGATGGGAATGTTAACTCCAGAGCAACAAAAAACGTTAAAGGATTCCTATGCTGAAAATCGTAAAATGCACAAAGAACATTGGAAAAGAGACAGACAGCTGAAAAGAAAGGACTTTAGAAAAGGAGAAGTGAATAAAACAAATGATGCTGAAGTAAAAGCTTCATAACAATTAAACAAGGATAGTTTTCATATTAAATAGTGGTGAGTGTTAGTAGAGGAGGGAACCATTGGTTCCCTCTTTCTTTTTTGTTATTCTTTATTTTTTTGATGTTCTTTCCATTGTTTAGAGAAAGATTTGTCTGCCAATTTTGGTAGTTCCCGTTGATCTCCCCAGGTTTTCTGAAAGAGTTTTTTGAGGAAGAAATTCTTGAATTTTCCGCCAAAGAAATCAATCAGTTTTCTTCGCATTATCCCGTAGGTGAACCACTGCCAGACTTTTTGTTCCGTTTTTGTTGCCAGCCCCTGATCAACTGAATCTTTTCTGTTGACGAGAAGCATGCGCTGTATGTCAATACCAACGGGGCAGACCTCGGTGCATTTTCCGCAGAGTGTGGAGGCGTAGCTCAGGTGTTTGAATTCCTTCATGCCATTTAAATGCGGCGATATCAACGATCCAATAGGTCCTTGATAAGTCGTTTCATAGGTATGTCCACCGATGTTCTGGTAGATTGGACATACATTCAGACAGGCGCCACAACGGATGCAGTACAAACCCTGACGTTGTTCTTTTTGCGCTAAGAGCTTGCTGCGGCCATTGTCAAGCAGTATAACATACATTTCTTCGGGGCCATCTGATTCATAAGGCTGTTTTGGCCCAGTGAGTAGCGTATTGTATACTGTTAGATTTTGACCCGTGCCATGTGTGGACAGGAGTGGCCAAAAGACTTCTAAATCTTGTACATTGGGAATGATTTTTTCTATTCCAACGACGGCGATATGTGTTTTGGGGAAGGTCGATGTCAATCGGGCGTTTCCTTCATTTTCGGTAATTGCTATACTTCCAGTTTCAGCAATTAAGAAATTGGCTCCAGTAATCCCAATTTCTGCCGATAGGTAACGATCTCGAAGTAATTCACGGGCCTTCATTGTAAGTTGCTCCGCAGATGCATCTAGTGGTGTGTCAAATTTTTCGTGAAAAAGCTTGGCAATATCTTCCAGGCTCAAATGCATGGCCGGTGTAACAAAATGATAGGGCTTTTGATCCAGCAGCTGAATGATATACTCGCCAAGATCAGTTTCTATGGCTTCAATATTTTTGGAAGCCAGAAAATGATTAAGCTCAATCTCTTCTGTCGCCATCGATTTTGACTTTACGACAGATTTTGCTTTTTTACGTGCAATGATCGAATAGATTTCGTCCAAGGCTTCCGTAGCATCATTGGCCCAGATTACTTTTCCGCCTCGAGCCGTGAAGTTTGCTTCAAATTGCAACAAATAGCGATCGAGATTTTCCATGACCTTCCATTTGATCAGGTTCGCTTTTATCTTACTATTTTCAAGGTCCGCAAATTTGCTCTTGCCTTTTTCGAAAGCCATGCTGTATTTGTCGATATTGTAATTGATAATATCGCGGTGTTTGGTGTCAAATGCTTTTTGCGCACTTTCCTTAATAAACGTATTAGGGGTACTCTCTGCCATCTAATCTGCTAATTTTTCACAAAAAAAGTTGGTAAAAATTACCAACTTTTAAATATACTGTTAATAAATTGTTTCTCGAAAATCGAGTTAAATAATTTATGCTTTTATCGCAATATTTAAGCTTAGCTCGTCCAGTTGCTCTTGGTGAATGGTTGACGGTGCGTCAATCATAACATCTCTTCCCGAATTGTTTTTTGGGAAGGCAATCACGTCGCGGATGGAATCTAAACCTGCCAATAAGGATACGAGTCGGTCAAAGCCAAAAGCCAATCCGCCGTGTGGGGGAGCCCCATAGGTAAAGGCTTCCATCAGGAATCCAAATTGTTTTTTTGCTTCTTCAGGGCTGAATCCCAAATGTTTGAACATGAGCGATTGAAGGTCTCTGTCGTGGATACGGATTGATCCACCGCCTACTTCTACACCGTTTAAAACAAAGTCATAGGCATTTGCTCTCACTTCTCCAGGGTTGGTATCTAAAAGTGGGATGTCTTCCGGTTTTGGAGATGTGAACGGATGGTGCATGGCATGGAAACGGCCACTTTCTTCGTCCCATTCCAATAGTGGAAAATCAACAACCCATAATGGAGCAAAGGTTTCTTTGTTGCGGAAACCAAGTTGTGACGCAACTTCAAGGCGTAATTCATTGAGTTGTTTGCGAACTTTGTCTGTTCCACCAGCCATAATTAACAATAGGTCGCCAGGTTTCGCGTGGAACGCTTCTGCAATTGCCGACAGTTGTTCTGGTGTGAAAAATTTATCAACGGACGACTTCACTGAACCGTCTTCATTCACACGCGCATATACCAAGCCTGTTGCGCCAATCTGTGGACGCTTGATAAAATCTGTCAATGCATCCAGTTGTTTTCTGGTATAATGTGCACAATTTTCCGCATTGATACCAACCACTAACTCTGCTGCATCAAATACAGGGAAACCTTTTCCTTTGGCAACCTCGTTTAGTTCAACAAACTGCATTCCGAAACGGATATCCGGTTTGTCTGATCCGTAAAGGCGCATCGCATCTGCGTAAGTCATACGCGGAACATTGCCTAAGTCGATACCTTTGATTGTTTTGAAGATATGTTTTGCAAGTCCTTCAAAGATATTTAATACATCTTCCTGTTCTACAAAAGACATTTCACAGTCTATTTGCGTGAATTCTGGTTGGCGGTCTGCACGCAAATCTTCATCACGAAAACATTTTACAATTTGAAAATAGCGATCAAATCCTGAAACCATCAATAATTGTTTGAAGGTCTGTGGGGATTGTGGTAACGCATAAAATTCTCCAGGATTCATACGGGAAGGTACGACAAAGTCGCGTGCTCCCTCCGGAGTTGATTTAATCAGGTATGGAGTTTCTACTTCCAGGAAGTTTTGGGAGTCAAGATAACGGCGTACCTCTTGTGAGGTCTTATGACGTAAAATAAGGTTTTCACGTACGGGGTTACGACGCAAATCCAGGTATCTGAACTTCATTCTGATGTCATCACCACCATCTGTTTCATCTTCTATTGTAAAAGGAGGTAATTTAGCGGCATTTAATATTTCAAGATTTGAAACCTTGATTTCAATATCTCCAGTGGAGATTTTAGCATTTTTATTAGAGCGTTCGATAACTTCTCCAGTTACCTTGATGACATATTCTCTTCCGAGCTCACGGGCACTTGCGCGCAAGGAAGCATCATCATCTGCATTGAACGTTAATTGTGTGATACCATATCGGTCTCTAACATCGATGAAAGTCATACCGCCCAAATCGCGCGATTTTTGAACCCATCCACTTAGGGTAACCGTTTTCCCTAAGTCAGCTAGTGTTAATTCTCCACAAGTGTGTGTTCTGTGCATATCGTTATGAAAATTATATTTGACGCAAAATTATTGGTTTTACTCGACAATAACGAATTCTGTTCAGGTTATTTGAGGAGCCTTCTCCCACTTTCTGCCACATCTTTTGTTTCTGTTTTTGACTCCTCCCACTTTGCCCCCTTTTGGGACAAAAATTGGCCAAAATTAAATTTCTAAAGAGGAAATTTTTACAATTCATTGCTGATTTTGATAAAAAAAGAGCAAAAAATCACTTCTGGCGTAATAGCTTATTTTTCAGGAAAATTGGCTTTTAACTGCTTGTAAATAAGGTTTTACATGTGTTTTTTTTGAAGTCGACTTCTGTTTGTTGTAGCGATTTGTTGATGTGGAAAACTTTTTTATGTTATAAAGTGGGGGAAAGTGGGAGAAAGTGTATACTTTTACATTTAAATTAGAATAGGATAATTGACGACATGACTCAGTTGATCGGAGAATTCGAATGCAAGTTAGACGCCAAAGGAAGAATGGTGTTACCAGCTGCGCTCAAGAGGCAAATGCCTCATGTAGAGCGGGATGGTCTTGTGGTGAATCGCGGTTTTGAGAAACATCTTGTATTTTATCCAAGGGAAGAGTGGGATTTGATGACGGCTAAACTGGCTAAATTGAATCAATTCGATCCTAAAGTTCGGGCGTTTGTCCGTGCTTTTACGCGTGGCGCTACGGAATTGACATTGGATGCTGCGGGTCGTGTTTTGTTGCCCAAAAGTTTGCTGGAATTTGCAGGAATAAGCACTGAGCTGGTTTTGGCTTGTCAATTTAATAAGATTGAGGTTTGGTCAAAAGAAGGGTATGAGGAATTGATGGGTGATGGCGGTGTAGAGGATATATCATCTTTGGCTGCGGAGGTAATGGGAGATATTAATTTTGGACTATAAGCGTATGGAGAATGTATATCATGTTCCGGTAATGTTACAAGAATGCATGGATGCTTTGGCTATTAAGCCGGATGGTATTTATGTGGATGTGACTTTTGGTGGTGGTGGCCATTCTCGAGAGATTCTGAAGAGATTAGGGCCGAAGGGGAAGTTGTTTGCTTTTGATCAGGATCCGGATGCGTTGGAAAATGCAATTGACGATCCTCGCTTTACGTTGATACACCAAAACTTTAGGTTTCTAAAGAATAGCCTTCGTTTGGAAGGTGTACGTTCTGTAGATGGTATTTTAGCAGATCTAGGTGTTTCTTCGCATCAATTCGATGCTGCAGATCGTGGCTTTTCTATTCGCTTTGATGCAGACTTGGATATGCGTATGGATCAGGTGGGCGATTTGGATGCAAAGTCGCTTTTGGCAACCTATTCGGAGGAGGATCTGCATCGTATTTTTGGTATGTATGGTGAAATCATGAACGCTAAATCGCTTGCGAAAACAATTGTTACTGCGCGTTTGTCACAGCCGATCCAGACTGTTGCTGAATTGAAAGAGGTGATTCAACGTATGGTTCCAAAGGGTAAAGAACATAAGTACCATGCGCAGGTATTTCAGGCTCTTCGTATCGAAGTGAATCGCGAGTTGGAGGCGTTGCAGGAATTTTTGTTGCAGACAGTTGATGTACTCCGTGTTGAGGGCCGATTGGCTGTGATGTCCTATCACTCTTTGGAGGACCGTTTGGTTAAGAATTTTATGGCCAAAGGTAAGTTTAAAGGGGAAGTTGAAAAGGATTTTTTTGGAAATGAAATTAAGCCATTTCATGTGTTGAGCCGTAAAGCAATTACGGCATCTGCACAAGAGTTGGCGATAAATAATAGATCGCGCAGTGCGAAACTGCGTATTGCTGAAAAGTTGAATTTGTCTTAAAAATGGAGCGAGAGGATGAGCAGAAATACGATAAGACAGAAAGAATTGAGTGAAGAAGTTCAGGAGGAACTGCAAGAAACTGTCGAGGAAAAGGCGGAAGAAACAGAAGCGTTTATTAAAACGCTTTTTACCGTTGGAGACCTTTCGTTAAATAAAATATTGCATTACTTGCCTTTCGGAGCTTTTGTTGCCTTTCTGATGTTACTGTATATTTCCAATCGTCATTTTGCAGAGCGAACTATTCGGAGTATCGATAAAGTGAGTAAAGAGGTAAAGGAATTGGGCTGGGATCATAAGTCTCTCTCTGCCGAACTGATGAAAATGTCTACACAGACAGAAATTGCCAAACGTGTCGATTCTTTGGGGTTGAAAGAGCGTGTGGAACCACCGATCAAGATTGAAGTTATAGAGAATAAAGAAGATAAATAGGAAGAGTTATGAGTATCAGAAATACGATTCTTGTGCGTGTCTATTTTGCTTTTGGGCTTATCGTACTACTTGCGTTTTTGGTATTTGGAAAAATGGCCAAGTTGCAGTATGTCGATGGAGAGCATTGGAAAGCTTTAGCGGATAGCCTTTCTATTCAGGAACGGGAGGTGGAAGCTGCTCGTGGTAATATTTATTCAAATGACGGAAGCTTATTGGCTACTTCGGTGCCTGAATATGAGCTTCGTTTTGATGCAATGGCGATTCCCGAAGAAGATGAAGAGTATTTCAATTTGAAAGTTGACTCCTTGGCTATTAAACTTGCTGATTTTTTTAAAGATAAATCATCTCGGCAGTATTTGACATTATTAAAACAGGCACGGAATAAAAAGCAGCGCTACTTGTTGCTCAAACGTAATGTGTCACACCAAGATTTAAAGCGGGTAAAACAATTCCCTTTACTTAAATCTGCACGTGTCAATAAAGAACGTTTTCCAAGTTGTTTGATTACAGATAGGCAGAATAAGCGTATTTTACCTTTTGTCAATCTCGCTGCGAGAACCATCGGTTATAAAAATGTGAAAGAAAATATTCATGTTGGTTTGGAAGGGGCATATGGCGAATATATCGACGGAAGAAGCGGAAAGAGGTTAATGCAGCGTATTGCTGGTGGGGTATGGATTCCTGTTAACAAAGATATTGAGGTTGCCCCGGTTGATGGGTCTGATATTATCTCTACTATTGATGTGAATATGCAGGATATGGCGCAAAGGGCTCTGGAGAAGCAGATGATTACGAGTAATGCGGATGAGGGCTGTGTTGTGATGATGGAGGTGAAAACAGGCGAGGTGCGTGCGGTGGCTAATTTTATGCGCGATAAAGACGGAGTCTACCGTGAAAAGTTCAATCTTGCAATAGCACAAAGTGCAGATCCAGGTTCAACATTTAAGTTAGCTTCTTATCTGGCTTTGATTGATGATAAGAAAATAGACTCGAGTACAACTGTGAATATTGGTAATGGTAACTGGCCAATTTATAAGCATACGATTCGTGATTCACATGCGCCTAAGAAGTCTATAATTTCAGCGAAAAGGGCTTTTGAGGAGTCGTCGAATGTGGGTGTTACGAAGTTTGTATATCAAGCTTATAAGGATAACCCGGATCAGTTTACATCAAAGCTACATTCTTTTGGTTTTGGTAAGACGCTCGATCTACAGATTCCCGGAGAAGGTGTGCCTTTGGTGAAAACGTCGAAAAGCAAAAGCTGGAGCGGGTTATCGTTGGTACAGATGGCTTACGGCTATGAAATGAAAATTACACCATTGCAAACGTTGACATTTTATAATGCTGTCGCAAATAACGGAAAGTTGATAGCGCCGCTATTTGTTAAGGAAATTCGGCATTTAGGAAATACAATTCAAACGTTTCAAGCGAAAGTGATTAACGAAAAGATCGCTTCGGATCATGCTTTAGCAGAGGTGAGGGGAATGATGGAAGGTGTTATGACTGAAGGAACAGGTAGAAGTGTTGCTAGTCCGTTATATAGCTCTGGTGGTAAAACAGGTACAGCACAGATGGCTGATGGTTCGAGAGGGTACGGTGCCAGACGATATCAATCTTCATTCGCGGGGTATTTTCCTGCGGAGGATCCAAAATATTCCATTATTGTGGTAATCCGTAACCCGAGAAATGGATACTATGGTGCATCGATTGCAGGGCCCGTGTTTAAAGAGCTTGCAGACATGGTATATGCAAACGATATGGAAATGGAGGGGAAAAAGACGTTTAAAGCGGTCAATGTAGGCGGAAGAATGCCATTGACTTTGCAGGGTTCGAAGGAAGCTAGTAAAAAAGTGTACGATAGGTTGGGAATTAATACCGTGAATTGGGATACAATTGGCCGAGGAGAGGTGGATACCTCTACACGAGGCGTGCCATTTATGGATTTAAAATATAAAGAAGGAATTGTTCCGAATGTGGTTGGCATGGGTTTGATGGATGCTTTATATGTTGTGGAGAATGCCGGATTTAAGGCGCACGTGACGGGAAAAGGAAGAGTTGGAATACAGTCGTTAGCTGCGGGGCAAAAACTGCCTTTTGGAACGGCGATAAATTTAGAACTTAAGTAAATGATGGATTTAAAAAAAGTATTGCATGCTATCCCTGTACAGCAGGTTGTAGGGAACCTCGAAGAGGTTGATGTGCACTCTTTGTGCTTTGATTCCAGAAAAGTGGAGTTGGGAAGTTTGTTTATCGCAGTGCGGGGTGTTCAAACAGATGGTCACTTGTTTGTAGACAAGGCAATTACCTCGGGAGCAAGAGCCGTTATTGTAGAGGAGTTGCCCGAAGAGACGTTAGACTCTGTCGCTTATATCTTGGTGGCTGATTCTGCTTATGCTTTAGGGGTTGCTGCGGCTAATTTCTACGAAAATCCTGCTGAGCAGTTGAAACTTGTTGGGGTGACCGGTACGAATGGTAAAACGACAGTAGCCACATTGTTGTTTCAGCTGTTTACTGAGCTAGGCTACCATGTAGGCTTATTATCTACAGTACAAAACCAAATTGGAACAAAGATTATACCAGCAACGCATACAACACCAGACCCTATTCAATTGAATAAATTGTTACGGGATATGGTTGATGATGGCTGTGATTATGCGTTTATGGAGGTTAGTTCGCATGCTGTCGTTCAGGAACGTATTGCAGGCTTGGTGTTTGCGGGTGCAATATTCACGAACATTACGCATGATCACCTGGATTTCCATAAAACTTTTGATAACTATATTAAAGCGAAAAAGAAGTTTTTTGACGATCTGGATGCGAATGCTTTTGCTTTGACGAATGCTGACGATAGAAATGGTCAGGTCATGCTTCAAAATACAGTGGCACATCGGAAAAGCTATGGCTTACGTTCTGGAGCGGATTTTAAAGCAAAGGTGATTGAAAGCCATTTCGATGGTATGTTGATGAGTGTTGATGGACAGGAAGTATGGGTAAAATTGATCGGCGATTTCAACGCATATAACCTTTTGGCGGTTTATGGTGCCGCTATCTTGCTTGAGCAGGAAACGGTGAAAGTATTGACCGCACTCAGTACCTTGAAGGGGGCAGAGGGGCGGTTTGAAACGATGAAATCGACTTCTGGTGTTTTTGGAATTGTGGACTATGCGCATACTCCTGACGCAGTTGAAAATGTATTGAAGACCATCAGTTCATTGCGACGTCCAGAACAAAAAATTATTACTGTATTGGGATGCGGAGGCGATCGGGACAAAACTAAACGACCTGAAATGGCTGAAGCGGCTCTGCGTTATAGTGATCGATTTTTGATTACGTCCGACAATCCGCGTACAGAAGATCCTTATCAGATTATTAAAGATATTGAAGCCGGTGTGGCAGCAGACCAAAAGGCGAAGACGCTTTCTATAGCTGATCGTAAGGAAGCGATAAGGACAGCATATCAGCTGGCTAATCCTGGGGATATTATCCTGGTTGCAGGAAAAGGGCATGAGAAATATCAAGATATAAATGGTGTAAGACATCATTTTGATGATAAAGAAGTTTTAGAGAATACATTTAACGAACAATAGAAATATGTTATACCATCTTTTTACGTGGCTTAGCGAATATATTCATATACCTGGAGGAGGTTTGTTTCAATACATCTCTTTTAGGACATCTATGGCTGTAATCGCTTCATTGATTATTACCACGGTTTTTGGGGGAAAATTGATTCAATTCTTGCATAATAAGCAAGTTGGAGAGACAATTCGTGATTTGGGGCTTGAAGGAGAAAAAAAGAAAGCTGGTACGCCGACAATGGGTGGGATCATCATTATTGCAGGTATTCTTATCCCTACCTTGTTATTTGCTAAATTGACGAATATCTATGTGATTATCATGGTTGTGACAACACTTTGGATGGGCGCAATTGGATTTTTAGATGATTATATCAAGGTCTTTCGACATAATAAAGAAGGCCTAGCTGGTAAGTTTAAAGTTGTTGGACAAGTTGGCTTGGGAGCAATAATTGCTTGTACGATGTACTTTCATCCAGATATCGTAGTTCGAAAAGGGGTCGATAAACCAACCTCTACCAAGCCTGTTGAAGTGGTTATCAATGAAGGTACAGGTGAGAAGACCTACGCTGAAAACGTAAAATCATCGAAGACGAATATTCCGTTTTATAAAAATAATGAGTTTGATTATGCCAAGGTGTTTAAAATATTTGGACTACAGAGCGATTATCTGACTTTTATCGTCTTTTTAGTTGTTGTTATTTTTATCGTTACGGCAGTTTCAAACGGCGCAAATATTACGGACGGTATCGATGGTTTAGCCACGAGTACATCCGCTATCATTGGTGTTACTTTAGCCATTTTAGCGTACGTGTCGGGTAACGTGATCTTTTCAGATTACCTCAATATTATGTATATCCCCAATTCCGGAGAACTCGTGATTTTCGCTGGGGCATTTGTTGGCGCTTGCGTAGGTTTCTTATGGTATAATACGTATCCTGCTCAAGTTTTTATGGGTGATACGGGAAGTTTAGCGATCGGCGGTATTATTGCTGCCTTTGCTATTTTGATCCGGAAAGAATTATTGATCCCAATTTTGTGTGGTGTGTTTCTGTTGGAAAACCTTTCGGTTATTCTTCAGGTGTCGTATTTCAAATACACGAAGAAGAAATATGGTGAGGGTAGACGGATCTTTTTGATGTCACCATTGCACCATCACTTTCAGAAGAAGGGGTATCATGAAGCGAAAATTGTAACACGTTTTGTTATTGTAGGAATCATATTGGCCATTCTTACTATTGTAACATTGAAAATTAGATAATGATGTCAAATATTGCAACAACATATTATCCTCAATCTGGAAGTTTGGTCATTTTAGGGGCAGGCGAAAGCGGTGTTGGAACGGCGATTCTTGGGAAAGAAAAGGGATTTGATGTATTTGTGTCAGATAAAGGGCTTATTGCAGACCACTATAAGGAACAACTAAAAGCGGAGGGAATAGCTTTCGAAGAAGGTCAACATGACGAAGGCCGTATCTTGAATGCTGCACTGGTTGTAAAAAGCCCTGGTATTCCAGCGACCGTACCATTGGTCGTTGCATTGAGAGCAAAGAATATACCTGTGATTGCAGAAATTGAATTTGCGGCGCAATATACGGATGCAAAGTTAATCTGTATTACAGGGTCAAACGGAAAGTCTACGACGACGATGTTGACTTATGAAATGCTTAAGCATGGCGGTTTAAACGTCGGATTGGCAGGTAATATCGGGAAAAGCTTTGCATTGCAGGTGGCTAAAGAACAGTTCGATTGCTATGTATTGGAAATATCGAGCTTTATGCTGGACGATATGTACCATTTTAGAGCAGATGTTGCTGTTATACTGAATATTACTCCTGATCATTTGGATCGCTATGACCATAAAATGGAAAATTATGTGGATTCAAAATTCAGAATGATTCAGAATCAAACGGAGAAGGATTATTTTATATACTGCCTGGACGATCCGGAAACAGTTAAAGGATTGGAAAGACATCATAGTAAAGGGACCTATTTGCCTTTTACACAAGAACAACTTGTTGAATTGGGGGCTTATTTAAATGCCAACAAAACAATAATTATTAATACACCAAATAACGATACATTCACTATGAGAGCTGAGGAATTGTCATTGCAGGGGAAGCATAATATTTATAATAGCATGGCTTCTGGGTTAATTGCGAAAGTGCAGGAATTGAGAAATCAAGTGATGAGAGAAAGTATGGGATCGTATGTGAATATTCCACATCGCCTTGAACATGTAGCCTGTATCGGCGGTGTAAATTACATTAACGATTCAAAGGCGACGAATGTAAATTCGGTATGGTATGCTTTGGAAAGTTTCTCTACACCAATCGTGTTGTTGTTGGGTGGCGTGGATAAAGGAAACGATTACAGTATGCTTGCTGATTTGGTCAAAGACAAGGTGCGCGCTATCGTTTGTTTAGGAAAAGATACGGCTGCAATTCATAAAGCATTTGAACAAGATGTGGAGATTATTGTCAACAGTACCTCCATGCAAGATGCCGTGGTATTGTCGTCCCACTTAGCTCAAAAAGGTGACACCGTCTTATTGTCTCCTGCTTGCGCTAGTTTTGATTGGTTTAAGAATTATGAAGATCGTGGCGATAAATTTAAGGCTGCTGTAATGGAATTATAAATGGTGTAACCCAATAAGAGGAGGAAGGATATGCTACAGAATATAATGTCTAAATTGAAGGGTGATCGATGGATATGGATCATTGTGATTATCTTATCGGGATGGTCACTTTTGGCTGTATACAGTTCGGTGGGTACCTTGGCTTATAAAGAAGGGAAAGGGACTGAAATGTATCTGTTAAAGCATTTCTCTATCATTGCCATAGGCTTTGTCCTGATGTATCTTTCTCACAAGTTAGATTATCGGTATTATGCGGGTATATCCAAAATAATGATGGGTATTACAATCCCTTTATTGTTGTTTACGCTGTTGTTCGGAAGTAAAGTTAATGAAGCTAGTCG
Source organism: Sphingobacterium sp. UBA3519 (assembly GCF_002377215.1). Classification (NCBI taxonomy): domain Bacteria; kingdom Pseudomonadati; phylum Bacteroidota; class Sphingobacteriia; order Sphingobacteriales; family Sphingobacteriaceae; genus Sphingobacterium; species Sphingobacterium sp. UBA3519. The sequence goes on from NZ_DFPI01000021.1 coordinate 152,267, forward strand.
TTGGTTGACTATCCCTGGTATAGGTTTGACCTTTCAAACATCGGATTTAGCAAAGTTGTCACTTATCGTCTTTCTTGCAAGGATGTTATCCCGGAAGCAGGAAGAGATCAAAGATGTGAAAAAATCGTTCTTACCCATTATGGGGTCGGTGTGTGGTGTGTTTATTCTGATTGCCTTGGCCAATCTATCTACCGCATTGATGCTGTTTGGCGTGAGTGTTTTATTGCTCTTGATCGGACGGATTAGTTTTAAGCAGATTGCCATTGTTTGTTGTGGCGGAGGGGTGCTCCTTATGATGGTTATCTTCTTTGGTCCCCGTAGAACGACTTATATCAGCCGGGTAAAATCTTTTTTTCATACTGAAAAAGTGGATAAAACGGTATCCTTCCAGGATGATAAAAATTATCAGGCAAACAATGCGAAAATTGCTATAGCAACTGGTGGGCTTTTTGGAAAAGGACCGGGAAATAGTGTGCAACGTAATGTGTTGCCGCACCCTTATTCCGATTTTATTTACGCGATTATCATTGAAGAATATGGAACAGTCGGGGGGGTGATTCTGCTATTTCTGTATTTGGCATTTATGTATCGATGTATACGTATTGTCACGATGAGTCCCAAAGCTTTTGGTACTTTTCTGGCTGCGGGTTTGGGATTTAGTTTGACAATTCAGGCTTTGGCCAATATGGCTGTTGCCGTCGGATTGGGACCAGTAACGGGGGTTCCGCTTCCACTAGTGAGTATGGGAGGAACCTCGATTTTATTTACGAGTGTCGCCTTGGGAATCATCCTGAGTGTGAGTAGAAATATTGAAGAATTAAAAGGTAAAGAAGAGCTGGATGAAAAGCCTAAACCGAAAAAAGTGGTTATAGGATCTATTCCTGCATAATAATAAATTAAGCATGGCAATTCGCGTAATTATCAGTGGTGGTGGAACCGGAGGACATATCTTTCCGGCGATTTCAATTGCAAATGCGTTGAAGGCAATGGATCCTGCAAATGAAATTCTATTTGTGGGTGCCAATGGCCGGATGGAAATGGATAAAGTGCCCGCAGCAGGATATAAGATTGTTGGACTCGACATTCAGGGAATCAATAGAAAGCAGCTGTGGAAGAATATCTTTTTGCCGTTTAAGCTTATGAAAAGTTTAAATAAAGCAAAAAGCATAATTAAGGATTTTAGACCGGATGTGGCTGTAGGGGTAGGTGGTTTTGCTTCAGGTCCATTGCTAATGATGGCCAATAAGCTGGAGGTGCCAACAGTCGTGCAAGAACAGAATTCCTATGCTGGTGTAACCAACAAAAAAGTTGGTGCTAAGGCTGCAAAAATATGTGTGGCTTATGAGGGGATGGAGCAATTCTTTCCTGCGGACAAAGTATTGCTCACCGGCAATCCAATAAGACGCGAGTCTATTGCGATAGCGGGAAAAAGAGAGGAGGCCTTAGCGTTCTTTGCGTTAGATCCACACAAAAAAACAATTTTGGTACTTGGCGGTAGTTTGGGGGCTAAAACATTAAATGAAAGTGTTGTTGCTTACCTGAATGAGCTAAAGGAGGAAGAAGTGCAGCTGATTTGGCAATGCGGTAGTTTCTATGTTGAAAACCTACACGCGGAGTTGACAGGTAAACTTCCAGGTAATATCAAGATGCTGGCCTTTCTTCAGCGCATGGATTATGCTTATGCTGCGGCAGATTTGATTATTAGCCGTGCTGGAGCCGGTACCATCTCTGAGCTCTGTGTGGTTGGAAAACCTGTTATCCTTGTGCCTTCACCCAATGTGGCCGAAGATCATCAGACCAAAAATGCAATGGCATTGGTCAATAAAGGTGCTGCATTACTGGTGAAGGATAGTGATGCACAAAGAGACTTAATACCTGCTGCTTTAACTTTATTAAAAGACGCAGATCATGTCTCACAATTAAGTGGGAATATTAAAAAACTCGGTAAGTTGAATGCTGATGTGCAGATTGCCGAGGAGGTGTATAAATTGGTTAAAAAAAAATAGACGAAGTATGAATCTAGATGCAATAAAACAAGTTTACTTGATCGGAATAGGTGGTATAGGCATGAGTGGCCTTGCACGCTATTTTAAGCATTTGGGCTGTGAGGTGGATGGATATGACCGTACAGAAACTGAGCTGACTAAAACCTTAGTCAAGGAAGGGATCGCGATCTCCTATCAGGATGATATCAATACGATTGATGCTATTTTTAACGTACCTACGACGGAGACATTAGTCATTTTTACACCGGCTATTCCTAAAGATTCGAAGATTAAAGCTTTTTTTGAATCACAAGGACATACGCTCTATAAACGATCTCAAGTTTTGGGGATCATTAGTGAAAGTAGATTTACAGTAGCGGTTGCTGGTACACATGGTAAAACGACAACTTCTACAATGGTGGCACATGTATTGAAAGATTCGGGCTACGACTGTTCGGCCTTTTTGGGTGGAATCAGTTCTAACTACGGTACCAATGTGCTTTATGGAAATAATAATACAGTTGTGGTTGAGGCTGATGAGTTTGATCGTTCATTCCTGACGCTTCACCCCAATATCGCAATAGTAACTTCTTCTGATGCGGATCATCTGGACATTTATGGCGATCGGAGCCATTTGCTTGAATCGTTCCAAATGTTCTTGGATAAAGTTGTTGAAGGAGGTACACGTATTATAAAAAAAGGCCTCGAGTTTGAGGGGCAAATAAGTTATTCAGGCCATGAAATCGCTGATGCATATGCTTCCAGTGTGCATGTACGCGATGGAGAGTTCTTTTTTGATTACCAAGATACCAACGGACGAATAGATGATATTCATTTGGGTATCCCTGGTATCCACAATGTTGAAAACGCGGTAGCTGCGATTGCGGTAGCCCGTTTACTTGGAATTGCAGACGAAGCTATTAAGAAAGCGTTGACGACATTTAAAGGCGTGAAAAGAAGGTTTGAATATATTGTCCGTAAACCTGGAGCGGTGTATATTGATGATTATGCGCACCATCCAGAGGAACTGCGTGCATTTTTAACTTCGATGCGGAAATTGTATCCTACGAAAAAGTTAAATGTGGTCTTTCAGCCGCATTTATTTACGCGTACGCGGGATTTTGTGGATGGTTTCGCCGAGGTATTGTCCATGGCTGACAAGCTGTTGTTAATGGAAATCTATCCTGCACGGGAGCTTCCTATTGAAGGGATCAATTCGAGTTGGTTATTGGATAAAATTACGGCAGCGGAAAAACAGCTTGTAACTGCAGAAGAAGTCTTGGAATTTGCACGCGATGAAAAGCCGGAACTGATTGTTACAGTTGGGGCAGGTGATATTGACAAATTGGTTAAACCGTTACAGGCAATTTTAGAGCATGCTTAAAAAATTACGTAACATACAATGGAATCGTGTCCTCTACTTTACACTATTTTTTATAGGTGTAATTGTTGTCGTCGTGATTATGACTATTGTGGGGAAACGTGATGAGCAGCAAGTTTGTAAAGATATTAAGATTGTCATTGAAGGTACAGAAGCCTTTATTGATCAGGCGGATATCTCTAAGTTAATAGAACATAACTATGGTAGTTTCGTGGGAAAGAAAGTCAATGGAATTCCCTTTCAGAAAGTTGAAAAAACCTTACGTAAATTACCTTATGTGTCCGATGCCAGTATACATGCCGATATGGATGGTACGATCAGAATTAATATTAATCAGCGCGAGGCTGTCATGCGGATCATCAACAAAAATGGAAAGGAGTTTTATGTTGACCCCAAAGGATTGAAGATACCGACAACGTTGAAGTATATACCGCACATCATGGTTGCAACAGGGAATATCGCAGAAGGATATAATGAAGCACTGGATACCATAGCAACACCATTGGTTAAAGATTTGGTTAAGGTCGTTGAATTTATCAAAAATGACGAATTATGGAGTAATCAGGTTGTGCAGATATATGTGAACTCGGATAAGGATATTGAACTTGTACCTCGTGTAGGGACACAGCAATTAATTGTTGGATCGGCAGATTCATTGGAACAAAAATTTGAATTATTAAAGACCTTTTATACGCAGATCATGCCAAAGGTAGGTATAAATGCTTACGGTGTTGTCAATGTGAAATATGGAGGTCAGATCATCTGTGAAAAACGAGGAAACTGGAGTTTTTCAGGCGATCAAACAAAAAAAAGTAGCAAATAATACATTATAGTAATACAGCAACAATACAGGAAATTATGAACTCAAAGGCAGCAGAAATTGAAAGAGAAAACCCAATTATCGTGGGACTCGATATTGGTACTACCAAAATTTGTGTTACGGTTGGGAGACGTAGCTCAGGAAACAAAATTGAATTATTAGGTGTGGGGAAAGCGGACTCTGCCGGTGTAAGCCGCGGAGTAGTTGCTAATATCCAGAAAACTGTGGGAAGTATTTTAGAGGCTGTTGAGATAGCCGAAGCGCAGTCTAATGTGGATATTAAAGTGGTGAATGTGGGAATTGCTGGCCAACACATCAAAAGTATTCAACACCGTGGAATATTTACCAAAACCGATGGTGACGACGAAATCATTCGACGCGATATCGAACGACTGATTTCGGATATGTATAAACTGGTACTGCCTCCAGGAGAAGAAATTATACATGTTTTACCACAGGAATTTACGGTAGATAACGAGCCGGGGATTCGCGAACCTATCGGTATGGCGGGGCGTCGTATTGAAGCAAATTTCCATATTATATCGGGACGTGTAACTGATATTAAAAACATCAAAAAATGTATTGATAATTCCAATCTGGAAGTTGCTGAATTGATTCTCGAGCCTTTAGCGTCTTCAGAAGCTGTATTGGATGAAGACGAAAAAAATGCTGGTGTTGTATTAGTAGATATCGGTGGTGGAACCACAGATGTTGCCATCTTCCATGAAGGAATTATTCGTCACACAGCCGTGATTCCTTTAGGCGGTAATATCGTCACAGAAGATATCCGTCAGGGATGTTCTGTTTTGCGTTCCCAAGCTGAATTGTTGAAAACTCGCTTTGGATCAGCTTTAGCTGATGAAAACAAAGAAAATGAGGTGATTTGCGTGCCCGGATTAAAAGGTCGTGAACCAAAAGAAATTTCTGTTAAAAACCTAGCTTATATCATCCAAGCTAGAATGGAGGAAATTATTGAGCACGTGTATTATGAAATCAAATCTTCTGGATATGAAAATAAACTGATCGGTGGTATTGTGATTACCGGTGGTGGTGCTCAATTAAAACATTTGGTACAACTTGTTGAATATATTACTGGAATAGATTGTCGTATCGGATTTCCGAATGAATATCTTTCTAAGAACGAGGTTTTACCAAAACCGTTGTTTGAAGAATTGAAAAGTCCGTTGTATGCAACAAGTATCGGCTTGTTGATCAAGGGAATCCAGTCGCACGAGGAAGAGGAAGATAGCCGGAGAGAAATGCACGCCCCATCTAAAAAAGTGCAGGCCGCTACGGTGACAACAAAAGAAGTTTCTGAACAGCAACAAAAGGAGCAAGGATTATTGTCATGGTTCAAACGTTTTATCAAAGACGGTAATGAAATCGATGACGCAAGTTTTTTAGATAAGAAGTAAGTTTTCCACAATAGTTGAAGTTTTCCACAATTTAACAAATGTGGAAAACTTTTGTTGAAATTATATTATTATTACATTACATATAGTGGGTTTGATTCGTTTTGATATCATCTTCATTGTAAGTTAAATAGGGATAAGTTATGTCAATACAGTTTGAAATGTTAAAAGAACAATCTTCAATAATCAAGGTTATTGGGGTTGGTGGTGGTGGCGGCAATGCCGTAAACCACATGTATAAACAAGGAATTAGTGGGGTAGATTTTATCGTGTGTAATACTGATGCGCAAGCATTGGAATTGAGCCCGATCCCAAATAAAGTTCAATTGGGGATAAGTCTGACCGAAGGAATGGGAGCAGGAGCAGATCCTGATGTAGGTGAAAATTCAGCGATCGAAAGTATTGAAGATATCAAACGTATGTTGGGTACCAATACCAAGATGTTGTTTATTACAGCTGGTATGGGCGGTGGTACTGGTACCGGTGCTAGTCCTGTATTAGCGAAAGCTGCCAAAGAATTGGGTATTTTAACTGTTGCGATTGTAACTACGCCCTTTACGTTTGAAGGTAAACGCCGTCGTTCACAAGCGGAGGAAGGACTTTCGGAATTACGTAAATATGTAGACTCTTATCTTGTGATCTCAAATGACCGCCTTCGTGAGATCTTTGGTAATTTGACCATGACTGCGGCTTTTGCAAAAGCAGATGATATATTGACTACCGCGGCAAAAGGTATCGCCGAAATAATAACTATCCCTGGTTATGTAAACGTCGATTTTAAAGATGTTCGCACTGTTATGAACGATAGTGGTGTTGCCATAATGGGAAATGCTGTTGCCGAAGGTGAAGATCGTGCATTACGTGCAGTGGAAGGTGCCTTAGCTTCTCCATTGTTGAAAGACAATGAGATTGAAGGTGCTCGCTATATTTTATTGAATATTACTTCTGGAACGAAAGAAGTAACTATGGATGAAGTTGCGATCATTACGGATTACATTCAGGAAAAAGCTGGTTTGTCAGCAGATTTGATCTGGGGTAACTGTATTGATGAGAATTTTGAAGACGAATTGTCAGTAACAATTATTGCCACTGGTTTTCAAACATCTGAAGAACGTGATAAAGAACGTGAAAATACAAAGGTGTCTATGCCCTTAACTGCTGAACCGGCTAATTCTTTTATCAAACCTGTTTCTCAGGTAGCACCAAGAGAAGTTCCAGCTACGAATAGTTTCGTAACTCCGGTTCAACGTGTGGATACACCAGCACCTTCTACAAATACTTCTACTCCAAATAATTTGCAATCTGACTTGTTCACTTCTCCCAGAAATGCGGTACAACAACAGGTAGCTGTTGAGGAACCACAGGTAATACGTCATGATTTGGGTTTTGATGGTGGTTATGAAGAGGAAACTACATTTGGAGATAGTGATTTTCAGTTGAAAACCTCACCGTCAGTGTTTCAATTCCAGATGCCAACAGTGTTTGATTCTTACACAGCTCCTTCTGCGTCAGGATATGAGGAAAAACCTACATTTTCATCAAGTACAACAAATGAGCAAGTAGAAGTCCCTCAGGTAGAAGAAGAGCAAGTTTCGTTTGAAGATCAGCTGGTTCGTACAAAAGAACGCATCTTGCGTCTTAAAGAATTGAGCATGAAACTAAAATCTTCTAATGGTCTACATGAGTTGGAAAACGAGCCTGCTTATAAGCGGAAACAAATGTCATTGGAAGATACACCGCATTCTTCACAATCTCAGGTGTCTCGTTTTACACTTTCCTTTGAAGACGGAAATACTGAAATTAGACCGAACAATTCTTTCCTACATGATAATGTAGACTAATTGATTCACCATAAAATAACAAAAAGCCATCCAATCGGATGGCTTTTTTAGTATCTTTAAATACCGAAATAAGACAATTATACAAGCTATGACGACAAAATTAAATAACCCTGTATGGGTAATGAGTTCTGCATTTGATAAATTATCCTTACCAGAGTTGATTCAGACGACCAAAAGAATCGGAGCAGGGGGGATAGACCTTTGTGTGTTTAGAAAAGATGGTACCCGTGAAGATCATACCGCAACGCATTTGGATTATGATGATTTTACTCCTGCAAAAGCGAGGGAAATCATTGAGCTGTTCAATCAGGCTGATTTAAAACTTTCGCTTGGTGCTTTTGAAAATATGATTGGCGGAGATCCTGAGCAACGAGTGAAGAATCAAAATCATTTATTGAAATTGATCCGTATTGCACATTTGCTGGGAGGTGATGCAAATAACGTTAAGGTAGGGACATTTGTGGGCTACAATCATGAATTGGGCAATCAAATTGATGGATTTCAGAAAAATCTTGAAGAATACAAGCGTGTATTTGCGCCCATTGTTAATTATGCAGAGAGTTTAGGTGTAACGATCCTTTATGAGAACTGCCCAATGGAAGGATGGCGCTCATCACGTTATAGCTCTACCTATAACAATCTTCCAGCAGTGCTTGCTGCTCGTAAATTAATGTATGCGATGATACCAAGTAAGGCTCATGGTGAGATCTATGATCCTTCACATGATGTCTGGCAAAATACAAACCCAATAGACGTTATTCGTAATACGGACATCACGCGCTTACAACGTATACATGTGAAGACTACGCGTAATCTACAGACTGCTGCACGTATTGATTGGGGCGGGATGTATCCCATGCAGCATGTTGACGCCGAATTGGCTAAAAAAGCGAATGTAAGTATACCGGGCCACGACTGGGATAGACATCATTACGAAGCTATGTTGCCAGGCTTTGGCGGATCTGACAGTATGGATTGGCGCGGGTTTGTTGACTTATTGCAAGAGCGTGGTTTCAGTGGTCCCTTTGAGATCGAAAATGAAGCTAAAAACTCGAAAGACACGGGTGATTTTTCTGCAACGGTTCAAGGTTTTACAACCTGTCTTAACTTTTTGGCACCGATGCTATGGGATTTAGAAGCAGAGGTGGGGTATTCTTATAAGAAATCTCAACCTTTAAAAGATCTGAACGTAAAAGATGTTCCTGTTGTCACGATGGATGAGTTAATTTAGTATGATAAAAATACACTCCAACAAAATGACTAGTTGTTGGAGTGTATTCTGAACAGTTCGATAAGTTCAGGAATATTAGAAACATTGAGTTTTTCAAAGATTCTGCTTTTATACGTGCTCACTGTTGAAGGGCTTAAGTCCAACAAGCTAGATACTTCAATAATCCCCAGTCCCTTTATCAATTGTTTAGCAACGTCCACCTCTCTATTTGACAAACGTGCCAACGGATTTAGTTTTGTCAGCTCAGACTTACTCTGCGTCAATTTCTGAATGTATAGGTCCTGTACGTTGCTCGACATATACTTTCCTCTATCCTGAATAGCCAAAATAGCATTGGAAAGTTCAGCCATAGCTGTTGTTTTGTTTAGGTAGCCTACTGCTCCGGCTTCGATATAACGTAAAGCATAAAGTGATTCGTCATAAGATGAGAAAATCAAAATTTTAATGCTTGGCCGAATTTGAAGGATTTCCTCAACGACACGTATATTATTTCCTCCCGGCATATTAATGTCCAATAATAATAGGTCGAAATCCTCTACCTTTATTTTTTCAAGAACCTCGTCAAAGGTTTCAGCTTGGAATATTTCTGCTTTTTGAAGAGTTTCTTTAATAATAACGGAGGCTCCTAATCGTACAATGCCGTGGTCGTCTGCTATAAGAATCTTTTTCATAGATATGCTATCTGATGCTGGGCTTTAATTACTGTATGAAATAAAGTACTAACAATATACAATATATCTTGATATTTTACTAGTTAACGGGCAAATATAAGAAATTAAAGTTAATAAAAATTAGTGGGGTGCGGGGTACATGTCTTTTTTATAAAGTAGGACATGGGTTAGAAAATATAGCACAATATGAGTTTAACGATAAAAAATTAGCATATTTTAATTAGATTTATGTGACAATTATTAGTTTTGTCATAATTCATGGACTAAAAAATTTAAATATGGGATTTTTAAAAGAGTTTAAAGAGTTTGCAATGCGTGGCAGCGTAGTAGATCTAGCTGTCGGTGTTGTCATTGGTGGAGCTTTTGGTAAAATTGTTACCTCATTGGTTGATGATATTATCATGCCACCCATTGGTTATTTAACTGGGGGTGTTGATTTTTCATCCAAAAAATTGATTTTGAAAGCTGCTGATGAAGCGACTAAACAAGCTGAAGTATCTATTAATTATGGAAACTTTATTAATGTGGTTATTCAATTTTTAATTGTAGCATTCTGTATTTTTTGTGTTATTAAGGCTTTAAATTCGTTGAAACGTAAAGAGGAAGCAGCTCCGGCGGCCCCTGCAGCACCGACAAAAGAAGAAACGCTTTTGACTGAGATCAGAGATATTCTGAAAAATAAATAGGGCAGGGTTTATACTTCATTTATAAAAATCAGCACAGTCAAACTGTGCTGATTTTTATTTTACGGTAGTTGAAAAATTGTTTTTTGAAGCTGTAGCTGAATAAATTAGCTTATCCGTTTTACATTAACTTTAAATGTTCGTAATATTGTTTGTTTTTGTCTAAAATAAACTTTACTTTTGCATTCCTCTTGGGGAGTTTTGTATTAATTGAAGTAAGAACAAATTAGCATAATAGCGTCATGAAAAGAACATTTCAGCCATCGCAAAGAAAAAGAAGAAACAAACACGGTTTTAGAGAGCGCATGAGCTCTGCAAACGGTAGAAGAGTATTAGCTTCACGTAGAGCTAAAGGTAGAAAACGTCTTACAGTGTCTGACGAATACCGTCACAAAGGTTAATCTTTGACAAGGATCGGTGGCCGCTTATAAGAGCTTTTTCTAATAAGATTAAGTCATCGTATGAAAAATACATTTACAAAAGAAGAACGGTTATGTGCGAAAAGGCGTATTGATACGCTTTTTAAAAGCGGTTCTTCTTTTGTCTTGTATCCATTTAGAATTGTTTTTATCTTCGAGAAAAACAATGAGGCTGACGATATTCCCTCAAGTCAGTCTATTATTTCCGTATCCAAACGTAGGTTCAAAAGAGCAGTTGATCGCAATTCGATTAAACGAATGATGCGTGAGAGTTACCGTTTACAAAAATCGAATGATTTGATTCCGTTTTTGTTGAAACATAATGTAACTTTGTATCTAGCTATTCAATATGTAGGCAAGCAGATCTTAGCGTATGATGTGTTTAGCACCGCAATGAATAAAATGCTGAAAAAATTGCAGGATGAATGTGCTGAAGTTTATTTGGAAAAAGGGGATTAGACCCTTGTTTAGTTTTATTTTCTTGGCTATTATTCGTTTCTACCAAGTTTTTATCTCACCGTTTTTAGGCGCTAATTGTAGATATACACCTACCTGTTCTCAGTACGGTAAGGAAGCGATTCTGAAATATGGTCCCTTCAAAGGTGGGTGGATGGCTTTGAAACGAATTGCACGTTGCAATCCCTGGGGCGGCCACGGGCATGATCCTGTACCTTGATTTCTATAATGACGATGAATAATTTAATTTTACAAATTGATACTTCAACCACGATTTGCTCGGTTGCTTTGAGTGAAAATGGTCAAACGTTACAGGTTCTCGATCTCGATGAACCTAATGCTCATGCGGCTAAATTGACTATTTTGATCGCCGAAGTCCTTAAACAGACTAACCGAACGATGCAGGATTTAAGTGCTGTGGCGGTGAGCATGGGACCTGGCTCTTATACAGGTTTACGTATAGGGGTATCTACGGCCAAAGGTCTCTGTTATGCGTTAGATATACCTTTAATCGCTATTAATACGTTAGAAGCTTTGTTTCTAGGGTATAAGGAGCAATTTGGTTTAACAGCAGGTGATGCTTATCTTCCCATGATCGATGCCCGTCGTATGGAAGTGTATACGGCTGTTTATGACCATAATGCTGCATTGGTGAAAGCAACATCAGCAGAAATTATCGATTTCGATTATTTCAATGAATTATTGCTGAACTACAATCGTGTCCATTTATTTGGTTCGGGTGCCGATAAATTTGAAGATTTGTTCAACGCAACGGATCGAGTGAATGTATTGAGCGGATTTGATGATTCCGCGGCTTTTCTGTCGACGTTGGCCTTTGATAAATTTCAGCGGAAAGAGTTTGAGGATGTTGCTTATTTCGAGCCATTCTATCTTAAAGATTTTTTGGTTACTACGGCAAAGAAAAAGGTTGGCTTATCATAGCCAACCTTTTCTTTTGAACCACAGATAAATGGCAAGGGATATGGCCACCATGATCCCCATGGCTACTGGATATCCATAGTACCATTCAAGTTCGGGCATATTTTTGAAATTCATTCCATAAATTCCTGCCACAAAAGTGATGGGCATAAAAAATACGGAGAAAATTGTCAGGATACGCATAATCTCATTCGTGTGATTAGATGAGATGTTGAAATACACATTAAGCAGTTGAGCTACATTTTCCGATAAGTTTTCGTACAAGGTTGATGTCCGGACCTGCAGATCTTTTAAATCCCGGGTATAGACATCTTTTTTTGACGAAGAATGAAAATGCTCGACGACCTCCCTGTAGAGAAAGATGACCTTTCGCGCAACATCAATCTGCCTTTTGATAAAATAAAGATTTTTCAGTATCGGCTGTTGTTTCATGCGTTTGAGGAATATCAATTCTTCGTAAGCATCGATTCGTGTGGAAAGTTGCTCTAACGTTTGGCTAAAGGTAAATACAGCTGCAGTCGTGATAAATACAGCCAGTTTACGGCTATTTCTTGTCTTGATGGAAGTGAATTCAATATTTTTAAGTTTTTCTAAAAACTCGATGCGACGTTTGTGTACCGTAATCACAAAATCACTTCCATAGAAGATGGTCAGGCGATCGGTGATTTCTCCGATACTGTCTGAATTTTCTTTGAAATTGTCCGACATGACACGAAGAATCACAAAAGTATAATTCTCAAATTCTTCAATTTTAGGTAGATGTTCTGGTTCTTTGGAATCCTTGATCGAAGCTTCATTCAAATTGAAGCGCTCTTTGATGAAGGCGAAGTCTTCTGAAGTTGGCTCAGCTATATCTATCCATTCGTAGTTTGCGATTTCTTTTTCAACAATCGTTCTGACCATAAATCTAATTTTAGTAAGGACAAGATAAGAAAGAAAATAAAAAAAGCCATCAACTTAGTCGATGGCTTTCCTTAATTGTGATGATCTTCTATTTGTTTGAAGATTTATATTCTTCGTTCAACTGTTTGATTACCTCATTCGTGATTTCCAAAGATGGGTCGGCATACAATACAGTTGGGTTGGTCTTCGAATAAGTCAGCACCAACTTGTAGCCATTTTCTGCAGCATGCTTTTTCAGGAATTCAGTAATTTTATTATAGACATTGTTGAATTCTTCAGACTCGTCTTTTGCAATGGAAGAAGAAGCTGTTTGGTCTAAACGTGCAAGCTCATCTTGTTTACGTGCCAGTTTTTGTTCCGTAGCTTGTCTATCAGGAGCAGACATTGTAGCGGCATTTTTTTGATATTCGGCAACTTCCCGTTGGAACGCAGTACTTTTGGATTGCAGATCTGTTTGTGCTTTCTTTACTTTGTTTTCAAGCTTTGATTTAATGTCTTTAAAATATTGATATTTTTCAGAAAGTGAATCCGAATTTAAATAGACGATTTTATCTTTGTTACTTTCCTGGCTCTCCTTGCTTACCGTATTGGAATCATTTTTTGCAGGTTCGTTTGCTGTTTTTGCACCTTGGTTACATGATGCAATAGTTCCAACCAATAAAAGGCCAAAGGAAACTTTCGATACAATTGAAAATATAGTGTTCATTTTTTTGTTATTTGCAAATTATTACTGAAAACAAACCTAACATAAAAAAATCGAAATTCTAGTTTTTAGTAATAAAAAAGTAAAATTATCCCTGGTATTATAATTCGGAATATAGGCTCAATACTTCCTTATGGACTTGATAAATCGGCCAAAATTTCGTATTTTTGAATATTACATTTAAGAGGTTTTCAATGAGCGAAGAAAATAAAAATGCATCCACCTATTCGGCCGATAATATTCAGGTATTAGAGGGTTTAGAGGCGGTTCGTAAGCGTCCATCCATGTATATTGGTGACACCGGTGTAAAAGGATTGCACCATTTGGTATACGAGGTAGTTGACAATTCAATCGATGAAGCTGTAGCGGGATATTGTACAGATATCTTCGTTACTATCCATAAAGATAATTCGATTTCTGTCCGGGATAACGGTCGTGGTATTCCTACAGGGATCAACAAAAAAGAGAATAAATCAGCTCTAGAGCTTGTAATGACTGTATTGCACGCCGGAGGTAAATTTGATAAAGATACATACAAGGTTTCTGGTGGTCTGCACGGTGTCGGTGTTTCCTGTGTGAATGCGCTGTCTACTCTTTTGAAGGCCGAGGTTCATCGCGATGGAAAGATTTTCCAGCAAGAATACCAAATAGGTAAACCCTTATATGATGTGAAGGAAGTTGGTGTTTCGGATAAGACGGGTACTATTGTAACATTCCATCCAGATGCGACGATTTTCACGCAGACAACGGTTTATAATTACGATACATTGGCCAATCGTCTTCGTGAACTTGCCTTTTTAAATAAAGGTGTGAGTTTGACGTTGAATGATGAGCGTGAAGCAAATGAAGACGGTTCTGAAAAGAAAGAGACATTCTATTCAGAGGGCGGTCTGAAAGAGTTTGTGAAGTTTTTGGATGGTAACCGTCAGTCGTTGATTCCAGAACCAATTTATGTTGAAGGCGTAAAACAAGGTATCCCTGTTGAACTGGCTTTACAGTATAACGATACCTATTCTGAAAATGTCCATTCTTATGTGAATAACATCAATACGATTGAAGGTGGCTCACATGTTGCAGGTTTCCGTCGTGGTTTGACTCGTACCTTGAAAGCGTATGCGGACAAGTCAGGTTTGCTTAAGAACTTAAAAGTAGAAATTACAGGTGATGACTTCCGTGAGGGATTGACAGCAGTAATTTCAGTGAAGGTTGCAGAACCTCAATTCGAAGGGCAAACCAAAACGAAATTAGGTAACTCTGAAGTCATGGGGGCTGTAGATGTTGCCGTAGGTGAGATCTTAGGCGTTTATCTGGAAGAAAATCCACGTGAGGCAAAATCTATCGTTCAAAAGGTTGTCATTGCGGCTCAAGCACGTGCTGCTGCACGTAAAGCCCGTGATTTGGTACAACGTAAAACCGTTATGGGAGGCTCCGGACTTCCTGGTAAATTGGCCGATTGCCAAGACAATGATCCTACAAAATGTGAGATCTATTTTGTCGAGGGGGATTCTGCGGGTGGTACTGCCAAGTCTGGTCGTGATAGAAAACATCAGGCGATCATGCCTTTACGTGGTAAGATCCTGAACGTCGAAAAAGCAATGGAACATAAGATCTACGAAAATGAGGAGATCAAAAACATGTTTACAGCTTTAGGCGTCAGTGTGGGTACAGCCGAAGATGCTAAGGCGCTGAATCTTGAAAAGTTACGTTATCACCGCATCATCATCATGACCGATGCCGATGTGGATGGGTCCCACATTACAACTTTGATCCTGACATTCTATTTCAGATACATGAAGGAATTGATCGAAAGAGGATATGTATATATCGCTACACCGCCGCTATACTTGGTGAAAAAAGGGAAAGAGCATGAGTACGCTTGGAATGAAGACCAACGTATCAATGCGATTCAACGTTTGAAAGGATCAGGTAAAGAAGATAGTGTACACGTACAACGTTATAAAGGTCTTGGAGAGATGAATGCTGAGCAGTTATGGGATACAACCATGAATCCTGAAACGCGTACCTTAAGACAGGTGACAATTGAAAATGCAGCTGAATGTGACCGTATCTTCTCGATGTTGATGGGTGACGAAGTTGCCCCGCGTCGTGAATTTATCGAGAAAAATGCACGTTATGCGAAAATTGATATTTAATTGATCTGATCATAAAAGAATAGAAAAAGCCTGATGAAATTTTTTCATCAGGCTTTTTTTATTGTTTTATATTTCCTAATTTCATAGGAGTGAATCGTTTTTCTGCCGGGATAAAGGGTTCATCGCCTAGCATTTAGCCAATATTAATTAAAACCTATTATGAAATATTGTAGCAAAATTTTGCTCTTTATAGGTTGTTTTATTGGAATAACCTGTTTGGCGCAAACAAATGAAAAAATCGATCTCCAAGATTTATTTGAAAGCTTATCGGATGAGCTCGCAGCAGATGCTGATTTGAGTGAATTCACTGAAAAGTGGTATCATTATCTCAAACACCCGATCGATCTCAACAAAACGGATGGAAGAGAACTCACAGAATTACAGTTTTTGGACCCTTTATTGATCGAGCGCCTACTGGAGCATAGGACCATTTCAGGAAATTTTATTGACGTGCTTGAACTACAGTCTATTGAAGGATTTAATGAGCGTGTAATCAGTTTACTGTTACCTTTTGTGAGGGTAGGCCCCGGATCTCCTCTTGAAACCCTGAAATCGAGAAATTTTAAACAGGAATTTACGGTACGATATGCCCGGACACTCGAAAAAGCAAAAGGGTACCGTATTGTCGATACGACGAAATCCCATTATCTCGGCGATGCCAATCGCTATGCTTTTAGGTATAGAGCCCAATTGAACGCTGTGGTTCAATTAGCGGTCAATATGGAGAAAGATGCCGGGGAGCCCTTTTTTAGGGATAAACAAAAAATGGGATTTGATTTCTATAGCCTAAGTGTATCGATAAAGCATTTTGGCCGATTCAGGAATATCGTAATCGGCGACTATGCTTTACAATTCGGACAAGGGCTCAGTATGTGGAACGGTTTGAATTTTGGAAAAGGGGGATTGGTACAGCATACAGCAAGACAAGGGATTGGAGTAAAGTCATATACTTCCTTAAATGAGGCAAATTTTATGCGGGGCATTGCCGGGACACTACAGATCGGTCAATTTGAGGTTACACCCTATATCTCCTATCGATCCATTGATGGAAAAGTTCACCGTATCGCTTCTCCTGCTACGATTTCAACAATCGCGAGTACCGGACTGCATCGGACAGCAACCGAACAGCAATACCGTCATGCTGCATCTCAACTAGCCTATGGACTGAATCTATTGTGGCGCTATAAAAGGATCAAAATGGGTATTCATTTCAATCAGACTCAATTGAATGCCTTTAAAACAAAAGGCAATGCTATACGGCAAGAGGCGGACTTTGAAGGTGATTTGCTCCGAAATATAAGTTTATACGTAAACTATACGATTCGAAACACGTATTTATTTGGTGAATATGCCAATAGTATCGATGGCGGTTCAGCATTATTGACAGGAGCTATCATAAGTTTACATCCACGTTTATCATCGGTTATATTGCTTCGGGACTACAAGAAGAATTTTCATACTTTTTATGGACAAGGATTTGGTGAATCGGATAACAGCTCCAACGAACAGGGTGCTTATTTGGGACTTACCTATCAACTGGGAAGAAAATTGCTCTGGTCGAATTATGCCGATGTATTTCGTTTTCCAGGAGCAAAGTATCAGGCTGATACGCTATCTACAGGCGCCGATTTCTTTAGCCAGCTGAGTTACATGTGGTACAAAAAAGGCCAACTTTCGTTGCGCTATCGCAACCGATTGAAACAAGTGAACTACCAGGGAGAGGGGCAAACCGAGCATGGGCTTGTGAATACCGGCAAACAGCAGTTCAGGATAGAATTTCAATACCGCCTAAGTTCAATATGGACTATTCGCTCCCGGGTAGAAGCCAATTTATTCCAAAAAGAGTATCAGGAAAATGGTTTCGGATATATGTATTATCAGGATATACTTTGGAAGTCTACCACTGGAAAATTGCAGTCGAATATGCGGATTGCGTATTTCGATGCGGCAAGTTATGACAATCGGATCTATGCTTATGAGCGAGACGTATTATATGCCTCTGGGTTTGGAATGTACAATACAAGGGGATGGAGAATGTATTTCAACCTACAGTATCGATTAAGTCGCCATCTTCAGGTATGGGCCAAATATGGGGTCTATTATTATCCGGGACGAGAGCATATCGGGACTGGATTAGACCAAATTGAGGGCAATAGAAAATCCGAGGTTAAGGTACAGTTGCGGTGGCAGTTATGAAAGAGCTGAGTTTTACACAAAGATTAGAGCGGCTGCCTATTCTTAAGATAGCTATCTTATATATTGCGACACTTCTTTTCGTCCCTAAAATACCGATTTCGCGCCCTATTTTTCAATTTATACAGCAGGTATTGGTTGTGATGACTCTGTTAACGATAATTAGTTATTTTTTTAAAGGTACAATTCGCAAATACGGGTATACCTGCGGGTATTATGTATCTATTGTATTATTTGGGATCTTCCAATTTTGGCGCGAGGACCCTTTGGTTGCAATCGGTCATTTCTCCCATATAATGACAGATCGTTATGTGGTCAAAATTATTGAAGAGCCCAAAGTGAAGCGTGGTATCATTCGTTTTTCTACAGAGGTAATAGGGGCTTACCAAAAAGGTGAATTTATAGAAACGACAGGTAGACTCATGTTATCCCTAAAATCCAGCCAGAAGAATACGCTGCAGTTTGGTGACCTATTGTGGTTAAAAGGTCAGCCCCGGGAAATAGCTCCGCCATTCAATCCAATGGAGTTTGATTATAGGGCGTATTTGAAAAGGCAGTATGTCTACCATGAACTTTTCGCAGTCTCTGGTCAGTACAAGCTGATCAGCCGGCAAGAAACAACGACTTTTTCGTTGATTGCGCTCGCTTTACAAATGAGAAGATATTTTTTGCTCAAGCTTCGACCCCATATTAAAGGGGATGAGAACTTTGCTATTGTGTCAGCTTTATTATATGGTTCGCGGAGCGATATCAGTGCCGAAAGCATACAGGCCTTCACCAATACGGGAACGATACATGTGTTAAGTGTATCCGGAATGCATGTTGCTGTTTTATTCGGGTTTTTATCCCTTATTTTCAAACGAATTGCCTGGCCTTCCTATCTCAGATGGTTGCCGCTAATTTTGTTATGGAGTATGATCTGGATATATGCTTTTATTGCAGGGCTTGATCCGCCCATTACGCGGGCGGCTATTATGATTAGTTTTGTACTCTGTGCACAGCATTTTAAACGAGGCTTTTCAACGCTCAATTCGCTTATTATTGCCGCAGTATTGATTCTGTTGATCGTTCCAAGGGCGGTTGCTGATGTGGGTTTTCAGCTGTCCTTTTTAGCTGTTTTGGGTATGACGATATGCTCGCCGCTTGTCGAAGCATTCCTTCCGGTCAAAAGACCGATATTGCGGCTTTTGAGAGATACATTGGCTGTTTCTGTTGCTGCGCAAATACTGACAACACCACTGAGTCTTTATTATTTTGGGCAATTCCCAACTTATTTTCTGGTAGCCAACTTATTAGTCGATTTTCCTTCAACCCTAGCGATGTATCTCGGTTTTATCATGACAATTAATCCAATGGAGGGGATTAACGATTTAATGGGTTTGCTCTTGGAGCATCTCATTGCTTTCATCTTATACGGTTTGAAATGTATTGACCGTTGGGCTTTTTCAACAATAAAAGTTGATCCTATGGGGCTTGAGCTCCTATTTTTGACCTATTTTGCACTGTTTTCTTGTTTATATGCTTTTCAGTGGAAAGATAAAAAATACGTTTGGTTAGGGGGATGCTGTGCAATTGGAATGCTATTGATCACTGTGCAAAAACGCTTAGAAAATAAAGATGCAGAACGATTTCGGGTCTATAATACGAAACAAGAGTTGACGATCGGTTATTTCAAAGGTGGGCGCGGTATCATTTACAGCACATTTGATTCTTTGCAAGCCCGGGGCTTGCAATATGCATGTGGAAGAGAAATTCAATTATTGACGAAAGAAGAAGTTCAGTTTGTGGCTTTGCATGGCCAGGAGCGTAAAAACTATCTTGTTACGCTCCCCTTGGGTAAAATCGCTATTCTGTGCCATGCCGTAGAAACTATGCCACATGCTGACCTCGTTATCGTTAGGAAAAATTTATTAAATGGTTTACCCCGATTATTGAGGCAAATCAGACCAAAACTTGTTATACTGGATGGATCCAATTCACAGGAAAAATCCAAGCATATACAACGTACGTTAGATAGTTTGGGGATACAGAATTATCTCATGAAAGATAATTTTGCGTATGTTTGGGATAAGGAGAATTTATGACGCAAGATAGTATATCAATCTTAAGGCAATACTGGGGATTCGATTCATTTAGACCCCTGCAAGAAGAAATTATTCAATCGGTCATTTCAGGTAAAGATACTTTGGCTTTGTTGCCAACCGGCGGAGGGAAGTCGATCTGTTTTCAAGTACCTGCCTTGATGCGAGAAGGGATTTGTATTGTCGTTACACCGCTTATCGCATTGATGAAAGACCAGGTTGAACATTTGAAAAAAAATGGAATTCAGGCGGTCGCAATATATGCTGGAATGCGGAAGAGGGAGGTGGATATTACCTTGGATAATTGCGTCTATGGGCAAATAAAATTTCTCTATCTTTCTCCTGAAAGATTGTACAATGATGTAGTAAGGGAGCGCATACGATTTATGAATGTAAATCTATTTGCGATAGACGAAGCACATTGTATTTCTCAATGGGGATATGATTTTAGACCGCCCTATTTAGAACTTGCTAAATTACGGGAACTGCATCCCAAGGTGCCTTTTCTAGCCCTTACAGCGACCGCAACGGAGCGTGTCATCAGCGATATACAACAGAAACTGAGCTTTCCGAAAGAAAATGTATTTGTCAAAAGCTTTCTCCGGGACAATTTGGCGTATATGGCCATTGAAGAAGAGGATAAGATGGGACGTATGGTCCGGATTATACATAAGTTGGGCGGATCCGGTATTGTCTATGTCAGAAACCGGCGAGAAACGCAGGAGATAGCCCGTATTTTGGTCAATAACGGCATTTCGGCAGATTATTACCATGCCGGACTTTCGGGGCAGGAACGGGATCAGAAACAGCAAGGGTGGATGACAAATGTTGTTCGCGTTATTGTAGCTACCAATGCGTTTGGGATGGGAATTGATAAACCTGACGTGCGTTTTGTGATTCACCTCGATTTGCCCGATTCACTGGAGGCCTATTATCAAGAAGCCGGTAGGGCAGGAAGAGATGGCAAGAAGGCCTATCCCGTTATTCTTTATCAAAAGACAGATGAGCAGAAGCTTGTCGATAATTTGCAAGCTAGCTTCCCTGATATTCCATTTATTCAACAGACCTATCATTACCTGTGTAATCATTTTCAGATTCCCTATGGTGCTGGAGAAGGAGTGACTGTAGATTTTGATGTTGTTGCTTTTGCCAAAAAATATCAGCTGCCATTGGTTCCTGTTATGAATGCGCTGAAGTTTCTGGAGCGGGACACTTGGTTGGTTTTGTCCGAAGCTGTCACAATCCCCTCACGGTTTAAATTTGAAATTGATAGCGCCGAATTGTATAAAGTTCAGGTGCAGTATGTAAAATATGATAAGCTCATTAAGGCTATTTTACGCAGCTATGGTGGTGTATTTGAAAACTATATCCTCATTAATGAATACGAATTTGCACGTAAGTTGGGTCTGCCTTATGATCGTGTTGTCGAGCTATTGAAGTCGTTAGAGTCATTGGAAATAGCGAGTTATCTGCCTTCTACAGATGCGCCACAATTGACCTTTTTGCAGAACCGCGTCGATTACAAACACCTGCATATCGATCATATTTTTATTCGCGATCGCCATCAGGTGAAAGAAGAAGAAGTCAATGGCATGATCGGTTATATTGAACGTAGCAATTGCCGCAGTCAGTCGCTGTTGTTATATTTTGGAGAAAAAAATGCGGGGTTCTGTGAAGTATGCGATTTGTGTCTGATCCGTAATCATCAGAAAAAGCAGCGCGCAGATATAAAAGCAGAAATCAAAAGTAGTTTGCTCGCTGGCGCTAAAAACATTCACGATTTGGTGGCTAGTTTGACGATAGGTACAGAAAAGAAAAGAATAGAGATTATCCGCGATCTCCTGGATGCGGAAAAAATCCTCTTGGAGGATAATCTCTACTCTTGGAATACCTTGTTTTAAACTATTTTTCGATGGGTAGATTGAGCTCTTCGCGACCCCATTCTGACCAAGAGCCATCGTATACGCGGATTTGCTCGTGACCAACAAGATGAGAAGCAAATGCTAAGATTGAGGCCGTGATACCCGATCCACAGGAGAATACATATTCATTTCCGGTAGCATTATGATGATCAAATTGCTGTTTCAGTTCACCAAGGGGTTTATAAACGATTCCATCAAGTAATTCTTCGAAAGGGAGGTTTTTGGAATGAGGGATATGCCCACCATGAAGGCCTTTTCGAGGTTCAGCAACAAAACTACTAAATCGACCTTTACTTCTGGCGTCAAAAATATTCACTTGAGGATCCCGATAATGTGTTAAGATATATTCTTTGTCAGCATAATGGTTTGCTTGAAATTGGGCTTTAAAGTTTCCAGGCTTTACAGCAGCTGCATACTGGTCTACGAGCGGTAATTTACTTTTTTTCCAAGCGGGGACGCCACCATTTAAAATAAATACCTGCTCAAAACCCATGACCTTAAACATCCACCATGCCCTTGGGCTTGAATAAACACCCCATCTGTCATATAACACGACGGTACTATCCTGATTGATTCCTAGGCGTTGCATTTCCCGTTCGAATACTTCTGCCGATACAAGGGTATGTGGTAATTTAGAAGTAGAATCCGAAAGTTTCCCTTCGATGTCAAAAAATTGAGAATGCGGTAGTACTTCGAACTTGGCGTCCTTGATGGATTGGCCAACTTTGTCGATGGTGCAATCAAGGAGGACAATGTCTGTATGCTGTCCCAATGATTCCAGAAGTTCGGTGGGGTTGATTAAGGCTGATTTGAATGACATAACAATAAAGTTTATTGCTACAAAATTACAAAAGCATCCCTATAAAAGCAAAGCGGCTGTTCTTTTGGAACAGCCGCTTTTTATGGATTGAAATTGCTAATTACTTAGCGTTTTTATCATTTTCCATTTGCTCTTTCAATTGAGCTAATACGTCTAAGTCGCCTAAAGTAGATTTCTCAACAGAATCTTTTACTTTTTTCACAGCTGAAGACTCAGCTTTAGCGTCTTTTTTACGGCTGTTAGACTCTTCTTTGCGAGCTTCTTCTTTCTCTTCTTCCCAGATACGAGAGTGAGAAATTACCAAACGTTTGTTCTCTTTGTTGAACTCGATGATTTTGAATGAAGTAACTTCATCAACTTTCAATGAAGAACCGTCTTCTTTAACAGAGTGTTTAGAAGGACAGAAACCTTCAACACCATATTGTAAAGCTACGATATCACCTTTGTCACCAACTTTGATCACAGTACCTTCGTGGATAGAACCTTCAGTAAAGATCGTTTCGAAAGTATCCCAAGGGTTTTCTTCCAATTGTTTGTGACCTAAAGATAATTTACGGTTTTCTTCATCCAATTCTAAAACAACTACGTCTAATGTTTCACCAACTTTAGTGAATTCGTTAGGGTGGTTGATTTTTTTAGACCAAGATAAATCAGAGATGTGGATCAAACCATCGATACCTTCTTCCAATTCAACAAATACACCGAAGTTAGTCATGTTTTTAACAACAGCTGTTTGTTTAGAACCTACAGGGTAACGCTCAGTGATATTTTTCCAAGGATCTGGAGTCAATTGTTTGATACCTAAGCTCATTTTACGCTCATCGCGATCTAACGTTAAGATTTGCGCTTCGATCTCATCACCAACTTTCAAGAACTCTTGTGGAGAACGTAAGTTTTGTGACCAAGACATTTCAGAAACGTGGATCAAACCTTCAACACCAGGGATGATTTCTAAGAAAGCACCGTAATCAGCAACTGTTACGATTTTACCTTTAACTTTAGAACCAACTTCTAATGCAGTATCTAAAGATTCCCAAGGATGCTCAGATAATTGTTTCAAGCCTAAAGCGATACGTTTTTTCTCGTCATCAAAGTCTAATACAACAACGTTGATTGTTTGATCTAACGATAAAACTTCTTTTGGATGCTCGATACGACCCCAAGAGATGTCTGTGATATGCAATAAACCGTCAACACCACCTAAATCGATGAACACACCGAAATCAGTGATATTTTTAACTGTTCCTTCTAATACTTGACCTTTTTCTAATTTAGCAACGATTTCAGATTTTTGGTTTTCTAAATCGTTTTCAATTAATACTTTGTGTGATACGACAACGTTTTTGAATTCGTGGTTGATTTTCACAACTTTGAATTCCATTGTTTTACCTACGTATACATCGTAGTCACGGATAGGTTTGATATCGATTTGAGATCCAGGTAAGAATGCCTCAACACCTTTGATATCAACGATAAGACCACCTTTAGTACGGCTCTTAACGAAACCAGTAATGATTGCATCATTTTCCAATGCCTCATTGATAGCTTCCCAAGATTTTTGAGTTTTAGCACGTTTGCGAGAAAGTACTAATTGACCGTTAGCATCTTCTTGAGATTCAACGAATACGTCAACTTTGTCACCAACTTGTAATTCTGGTAAGTCACGGAATTCTGATAAAGAAACTAAACCGTCAGATTTGAAACCAACATTTAAGACTACGTCTTTGTTGTTGATAGAAACTACAGTACCTTCAATAATTTCACCTTGGTTAACTTGGTTGAAAGTATCTGCGTATTGTGCTTCAAGTTTAGCGCGTTCAGCTTCGCTATAATTTCCGAAACCTTTATCATTTGCATCCCAGTCAAATTCACCTTCTGGTGTGATCCAAGTGTTTGATTTGATTTCGTCGATTAAGTTTGAATCAGCTTCTGATTCAATTTTTTCAGTGTCTTTCACTACTTTAGTGTCAGCACCTTGTAGCTCTGCGTTTTTCGCTGCTAATTCTTTTTCTGCTTCTTGTTTTTTTGCCATTAATTAATTTTCTCCTTTTTCCTACTTTGTAGGAGTTGCAAAGGTACAAAAAAACTTTAAATGCAAAATTTTATTTTTCTTATTTTATTGAAAGACTTTCAGTTATACAGGCCTTTTGCTTTAGACGTGTAAAGCTGCCTGTTCGAACGCTCGTTTAGCGTCTTCTACCGTTCATTTGTTGCCAACCTGACGGGGTAAATGAAGCTTTAAATAATTTTATACACCTATTCGTCTCTCTTAAAAGAGTTGAAAATGCGTGGTTTGGCAATAACAATGGTTTGTTTAGACAGCGCTATTGCTGCATTAAGCTCATAGCCCAATAATAAAATAAGCGTATTCAGGTAAATCCAGAGCATAATGACGATCAGTGTCCCAATGGATCCATAGAGTTTGTTATATGCACCAAAATGATTGATATAAAAGGTAAATATGGAAAACGTCAATATTGCTAAAATGGTAGCCATAGAAGCTCCGGGACTGAAGAGTTTCCATTTATTGGAGTTGGAAGGACCAAATTTGTAAATACAGCTTACCGTGAAAAAGTAAATAGCAAATATTATCAACCATCGGGCTACTTTAAGTAGAATGGCCCAGAAGCTCGACTTTATACCTGTTGTTTCCTTGAGGTAGTCTATGGTAATGCCAGCTAGGGTAAATATTGTCATCCCAACTGTTAACGCAAAAATAATTAGGAAAGCCAAGGCTAAGGCAAGCAAACGTTTTCTGACCCATGGCCTTCTTTCCGTCATGAGGGAAGCCTTATTGAAGGCATTCATCAGAGAGGCCATACCATTGGTTGCAAAATAGGCCGCAAATAAAAAACCGAAAGAAAGTAATCCACCATTTTGGTTTTTAATAATATCCTCCAAAGTCGTTTCAACAACCAGAAAAGCATTTTTGGGAATAACCACGGCCAGAAAGTCCAGCAACTGTTCCTGAAAATTATTGATCGGAATATAAGGGATCAATGTAAATAAAAAAATGATACCCGGAAAAATGGCCAATAAAAAGCTATAGGAAAGGGAAGAAGCCTTGCTGACAATGGAATCTCTCGATAGCTCCTGAAAGAAAAATACGGCCACAGTATAGAGTGGTAGCGAGCCAAAGCCAGGTAGTACGACACGTTTACTCCATTCGATTAATCTAAAATAAGGTTCAATATTTAATAGCCATTGGTGGATTTTCCCCATATCAATTAAAATAGTTACTCATCTTATCCAAGAAAACCTGTGGCGGCATACAAGGTCTATTTTTTTCCATGTTGACAAAGACCAAAGTTGTCTCGCCCTGGTTGAGTAGTTCTCCGCTTTCATTGAACAGTTCATATTCAAAAATAATACGGACGGCAGGTTTCTGGCGGATTGTTACCCGTATCGTGATCAAATCATCGTATTTGCCCGGTTTTAGGTATTTTGTTTTCATCTCCGTAACGGGGAGCATGACCCCCATTTCTTCCAGCTCCTTATACGATATCCCCGTGCTCCGCAGCATTTCAGTCCGCGCTATTTCGTAAAATGCAGCATAATTTCCATAATAAACATACCCCATTTGGTCTGTTTCTGCATAGCGGACACGAATCTGATGGTCAAATACAAACATTATTTTTTAATATTTCTGGCGTCCAATGCCTGTTGAAATTTACGTGCATTGATCAAATGCTCAGCCTCTGTTTTTGCAAAATTATGATAGCCCGAAAAATCATCTTTAGCACACATGTAAATATAATCATGTTGCTTAAAGTTTAAGACCGCATCAATTGCAGCAATACTTGGAATTGAAATAGGACCTGGAGGCAAGCCCCTATAGATGTAAGTATTGTAAGGATTGTCTGTTCTAAGGTGCTTATTCAATACCCTTCTAATGGTAAAGTCGTTGTTGGCAAAGATCACGGTAGGATCAGCTTGCAATAACATGCCTTTTTTGAGGCGGTTTAAATATAATCCGGCGATCATGGGCATTTCATCCTGGTGTAAGGCTTCACCTTTGACAATAGAAGCCAATGTACTGACTTGTTGCGGTGTCAGGTTAAGTGCTTTTGCTTTTGCCGTGCGATCTGCATTCCAAAACTTTTTCCATTCATCATCAAAACGAGCAATTACTTTTTCGGGATTGGTGTTCCAATAAATTTCGTAGGTATTGGGGATAAATATAGCAATCAGATTTTCTTTTGTAAATCCATATTTCTGTGCTGTAGCCTCATCATTTAGTACCGCGATAAATTCTGCAGAATCTGCCTCAAAACTTTTACCAAGGAGTGCGGCCATATTCTCTTTCAGTCGCACATTGGAAAATCTGAATTTTACAGGTTCTTGGTAGCCACCAATCAAATTGCCAACTAAGCGTCTATTGTTCATACCAGGGGTTAACAGATAACGTCCGGGTTTTACACTTTGCTCATATTTTTTATATTGTGCGGCACGCTCAAAGGAAGCGATGTCATCCACAAGATTTGAATCCTTGATTGATTTCAATACATCTTCATATTTTTCGCCCTCGTGTATGTACAGGTATTTTTTCTCTCCCGATACATTAGAAGCATAAAATGCTTTATAAAATGTCCAAGCAAAATAACCTCCGACAACGATAACGATCAGGGCAATGATTTTTAACCAACTTGGTATTCCTTTTTTATTTTCCATGCTAAAATTTTTTATTCATTTGTTGTTCGCTATTAAGGGCATTCATACAGCCTTTAGCGGTCAATGGTTGATGAAATCGCCCAGATATGGATCGGTTTCATCTTTATATTTTATACAATTCCTGAATCTGCAACAAACGCTAATCCATCATAATGGAGATTATGCCATGCAGCTTCATTTTTAAGTCAATACACTTAAAAGCCAAGACTATTCCCTTTACTTTCTTTTTCTTTTTTCTGCCCTGCAGTTGGATTTGTTGTTGTCGATTTAGCTGCTGGCGTATTTGTTGTGGTACTTTTCGCTGGAGCAACGGGCTTAGACTGAACCGGAGCTTTTGCTGCTGGCGGAGTAACCTGTGTTTGGTTTGCCTGTGGTTTAGGAGTTGGCGTACCTCCAGCTGGAGCACCTGTAGTTGTTGTTGGTGCCGTCAATGAGAGCGTTATGTCTATTTTAGCCCCTAAGCTGGTTAAGCCTTTTTCTATTCCTGGTGATTGTACACTGATTACTGCGGTGGCTGTATCCGTTACATTGGGATCATAAGTCACTGTGCCTAGGCCTAGACCAGCTCCAGATAGGGCAAACTTCGCTTCGTTTAATGGAAGACCAATTAAGTTGGGTATTTCCACTTCATTAGCACCGAGTCCATTTCCCAAAACTAGATCTATACGTGAACCCTTAGGAATCATGCGCCCGTTACGGATTGATTGTCCAGCAAATTGAGCATCCAATACGATGTCCCTAGCGATATCGGCGACATAAGAAGTGTCTCCGATTCTAAGGTTATGGTTTTTCAAAATAGCCGTTGCTTCGATCAATGTTTTATCCTTTATATTCGGAAAGGCAACTTCAGGTGCAACTTGTGTGATAATGGTCAAATAAATAGTCCGCCCCGATTTTACATGAAATCCTTGTTCGGGATCCTGCTCGATGACCATTCCTGGTTTGGCGTCCATCTGGTAGACGGAGTCAATTTGATATTCCAGCCCCGCGTCTTCCAGCGCCTGGATGGCAGCACTGATATGAAGGCCTTTCACTTTAGGAACGGCTATAGATTCATCATGTTTGGTATATATTTTCAGTCCAACATAAACGAAAAGGAATAGACATACTATCGCGATAAAAGCGGCAATAAGATTTTTCCTAAAAGTGGGGGTCTGAAGATATTGTACGACTTTGGACATTTCTCTGTTTTGATAAAAATTAATTCTGCATAGAACCGCAATATTAAAGCCAAGTTTGCAGAATGATTAAATAAAATTATTCCTCACAAAATTATTCGTTTTTCCGTGTATAGCAAATTATATTTGCTATTCGAATCGCTAAAATTTATGAAAGCAAAAATAGCATTAATAACTGGAGGTTATACAGGAGAAGCTGAAGTTTCTTTTAAAAGTTCTGCCTTTGTCAATTCTCAACTTGATCACGACAAATACGATATATATTTGATTACAGTGACCAAAGAAGCATGGTACTATGAAGATTTGGACGGTAAGCGGCATCCGATTTCAAAAGCAGATTTTACACTTCCATTGAACGGAAATATCTTAAGCTTTGACTTAGCATTTATTATGGTGCATGGTGTGCCCGGAGAAGATGGAAGACTTCAGAGCTATTTTGATTTATTAGATATTCCATATACCTCATGTGATGCCTTGACTTCGGCATTGACTATGAATAAAGGGTATACAAAAGCGATTTTATCGGATATTCCCGAGTTGCATTTGGCAAAATCGGTCTTATTGTTTGAATCGCAACGCCCGGAAGCGGTCAAAATCGTCGAAAGCAATCTTTCGCTGCCGTATTTTGTGAAACCTAATGCCGGTGGAAGTAGTATCGGAATGACCAAAGTAAAGGAATCGGCACAACTGCAGGAAGCGATTGATAAAGCTTTTGATGCAGAGAATACCGGGAAACAGGTTATTGTTGAAGAATTTGTGACTGGACGCGAATTTTCCGAGGGAATTTTTAGGAATTCAAAAGGCGAACTCGTTGTTTTGCCGGCTACCGAAGTTCGTACTACACGTGAATTTTTTGATTATGAAGCCAAGTATGTACCTGGATTGACCGAAGAGATTACACCAGCAGATCTGACTAGGGAAGAGCAGGAGCGCGCTGCACGTATTTTAAGGGAAATTTATGTGAGATTGAACTGTAAGGGTATGGTTCGGGTGGACTTCTTTTTGGAAAACGATACCGATAAATTTTATTTTATCGAAATTAATACCATTCCGGGGCAGACTCCACAAAGCTTTATTCCGCAGCAGGTACGGGCTTTTGGAATGAAGGAGGGGGATTTTTACGGGGAGTTGATCGAAACGGCTCTACAATCGAAATAGTTTTGTTCTATCTCAGTAAGACTTGAGGCAGGGACTATATGGCTGGAGCGCGGATAAGCATACATTCCGATGATGACATACTGCATTTCCCGGCCACAGCCCGCTGATCATTCGCATAAGCAGCCTTCTAGCCAAGGAGGATAAAAATACGCCACGATGACGATGCGCAAAAAAGGCTTTCAATTTTCTGAGAGCCTTTTTTGTGTTTTATTTTCTGAAATCAAATTTCGATAGATCAGGTTTAAACTTTTTAACTCTTTTCAGCTCCTCCTGATAAATTACCTGACCGATATTTTTTAAAAAAGGATAGGTTACTGTTTCATATTCATAGCGTCCATCGTTGTAGATGCCATTTTCATTGGACTGTACAACAACGGCGAGCATAAATTCCACGCCATGTTCAAAGTCGACGACATAGGCATTATCAATATTATAGCCATAGGAATCTCCATACTTGTTGAAGATCCGGATGTTGGGATTTAAGATCGCATTTTTTTCACGGCCATAAAAAAGGAGCTTGCTATACGTTGGCCAGAATTCTGCTGGATCATATTTTGGAAAATCCGATTCAAAGGGATAGCGCGACATATAATCATAGAGGAGCGCGTAGTCATCTTTTTTCAGATTGAATCTTTCTTGAGGCTGAAATGCTTCGGGAAATAACAGCTTCTTCAATATCAGCTGTTGATCTTGCAAAGCGTATACATTTAATCCTTCAAAACTCCAGGGTTCATGAACAAGTTCATCTTTATCGTTCATGTAACCTTTCCCCTGAAGCGTATTGGACAGCTCGATGGTATAATCCTTGGGATCGAACTGTGCTTCTTGTTTATAAATAATACGCTTCCCCTTATAAAAGGTGACGGGGTTAGTATGTTTGGCCCATATGCCTTTGTCGCCAATAGCAAGACGGTTGACAATGCGGCTGTAATTAGTGCCGTATTTTTTTAGTTTCGCATTCAGTTCTGCACGGCCAATAAATTCGAAAAGCCTGTTTTGGGCATCGTTGTCGCTGGTTAATAAGATCTTTTTAACATATTGAGCAACAGATGGAAGGCCATTGGCGGCGGATTCATCCACAAGAACCTTAGTCTGCTTTTCAAAAGCAGAATCGATGCGTAGTGGGGTATCTTTGCTGAGACCGTCAATATGCAGGTCATTGATTTTTTCCAAAGCCAGAATTGCTGTCGGCAACTTCACTGTACTTGCGGGATAAAAATACCAGTTCGGATTCAGTCGATAGCTATAGGACCTGAAATGTGGCTTATTGGATTTGTCACGATCAATCTGTGTATACAGAATTTGTACTTCATTTTTCGTCGGATGACTTAATATGTTTTGAAATAGATCGGGATGACTTTGGAGTAATTTTTCCAGGTAAACAGTATCTATCTTCTGAGCGTATAGATCTGACATGAATAGAGTAAAAATTAGGGTGAGGTATTTTTGCATGTGCTTTAGATCAAAGTGTCGCGCCTGTAAGCTCTTCTATAGCTTTTAATGGTGATAGGATCATGAAGCAAAAAGCTCCATGATCCTATCGCGTTTTGCTATTCGTAAACATGGAATTATTTTCGCGTATAAACTTCAAAGGTATAAGCAAATGCATGTTTGTCATCGGCCTGATGCGAATCTGAGGCAACTAATTCCCATTCTTCTGACGGTAATTCAGGAAAGAAAGCGTCACCTTTGATAGTTGTATGTACGCGCGTCAGAAGCACTTTATTTGCCAAGGGTAGCGCTTGCTGATAAATGTTTGCGCCACCAATGATGAATACCTCACGTTCATCCCGGCAATACAAGAGTGCCTCTTGGATGCTGTTGGCAACATCAATATCTTCTCCCTGGAAATTCGCGTTACGTGTAATGACAATATTCCTTCTGTCTGGTAATGCTTTGCCTATGGCCTCAAAAGTCTTTCTGCCCATTAGGACAGAATGCGCAATGGTATTTTTCTTAAAATATTTAAAGTCGTTGGGTAAATGCCAAGGCATCTGATTGTCGATTCCGATGGCATTGTTTTCCGACGCAGCTACGATTAATGTGATCGTTGGGTTGCTCATTTTTGATATAAGGTGATTATTCGTTCGCTAAAATATATTACAAAATCAGGTACCTTTCTTGTTAAACGGCCACCGGAGCTTTGATATGTGGATGGGATTCGTAGTTTAACAATTCAAAATCTTCAAACTTAAAATCAAAGATATCTTTTACTTCAGGGTTTATTTTCATCTGGGGTAGCGCTTTTGGCTCGCGGCTCAATTGGAGCTCCGTTTGCTCGAAGTGATTACTGTAGATATGTGCATCGCCAAGGGTGTGGATAAACTCTGCGGCTTCCATGTCGCAAACCTGTGCGACCATCATCGTCAATAAAGCATAAGAGGCAATGTTGAAAGGAACGCCCAAGAATATATCGGCACTACGTTGATAGAGTTGACAGGACAATTGCGGCTTTAAGATACCTTTTTCAGGTTGTGCCGGAGCGACATAAAACTGAAAAAAGGCATGACAAGGAGGTAATGCCATATGCTCTATTTCGGCAACATTCCATGCCGATACAATAATACGGCGTGAATCCGGTGAATTTTTTAGCTGGTTGATAACCTGTGTGATCTGATCGATATGACGGCCATCGGGTGTTGGCCAGGAGCGCCATTGTGATCCGTATACAGGGCCCAAATTTCCTTGTTCGTCAGCCCACTCGTCCCAAATGCTTACGCCATTTTCTTTGAGATACTGAATATTGGTTTCACCTTTAAGAAACCAGATCAATTCATGGATAATGGATCGCAGGTGTAATTTCTTCGTCGTTACCAAAGGGAAACCTTCCTGAAGGTTGAAACGCATCTGATATCCAAAGACACTTTTGGTACCTGTGCCCGTACGATCTGTCTTTACAACACCATTCGTATATACATGTCTGAGTAAATCTAAATATTGTTTCATCTGTAAAAAGTAATTATTAAATACCAAATATCAATGCTATAATCGAACTGGATAGAACGAATAGCACTATTTTATGTGTCTGATTCTCAATCGGGGAATTTTTGAATACATCATGTCCGGCTCTAATTTAGTTTGTCCGTAATAAGCCGCCGGTGCATTCAACCTTTCAAGATAGTCAAAACTAAGGAAAATCCTTATAACGAGAAAGTCAAAACTTAAAATGATAAGAGGGGTTACTGAAAAAAAATGTAATTTTGCAAAATATTATGGAGAATAAAAAAGTAGCTTTTTATACACTTGGATGTAAACTGAATTATTCGGAGACATCATCCATTGGTCGTTTATTTAAAGATGCGGGCTATGATACTACAGCGTTCAATAGCCGTGCAGACGTTTATGTAATCAATACATGTTCGGTAACGGATAATGCTGACAAGAAGTGTAGAAAAGTAGTGAAGGAAGCTTTAAAGCACTCTCCCAACGCCTATATTACGATTGTTGGCTGTTATGCGCAGCTAAAACCAAAAGAGATTGCAGAGATTCCGGGAGTGGATATGGTCTTAGGTGCAGCTGAAAAGTTTAATATTATTGAGCATATCAATGATTTGACGAAACAGGAAAAAACGATCGTTTATAATGGTCCAATCGATGAGACCAATCAATTTGTTTCGGCTTATTCGATTGGCGATCGTACGCGTA
This sequence comes from Sphingobacterium sp. UBA3519, assembly GCF_002377215.1. Lineage (NCBI taxonomy): Bacteria > Pseudomonadati > Bacteroidota > Sphingobacteriia > Sphingobacteriales > Sphingobacteriaceae > Sphingobacterium > Sphingobacterium sp. UBA3519. The sequence continues at coordinate 185,532 of NZ_DFPI01000021.1, forward strand.
CCTTCCTAAAAGTACAGGACGGGTGCGATTATTCATGTACATTTTGTACGATTCCTTTGGCACGTGGCGGAAGCCGCTCGGGTAAGATCGAAGATATTGTGCGTCAAGCGGAAGAAATTGCAGCTTCAGGCGTAAAAGAAATTGTGTTAACGGGAGTTAATATTGGTGATTTTGGTATTCGGGATGGTAAGCGTGAAGACCGATTCTTGGATTTGGTAAAGGTTTTGGATGAAGTTGAAGATATCGACAGGATTCGGATTTCTTCGATAGAACCTAATCTTCTTTCCAATGATATTATTGAGTTTGTGGCGCAATCAAAACGTTTTGTTCCACATTTCCATATGCCACTGCAGTCTGGAAGCAATAAAATTCTGAGTTTAATGCGCAGAAGGTACAAAAGAGAACTTTACACAGAGCGTGTCGCATTTATCAAGTCATTGATGCCTAATTGCTGTATCGGTGTTGACGTTATTGTCGGATTTCCGGGAGAAACACGTGAAGACTTTATCGATACATACAATTTCTTGAATGATTTGGATATTTCTTACCTGCATGTCTTTACCTATTCAGAAAGGGAGAATACGATTGCTGCTCAAATGGACGGTGCTGTACCGGGAGCTCAACGCAGCGACCGTAGCAAAATGTTGCACATCCTTTCGGAGAAGAAGCGCCGTGCGTTTTATGAGTCACAGCTTGGTGAGACTGGTGATGTTTTGTTTGAAGCAGACGAAAAAGATGGTTATATGCATGGTTTTTCTAAAAACTATGTCAAAGTACGGACCTTATACGATCCATTATTGGTGAATGAGGTTGTGCCGGTTAAATTTATGGAAGTAACGGATTCCTGTGAAGTGGAAGTAGAAGAAATTCCGGAGACATTGACACATTAATCTTTTTAAGGGTTATACTATATTAAGATTTATAACATATAAAAAAGGCAATCTTCCCGCATAAGATTGCCTTTTTTCGCTAAAGAGAATTCCAAAATTTCCCTATTGATTGCAGTATGCTGTTGTATTTCTGATCAAATTGACGGCTGAAATCTGACCGGAAGTAAATCGGTACCTCTAATGCGTACTGCTCTTTGCTGCGTTCAACCAGATGACGGTACCCAAGATCAAAAGCACCCCGAGCCATTGTATCGTGGATACACTTTCATGAAGTATAAAAAATGACATACAGGTGGCTACAGGTAGCTCCGCCGAACTCAATATTCCGCCTAAGGAGAAGCCTGTTTTAGGTAAGCCGTAGGCAAACAATAAAGGCGGGATGACTGTGCCAAATAGAGAAAGGATCAAGCCGAAATAAAGGAAGTTACCATCAAATTGACCATTCCATAAATAAGCAGGTGGAAATAAGGTAAAGACCATGATACAGGCCCCCGTTACCATAATAGCGCTTTTTTGAATGGGGTGATAGTCATTGCCGACACGACCGTTGACGATCATGAAGACCGAATAGGCGGTCGCCGCTAAAAGACCAAATAAGACACCTGTTAAGTTGAGCTGTTGTAAGCCTTTTTCAATAAGTCCAGTCGCTAATAATGTTGCAATGAGTACAATGCCGATGCCAATCAGGTTGTTTTTTGAAGGTTTTGCCTTGAAAAAGATAAATTCAATCAGCACACCGATCCAAATATACTGCATCAACAGTACAATGGCCAAGGAAGCCGGAACAAGCTGTACACATTTGTAATAGAGAATGCTCACCAAACCGGTCGAAGTACCACTGATTAATATCTTGATCCATGAAGATTTCTTGCTTGAAGAGTGAAATGACTTTGCCGAAAAGAGTTTGATGATGATATAGATAAGCCAAAGGATAAGCATGCCAAACAATACCTGAATTCCTGTTACCTCTCCTAAATTCAACCCTTTACCATAGGCTTTTTTAACAAACGTTGATAGTATCCCAAAACTACTCGCACCTAAAAAGACAGCTAATGCACCTTTTAATTTTTCCATTCTCAAATAAATTAGGCGTCAAAGTTACGATTTCTGAACAATTCTTTTTCTTATCTGACGTTCTTATCAAGAAAAGCAATCTCCGGGGGCAAGCAAATTTATTGGATATCAACAGCAATTTAATTAAGTTTGTTATGCAAGTAAGTTTGTTAAGCAAGAACGTAAATCGAACAGCATGGGTGTCAGATCTTATTTTATCTTCTTTTTAGGTGCAGTTCTATTTTTGAGCAGTTGTTCAACGAAGAAAAAGGTACTTAGCTCCAAAACACATTCTTCCAATGGTTCGGTTTTGACAGATGCGAGCTCAGCGCGTGGAAAAACTTTTTCGGGATCCAAACTTGACAATTATGCAGACTTGCTCAATGTGAGTACCAAAAAACTAAATCCGCACCTTTATTCCTTTATTGACGATTGGATGGGGATACCGCATCGTATGGGTGGACAGACCAAATCGGGGGTAGATTGCTCGGGATTTGTTAATCTGCTCTATATTGAAGTATACAAAGGGAATTTGCCGCGGACTTCGCGTGACATGGAAGGAATAGTAAAGAGAAAAAAGGTCGATAAACTTGAAGAAGGAGATCTCGTGTTTTTTTCTTTCGGACGAAATGGAATAGATCATGTTGGTGTATACCTGCATAATAATAAGTTCGTTCATGTTTCGACACGGAAAGGTGTTATTATCTCTGATCTTTCCGACAGTTGGTATGCGAAGACCTTTGTTGACGCGGGCTCTCCCAATATCTAAACGCGTGAATTTCATGTAGGTTTTATGTCATATCTTGATATAAACTTTTATACCCTGTATAAATCCTTATTTTTGTCAAAATTTTATAGAAATGACAATCAAGAGTAAGAAGATTTTTTTGGGCCTTTGTATTATTGTGCCGTTTTTGATGTATTGTGTTTATTACTACAGTAATATGATCAAAAATGCCCCTTTTCGTTTTGCCGATTTTGAATCCATTGTATTCAAATATGGCGAGCCGAACCACATGGTCAACGAATACAATTCAAAAACACGTATCTATAAATATTTAGACAAAAAAGATTCTCTAATTACCGATACTGTAAAATTTACAAAAGACGATTTATTATACCTGCATCGCAAAGCAATGGAGCTCGGCTTTTGGAACTTGGATACTGATATGACCGGTCCTGAATGGCAGCAGGATTCAACAAATTCTAAAGTCCCACGTTTTTATTTAGAGTTCAACTATAAAGATAAGTCCAAGCATATCACTTTGGATGCAGATTTTGCAGGCAACCCTCGGATGCACGATGCAGCAAAATCAATGATCGATGAAGTCAACCGCATGTTGGCAACTGCGCAAGCCAGATAGTTAAGAAATAGGCCCTAAGGGTAAAGAGAGAAATCAAGTCATTGGTTTCTCTTTTTTTGTGCCGAATATCCGTCTGAAAACAAAGGATGGAAGAAGGATTTAACCGGCCAACAACATATATGTTAATGGGGATTTTATAGGGACTTAATAGGGACCTGATAGGGACCTCATTCGGATGAATACGTATAAAACACGGATAAAGTCCCTATAACGATACTGCCAAATATGGATTAATTAATACAAGAGTGTTAAATGGCTTCCTTTGTTTTTTTGATAAATTCTTTATATTCTCTTTATACTCTGTTAACCTGAATCGAATACCTTAGCGCCAAAACAAAATTTCATATGAAAGCATTTTTGGCACTAGCAATTTCCTGGGCATGCGTAAACGCTGTGCAGGCGCAAGATTTTGCAAAAGGAAAAGTTTATCTGGACGCAAACAAGAACGGAAAATTAGATAAAAACGAACAAGGCATTGCGTCTGTTTCTGTTAGTAACGGGCGTGAAGTGACAACGACTGATAAAGATGGTAATTACCAATTGCCCGTTGGAAATGACAACATCATTTTTGTGGTTAAACCAACAGGCTATGCTTTGCCCTTGGATGAAAATAACCACCCAAAATTCTATTATATCCATAAAGTAAACGGTAGTCCAGTTTCAAAATACCCTGCTGTTGCTGCTACAGGAAAAATCCCTGCTGCTGTAAATTTTGCAATGTATCAACAAGATGAGGATCCTAATTTTTCAGCTTTTGTTTTTGGTGATCCACAGGCTTACACGGAGGAAGAACTGGCCTATTTCAAAAATGGTGTGATCAATGAAATTTCCGATAAGACAATTGCAAAATTCGGAATAAGCTTAGGCGACTTGGTGGGAGACGATCTTTCACTTCAGCCAAAATATAAATCGGTGATTTCCACGATGGGCTTGCCATGGTATAATGTCATGGGAAACCACGATATGAACTATGATGCTAAAGTGGATAGCCTCTCCGATGAATCGTTCGAGCGGACGTTTGGCCCCAATAATTATGCGTTCAACTATGGAAATACGCATTTTATCATTCTTGATAATATCATTTATCCGAATCCACGGACAGGTAAAGGTTATTTAGGCGGATTCCGTAAAGATCAGCTTGATTTTGTGGAAAATGACTTAAAAAACGTTGCTAAAGATAAATTGATTGTGTTGGCATTTCATATTCCTTTATACCATCAAAACTCGGATGTCTTTCGTAACGAAGATAGACAACGTCTGTTCGATATTTTGGCTCCATTTAAGCATACCTTGTCTTTATCCGCGCATACACACTTTCAGCGGCAATATTTTTATGGACAAAACGAAGGATGGAAACAAGAAAAGCCACATCACGAGTATAATGTGGGTACAACCTCGGGCGACTGGTATTCGGGCGAGTTGAATGAAAAGGGAATTCCTGTTTCTACAATGCGGGACGGTACACCAAAAGGGTATGCCATCTTAAAAATCGAGGGCAACCAGTACAGTTTTGATTATAAGGTTGTCGGTAAGCCGGCAACGTATCAGATTGATTTATATGGCGCATCAGTCGTTCCAGAAAAATACACAAAGAAATACCCGATATACGCTAATTTTTTCATTGGAAAGGAAGGTGACAAGGTAACGTATAGAATCAATCAGGGCGAATGGAAGGAAATGGATTTTGTCAATGAAAACGATCCGGCATTCCTAAATTCTCTTGCTAAATACGATACAGCAACCGAATTAAAGAATACGCGTAGACCTTCGAACCCCGAAAAATCCAGTCATCTGTGGACAGCTAATTTGCCCAAACTTAAAGCTGGTAAATATCAGATTGAGGTTCAGGCGGTTGATCTTTTCAATAGAGTACACCTGGCAACAAAGACTATTGAGGTGAGATAAATAAGCATTTGTAGAGTTGTTTTAAGTTTAAAGATAGCTTAAGATGCACTTAACATAACGATCCTATATTTGTGTAGAGTAATTTTTGATTCATAAAGAGTTAGGGTTAATGTGTAGATCTGTTGTGAAACACGTCTGAAAATTTAGTTTGTTTTTAAAGTGAAGGTAATCTCCCCAGATTACCTTTCACTGTTTTAGACCTTTTAGGCTATCTTACGATACCAGCATTTAACTGCTTCTCGGCTGGCCTGTTCTTACAGTTCATTTGATTTATGCAGACAAGGTTTTGCCTGGTAATTCGTTTGGTATATGAACCTTAGCAATATATGAACACATAGTTCGGCTGAACACTTGGTTCGACAGCGATATTTTCTTCTGAAAGTGTCTGATGTTATTGGCCAGAAAGAACATTCCGTTCGCTTTTATTGTTGTTGGTCTGCGAAGTCATGAAGGCTTTTATGCCGGATAGCACGCCGAAAATCATCCGATGCCGGATTTTCAAAGATCTCCAGGTCGAAGTATTTTGTGGCGGCAAATAGGTGGTCGAATACATCCGAAACAATTCCTTCGTAATATTCCCAGCGGATATCGTTTACAAAGAAATAAAGTTCGACTGGAACACCGTGTTCGGTTGAAGCAAGCTGACGCACCATCAGGGGCATGGTCTTGTGGATATTGGGGTTTTGACGTAAATAGGTGAGTGTGTAAGCTCTGAACATCCCTAAATTGGTCATTTTGCGACCGTTTATGGGGCTTGACTGATCTATCTGCTGCTGGGTGTTGAATTGGTCAATTGTCCTGGCGCGCTCTTCGATATACGGCCGCAGGATCTGTATATTTTTGAGTTTTTCAATTTCTTCATTTTCTAAAAATCGAATCGTGGAAATTTTGATATTTATGGCCCGCTTTAAGCGCCTACCGCCCGACTGCTGCATGCCCCTGTAATTTTTGAACGAATCCGACAATAGCGTATGTGTCGGTATCGTCGTAATGGTCTTATCAAAGTTCTGTACTTTTACATTATTGAGGTTAATCTCTTTGACCGTTCCATCGGCGCCATATTTGGGCATCTCTATCCAATCTCCGACACGGATGGAGTCATTGGCCGAAACTTGTATACTGGCAACAAATCCTAGTATAGTGTCTTTGAATACCAACATCAGAATTGCGGATGCGGCACCCAAGGATAATAAGAAAGACCAGGGAGATTTTCCTGTCAATATTGAAAAGCAGATCGTTCCGCCGATAAATAATAAGATAATCTGACAAACCTGTAAATAACTCTCCAGAGGTTTGTCTGCAAAAGATTTCTTCATGCGCAGCATATCCCGCAAACTTTTCAGGAGCGAATGAATAATCAATAAACTGACGACAGTCGTCGCTATGTCAAGTACTTTATTGCTGTTTTCTTTCCAGGTTGGAAAACCCATGAAGATAATGGGCATGATATATTGTGCCACTAATATCGGAACAAAATGAGCAACAAGTTTCAGTGTTTTATTACGGATCAACAGATCATCAAAGCGGTTTGTACTACGTCTGATGGCTTTGATTGTTAACAGGAGTAATGTTCTTTTGGTGAAATAGTCAATGATGATCAAAAACAAGACAACCAGTAAGAGTAAAAGGATCGAGTTAACAAAATGACTCCCCTGATTATCAAGGCCAAATTGTTTAATCCATTGAAATGTCCAATTATAGATGTGGGATTGAGAATCTTTGAATAATTCCGTTGCTGTGCTTTGCATGTTACAAATATACAAAAAGCCGCAATTAGCGGCTTTTTGTTATTTTGAATTGAGCGGTTCACGCTCGTGTTTATGTCTAAAGAAGACCGCAAAAAGGACTGCTATAATCAAGGTGTAGATGGCAAAAGCTAGCCAGATGTCATGCCAGTCTTTTAGCATGAGGTTACCACTTAACATGCCGTCAGGTAAGATTGAGATACTCTTTTCCTGCAGAAAATGTAGAAAATGGGTGTTGTCGATTGTTGTATCTAAATATTGTGCGAGATCTTTGCTGTTTTGAAAACTTTTGGTAAAGTAGTGGTCAATGATCCAACCCGATGCAAAACTGCCTACAACGGCACCAAAACCATTTGTCATCATCATAAACAAACCTTGTGCCGAGCTGCGTATGCTCGAAGTTGTTGAGGTTTCAACAAATAAAGAACCTGAGATATTAAAGAAGTCAAATGCCATACCATAGACGATACAGGATAATACAATCATCCAAAGTCCGCCTGCAGGGTCACCAAAGGAGAATAATCCAAAACGTAATACCCAGGCTAACATCGAAATCAGCATGACCTTTTTTATACCGAATCTTTTGAGAAAAAATGGAATAGCCAAAATAAATAGTGTCTCGGATATCTGGGAAATCGACATAATGATGGTCGAATATTTCACAACGAAAGATTCTGCAAATTTAGGATAGAATTTAAATTCATCCAAAAATACATCACCGTAGGCATTGGTCAGTTGGAGTGCGGCCCCCAAGAACATGGAAAAAATAAAAAATAAAGCCATTTTATAATTTCCGAAAAGTTTAAATGCCTCTAAGCCTAATAGTTGTGTCCAGGAGGCATCTTCCTGTTGTAACTTTTTTGGTGGACATTTAGGTAGCGTAAAAGCATAGAGACTTAAAGCCAGCGCTGCGGTTCCGGCGATATAAAATTGATAAGCTGTAGCCTTGTTGCCGGTTAAATTGGTGATCCACATGGCGACGATAAAGCCTATCGTTCCGAATACCCGGATAGGGGGGAATGCCTTGACCAAATCGTAGTTATTTTCATTCAATGCCGTATATGCAATGGAGTTGGATAGGGCCAAAGTGGGCATATAAAAACACATCGCCGCTAGCATTGCATAAAAAAAAGTGTTTGGATCATTTACCTGCGGTAAATAGAATAAAACACCCGCATAACATAAGTGAAGGATAAAATATAATCTTTCGGCATTTATCCAACGATCGGCGATAATTCCCATCAGGGTAGGCATAAATAAAGAAGCGATCCCCATGGTTGCGAAAATAGCTCCAAATTGTGTACCATCCCATTGTTTTGTGCCAAACCAATAGTTTGCTATTGTAATCAACCATGCTCCCCAGACAAAGAACTGAAAGAAGCTCATAATGGTCAATCTTAATTTAATAGACATAAATCGATGTTATTTAAAATTTTTATTTCGCTTTAATGAAAGGAGTTATTTTCTTTTGGAAATCTCATCCCTAATCAAGGCAGCCTGCTCGTAGTTTTCTTCGGTCAATGCCTGATTAAGTGCTTGCTCCAGTTGCTCATCTGTCAACGAGGAGAAAGGATTTTGTGGGGATTTTGAAGGTATTTTTTCTTCGACCTCAACAACACTTGGATCCTGAACTTTGTTGGATTTGTCCAGGTTTTCCAAAAATGCAAACTCATGTCCTTCAATGATAATTCCAGCAGAGGACATAATAAATTCGTAGGCATAGATCGGAGCTTCAAACCGTACAGCCAGTGCAACTGCATCGGATGTCCGGGCATCAATTTCTACAATCTTGTTGCCGTCGGAACAGATAATTTTAGCATAAAATATCCCTTCAATCAAATTATAGATCAGTACTTCAATGAGTTTAATACCAAAAGAATCTGCAAAAGATTGAAATAGGTCGTGTGTGAGCGGACGACTAGGAATCATTTTCTCTATCCGAATAGCAATAGCTTGAGCCTCATGGCTGCCGATGATGATGGGCAATCTTCTGTTGCCCTCCACTTCTCCCAATACAAGAGCATAAGCGCCAGATTGTGTTTGACTATAGGATAAACCAACGATATCTAATCTGATTTTCTTCATTTTAATTCCAAAGCGGTCTACAAACTTAGATAAATTTGCTTTTATATGCAATTATAACAACTAAAAACTCCCCATTCATTTTGGATAAATGGGGAGAATATATCGGATGAAAGCTTTAAATACCTTTGTAAGCCTTCAATGCCTGCGTTAATTTCGGAACGACGTCGAAGGCATCGCCTACAATTCCATAGTCGGCCACCTTGAAAAAGGGCGCTTCTGGATCTTTATTGATGACAACGATTGTTTTGGATGAGCTTACTCCAGCCAAATGCTGGATTGCTCCGGAGATACCGATTGCGATATAGAGATTGGGACTCACTACAATACCTGTCTGGCCTACGTGCTCCGAATGCGGGCGCCAGCCAGCATCGGATACTGGTTTTGAACAGGCTGTAGCCGCGCCAAGCACATCGGCGAGTTCTTCAATTATCCCCCAGTTTTCAGGTCCTTTTAGACCACGGCCGGCAGAGACGACGATTTCAGCTTCCGGAAGGGATATTTTGTCTGTTGCACGAACAATCTCTTTGACCATAGTTGTAAAATCTGTTTGGTCAATATTCGGAGCAAAAGTTTCGACATTTGCGCTACCACCGGTCTCTTTTGTTTCATATGCATTTGGACTAAGTGCGATGACTTTTATATCCGAGGTTAGTTCGAGCGTAGCGAAAGCCTTATTGGAAAATGCCGTCTTTTTGACAGTCAGTTTGTCGCCATTAATGGTCGGCAATTCGAGTGCGCCATCGGCCAGACCAGCCTCCAATTTGGCTGCAATACGTGGAGCGAGTCCCTTACCTGAGAATGAGTTGGACAGCACAAGTATTTTTGAACCGGTACTTTTTACGGCTTCAGCAATGATGCTTGCATACGCTTGGTTTACAAAAGAAGCAAGTTGTTCATTATTGACATTTAATACTTTGGAAGCACCGTACTTACCCAAACCAGCAAGTTCGTCTTCAGCGACATTTCCGATTGAAATAGCCACAAGATCAGTCTGTATGTTATCGGCGATGGATTTTGCATAAGAAACAACTTCAAAAGCTGATTTTTTGAATTTTCCATCAGTATTTTCTACATATACGAGTATAGACATAGTGTTTTAGCGTTTAAAGATTAAATAACTTTAGCTTCGTCGTGAAGAAGAGAAACTAATTTTTCTACCTCGGCAGCGTCAACAAGTTTGACCGTACCCCGTGGAGCAGGCGTCTCATAGCTGACAATGTGTTCAAGAACGTCTATTGCGGAAGGTTCCAGCACATCCAATGGTTTGGTCCGTGCGCTCATAATACCACGCATATTCGGTATTTTAGGTTCGGCAACACCTTCGGCAGTGCCAATGACGATGGGTAGCTTTGCTGTCAATACTTCTTTTCCACCTTCAATCTCGCGCTCAACTGTGACTGCGTCGCCCGCAATGTCAACTTTTTTGGCAATGGAAACAGAAGGGATATGCAGCAGTTCTCCTACGATTGCTCCCACTTGAGCACCGTTATAGTCGATTGATTCCCGGCCGGTTAAGATCAAATCAAATGCATTGTCTTTGGCATATTGTGCTATCTGATTCGCAACAAACCAAGCATCGCGCGGAACGGCGTTAATCCGTACAGCATTGTCTGCACCAATTGCCAATGCTTTTCGAATGGTTGCATCTGTAGATGCATCGCCCACATTGATGACAGTTACGGTTCCTTTTCCACCTTCGGCCAACTCAACTGCTTTGGATAAAGCAATTTCATCATAAGGGTTTATAATGAATTGTACACCAGCTGTATTAAATGCAGTGTTGTCATTTGTAAAAGTGATTTTGGATGTAGTGTCAGGGACATTACTTATACAAACTAATATTTTCATATACGATTGGTTTTACTCAAACTTACCATATTTTCTTTCAATTAAAAAGTGCTAAGGCGTTTTAAATGCTGTTAAAAAGTCGTCTTGTGATTTTGATGAATTTGTAATTTTACTAGTTTTTTTCTTTTATTTTTTTTGATGTGATATAATATTGAGGTGTTTTGTTGTCTTTTTTGTAATTTTTTATTTTAAATAGCCGGTTCTTGACAATAGATTTATTACGTCAGTAAATTGTCATTTTATATGCTAGCATAGTAATTTCATAAAGCATCACAGCTCATTCGGGGTTCCTGTTTATAAAAGCCTTTCGTGTGATATGGAGAGACGGGGAATTGTTTTAGTGGATATACAATTAAATTGCATATAATATGCAATTTGTCTAAGTTTGAAATAAAAAAGATATGTCGACACGATTGGATCAACTGAATGAATTTTTGAAAGAGAGCCCTGAAGATCCATTTTTAAAATATGCGATTGCAGCTGAATATCTCAAGCAGGAAGATGAACAAGAGGCCATGGTAAGATTTGAGAATTTAGTACATACAAATCCAGATTATGTAGGAACGTATTATCATTTGGGTAAATTGTACGAAAAATTGAATAGACAGGAGTCCGCGATTAATACCTATAGATCCGGGATTGAGATCGCTCGCAAGACGCGTAATTTCCATGCTTTGGGCGAGTTACAAGGTGCATTGTCATTCTTGACAGACGATGATGAAGATGATTTTTAATCTTTTCTAAATTTTTGGTATTTAATTTGTTATGAATTTATTGGTGTAACTGTTAGATGCTGATTTTTTTGAATTTGGAATGAGATGAAAAGGTATATTTGGATTGTGGGTTTGTTATTGACAATTGGAATGGTGGGATGTGATAATCCCAAACAAAGTGTTGCGGTCTATAAAGATAATTTACAAGACCTAAAAGGTAGGGATAAGGCGGAAGTAGTGATTGGTGAATATAGAGGTGTCATGCCTTGTGCGGATTGTGATGGTATAGAAACGCTTATTTCATTGCATGCAGACAACACCTACCAATATTCATCTAAATACCTTAATAAAAGTGATGATGTGTTTATGCGTGAAGGAAAATGGAAATTGGATGGCAACATCATTACATTGGACGGCGTCGACTATAAGTTCAAATTAGGAAATCGGATACTCAGTCAACTGGATCTCTCTGGAAATGACATAACGGGTGATATTTCCAAATATTATGTTTTGACAAAAAATTGATATGTAGCCTAAGGGATATATTAAAACATAAAAAGCCGAAAATATACTTTCGGCTTTTTATGTTTTTGGATGTATAGCTGTTTTTCGGCTATTGAATAAGTTCTTTCTTGCTGCAAGCCTGATAATTTATTTTTCACTTGCGGGGCATGCCTGACGCTTTACCTATAAATGCTATTTGTTCTTTGTACAAAGTTCTTTCAAGGTTGCTACCACAAAATCGACTTCTTCCTTTGTATTATGCTTGCAGAATGAAAAACGAACCGAAGGACGCTCCGAGCTGGTTTTGATTGCACCCAATACATGCGATCCGATGTCTGTTCCTGAGCTGCAGGCACTGCCACCAGAACAAGAGATTCCTGCAATATCCAGGTTGAATAAAAGCATGTCAGCAAGGTCACTACATGGGAAAGAAACATTCAGTACGGTATACAGTGATTTTTCTGGTTCAATAACACCATTAAAATCAATTTCGGGGATTGCTTTTTGCAACTCGTCGATCATATAAGATTTGAGTCCTTGAATATAAGCGCGGTGTTCTTCCATGTGCTCATAGGCAAGTTCCAAAGCTTTGGCAAGACCCGCTATTCCATAGACATTTTCTGTTCCGCCACGCATGTTACGTTCTTGTGCTCCACCGTAGATCAATGGTTTAATTTTGTTGTTGGCGTTAATATAAAGAAAACCAACTCCTTTTGGACCATGGAATTTATGTGCAGCTCCGGTTATAAAATCTATTTTCAGACTGCCAAGATCATGTGGGTAATGACCCATGGTCTGTACAGTATCCGAATGGAATATCGCATTATACTTTTGGCATAACTCGGCGATGCGTTGAATATCGTTGAGATTTCCGATCTCATTATTGGCATGCATAATGGAAACAAAAGTACGCGGATTGGTACTTAAAAGTTCTTCCAGCTGGTTGAGATTTAAATTACCTTTCTCGTCAACTTCCAATAAGTCGAGGTGCACCTTACCGGCTTTTTCTAGCTCTTCTAAGGTATGTAATACGGCATGGTGCTCAATAGGTGAGGTGATGGCATGGGTTATCCCAAAGTCGGCGATTGACCTAACGATGGCCATATTGTCCGCCTCGGTTCCACCCGATGTGAAGAAGATCTCTGCTGGAGATACATGAAGTAGATTGGCGATCGTTTTACGTGCTTTTTCTACAATTGTTTTTACTTGTCGTCCGTGACTATGGATAGAAGATGGATTTCCAAAGTTATTGTTCATCACATCCACCATTACTTTTATTACTTCAGGATCTAAGGCTGTAGTCGCTGCATTATCAAAATATACTTGCATGCTGCAAAATTACAAATCTCTCAAGTAAATTAGAGGTATAAAATGACTTATTTTTATCATTTTATTTTCCTAATTGTAGCTGACAGTGCTGGCGTAGCGGGTCTCATCAGAATTAGGCTCTTTTGCCTGGAAAGGAATAAGATGAGTATTTTTCCGTTCTGATGAAAAAAATAGCGCCAATCTATTACTTCAGTTTGGCGCTACTTTTCTATTTAGACAAGTTCTCTTTTGGTCTGACCACGATGAGTATCACAATTCCTCCTAGTGCGAGCACCAAACCCAAATAGGCAGCGATATCACCTGCTTGCGTGTAGAACGTAATTTCTTCATTTAAATTGATTTCCTGATTTAGGGCCGCAGGCTGCCACCATTTAGTCTGCTGTACAATATCACCACGTTGATTGGTAAAGCCTGAAATCCCTGTATTCGCCGACCGGGCAACCCAGCGCCTGTTTTCAATCGCACGCAGTTTTGCATACTGTAAATGCTGGTCTTTACCCGAAGTATTGCCCCACCAGCCGTCATTAGTGATAATAGCAATAAACTGAGCTCCTTTTTTGACGTATTGGGAAACATAATTGCCCCAGATGGATTCATAGCAGATAACGGGTGCGGCACCAATACCGCTCTGGGCATAGAATACCGAAGGTTCAGCCTGTTTTCCGTAGCCACCCGTCGTACCACCGAATGCTTTAAATAGAGGTTTCAGGAAGTTCATCGCTGCTCCAAAAGGCATTTGCTCTACGCCCGGAACGAGTTTGGACTTATGGTAAAACTGAAGTTTGGAGGAATAATCGATCAATGTTGCGGCATTGAAATTATCCTGATATACATTAGGAGCTATTTCACGCGCAGTAGGTGTTTTTGCATAGTTGTACAGCTGATAACTTTCAATACCTGAAAGTACATTGCCATTTTTATATTGATCTAAAAATTTTAAAATGCGCTGGTAAGAATACGTTTCCCTAAAGTTTTCCTCATCAAAATCGCCGTTCTGTGAAAGCGCAGTTTCAGGCCAGATAAAAAACTCTGTATTGGGTTTGGCGACCGAATTTGATAAAGAGAATAAGGTATTTAATTGTTCTTCAGGACTTAAATTGAATTTAATATAAGGGTCAATATTAGGCTGTACGACGACAATCTGTGCCGGATTCTGATGTTCTTCGTAGTTGAAGTAACGTATCAGCGAGTAGGTACTGGGAATTAATAAGACTGCAGCCAAAGAAGCAATCGGGACAATCTTATGTTTGATCGGATAAAGTCCTTTTCGATTGAGGTAGAGTGTAAATACTAAGATATTGACCAGCCAGATCCATATTGTTCCGCCATAAACCCCTGTGATGTCATACCATTGGATCAATTGATGGAAATTGGCGAAACCATTACCCAAAGTCATCCAGGGGAAGGCTAAATCCCAGGATTCGTGTAGAAATTCATAGCTTATCCAGAATCCCATTAATCCGAAAAGGGATAACAGGATGTTCGTTTTGCCTCGTAATTGCCCATATAACCTGAAAGCCAACGCCATTAAAGCGGCGCCAAGACAAAAAGGTATCAGACTGATGACAACAGCTGCAAAAGGCGGCATAACTGCCGAGATGGAGTTGTAAACCCAGTAAATGGAAGCCGTGTTCCAAACAACAGCCGTGAGTCCCGCTGTAAAAAATACTTTACGACCTTTTCTTTTGAATGTTTCATTGCGGATAATGTTTTCTACTGCAATTAGTAGTGGCACAAATCCAATAAATAACAATGGACTGGAATAGGGGATTGGAGGCCAGCCCAACCACAATAAAAAGGCACTTAAAAGTGCCAGTAAATAGTTGTTTTTCACAATATATTTTCTTCCATTTATGATTATAAACTGGATAAAACTTCTCTCTTTTTACTCTCGTATTCCTCTTGGGTAATCAATTGTTTGTCGAAGAGTGTTTTTAATTTTTTGAGCTTTAAGGTGATTTCATCATCTTCCTCTTCTTTAACGGGTGGAGCGGGGGGGATGTTTGATACCGTTGGCGCTGGCGGAGTTACTGGTGCCGATACAACAGCTTGAGGTGCCGCCGGAGCTGTAACTGCTGGCTGAACCGGGGTGTTATTTTCTGGCCGTTCGATAATCACTTCCTTTGCAACTGTTGGAGCAATGACTATTTTTTCTTTTTCGGCAGCCAATTCGGCTTTTTTATAGTTTTCAAGGGCGGCTTTAATATATTGATACAATTTCCTAGCCTGAACTTTAGGGATATAGTCTATGCTTAAATTCTCGCCAGTAAATGGTATAACCGTAACTTTTGAACCGAAGATTTCTTCCTTAAAGGCAATATCCTTGATATCTTGCCAACCGAAGATTTCAAAATCAGTAGCCAGACCCAGTTTAGTAAATTCGCACATAAATATGCGCTTATTACTGATGGTGATACTATCTGGTAAAATAGTAACTGCAGGTTTCTTTTGAACTGCAATATAATCTATTTTTTCCCCTGGAGTAAGCATATCTTGGACTTTAGTCACCAATTTTTCAATGATTTTTATGTCCTGCCCGTCCTGTGCAAATTGTTCCATGTTCATGTCAAATACTTTTTAATACCTAAAGATTGTCAAAATTTATTCCAATCCCGCTACACAAAATACAAATTCTCCTTTAATCGGATTGTTTCCAAAGTGTAATTTTAAATCAGTTAATGTTCCGCGAACATTTTCTTCATAGAGTTTGCTCAGTTCACGCGATATCGAAGCTTGTCTTTCAGCTCCAAAAACGGTGATAAATTCTTCGATGGTTTTGAGAATACGATGTGGCGACTCGTAGAAGATCATCGTTCTTTTTTCCTCTGCCAAAGCTTTTAAGCGCGTTTGTCTTCCTTTTTTGACGGGGAGAAAACCTTCAAAGCAAAAACGGTCGTTGGGAAGGCCCGAATTGACAAGCGCTGGAACAAAAGCTGTTGCGCCTGGTAAGCACTGTACTTCGAGTCCTTCCTTGATGGCCTCACGTACCAGTAAAAAACCCGGATCTGAGATCGCCGGTGTCCCTGCGTCCGAAATCAAAGCAATATTTTGCCCTTCTTTCAGAAATTTAATGATTTCCGAGACCGCTTTATGTTCATTGTGTTGATGATGCGCAAATACTTTTTTGTCGATTCCAAAATGTTTCAAAAGCGGAGCACTGGTCCTTGTATCCTCTGCTAAGATGAGGTCTACTTCTTTCAGGACATTGATCGCACGAAACGTCATGTCCTCCAGATTGCCAATAGGTGTTGGAACTAAATATAACATGGTCAAAGTTAAGTTTTTTTTACTATATAATATGCGCTAAAACATTCTGTGCTTTTTGGAGTTTTATTTTAAAGATTATGGTAAACTCCATCACTTTATTTTAAATAAATTATGCAATACATTGAAAAAATACAGGCACATCTGGGTGCTGAAGCGAGTTATTTGTTAGAATTTGATCAACCCGCAGTTTCCAAAACAATGCTTCATCTTCCACAAGCAGCATTTATTGACCAAGTATATAGTTCGAGTGATCGTAGCCCTCAGGTCTTGCGGAGTTTGGGGCAACTTTTTGGAACGGGTCGATTAGCCAATACCGGTTATCTTTCGATACTGCCTGTTGATCAGGGAATCGAACACAGTGCAGGAGCTTCTTTTGCGCCAAATCCACAGTATTTTGATCCAGAAAATATCGTCAAACTGGCTTTGGAGGGAAATTGTAATGCCGTGGCTTCTACCTTTGGTGTTTTGGGCGCTGTTGCCCGAAAGTATGCACATAAGATTCCGTTTTTGGTTAAAATAAATCATAATGAACTATTGACCTATCCTAATCGAGCCGATCAAATCTTGTACGGAACAATTCGCGAGGCCTGGAATATGGGGGCTGTTGCGGTAGGGGCAACGATTTACTTTGGGTCTGAGGAATCCGACCGTCAGATTATAGAGGTGGCAAAAGCATTTGAAGAAGCCCATTCCTTGGGAATGGCGACGGTATTATGGTGTTATCTGCGCAACTCGGCGTTTAAAGTTGGCGATACAGATTATCATTTGGCTGCGGATCTTACCGGACAGGCCAATCATTTGGGCGTAACGATCAAAGCGGATATTATTAAGCAAAAACTACCCGAATTGAACGGCGGCTTTAAAGCGCTGAATATGGGTAAAAGTAGTTATGGAAAGCTGGATGAACGCATGTATACCCAACTTTCTTCCGATCATCCTATTGATTTGTGCCGCTACCAGGTGCTTAATTGCTTTGCCGGCAGGGCAGGCTTGATCAATTCTGGCGGGGCTTCGGGGCAGAATGATATACAAGAAGCTGTAAAAACAGCGGTTATCAACAAGCGCGCAGGTGGAACAGGTTTGATCTCCGGCCGTAAGGCCTTTCAAAAACCAATGAATGAAGGTGTCGCATTATTACATGCCATTCAGGATGTTTATTTATGCGACGAAGTAAGCATAGCTTAGCAAATGCGCGACTCCTGAGTTCATCAGATTAAATTTCACAACAGCACTTGTAGTACAGACCAAACTGTAGAGCGTATCGATTAGGAGTCTAATGGATACGCTCTTTCTATGGATCATAGTTTGTAAACCGATCCCGTTGAAGATCAGTCTTCGATGAGTTGGTGGATGTTCGCCGGTGCGGTGCGATGGAAATAGAGTGCCGTAAAGCAGTCAAAAAGCCTTTTGAATGGTGGTTTAGGAATAAAATAGCTTGTATATAAAGGCAAATTTATCTAAGTTTGTTCACTATTTTAAATAACACATTTATATTATGTTGCAATTAAATTATATCCGTGAGAACAGGGATACGGTAATCGAAAGATTGGCTGTCAAGCATTTCAAGGAAATTGGATTGGTCGACGAAATCATCAGTTTAGATGAAGATCGCCGTAAGGTCCAATCGGAATCGGACGCACTTTCGGCAGAGGCTAATGCGGCAGCAAAACAGATTGGAGATCTGATGCGCCAAGGTAAAAAAGAAGAAGCTGAAACCGTTAAATCCAAATCCTCGGGGTATAAGGAGCAAGTGAAGCAACTTTTGGATCAATTGGGTACAATTGAGGCAGAATTGAATGAGAAGATCGTGCAATTACCTAATTTACCGCATCAATCCGTTCCGGCAGGTGTAAGTGCTGAGGACAACGAAGTTGTTTTGAGCCATGGCGAAATCCCAGCTTTGTCGGAGGATGCATTGCCGCATTGGGAATTGTTGAATAAATATGGTATTGTTGAGTTAGAGCTTGGCGTAAAAGTTGCGGGAGCAGGTTTTCCTATCTATAAAGGTAAGGGGGCTAAATTGCAACGCGCCTTGATCAATTTCTTTTTGGATCAGGCTGCCGAAGAAGGATACGAAGAAGTACAGGTACCTATTTTGGTCAATGAAGATTCTGCATTTGCTACGGGACAATTGCCGGATAAAGAAGGGCAGATGTACTATGTGGGTAACGACAACCTGTATTTGATCCCTACAGCTGAGGTTCCGGTCACCAACATTTATAGAGACGAGATTGTGAAAGAAGCACAATTCCCCATTAAACATTGTGCATATACACCCTGTTTCCGTCGTGAAGCAGGTTCATACGGGGCACATGTACGCGGATTAAACAGGCTACACCAATTTGACAAAGTGGAGACGGTGCAGATTGTACATCCTGAAAAGTCCTACGAAGTGCTTGAAGAAATGAGTTTATACGTACAGGGGCTGTTGCAGAAGTTAGAGCTTCCTTACCGTGTATTGCGCCTTTGTGGTGGAGATATGAGTTTTACTGCTGCATTGACCTATGACATGGAAGTGTATAGCTCTGCTCAGAAACGTTGGTTGGAGGTATCTTCCGTTTCCAATTTTGAAACTTATCAAGCGAATCGTTTGAAGGTCCGTTTTAAAAATGCCGATGGCAAGATGCAGCTGGCACATACCTTAAACGGTTCGGCATTGGCTTTACCACGTATCGTCGCAGCGATATTGGAGAATAACCAAACAGAAAAAGGAATTAAGATTCCTGCGGTTTTGGTTCCGTACACCAAATTTGAGTATATCGATTAAATAACAATAAATAAGTCATCTTTAGACTTATTTAATATCAGCATGAAAGACGCTCAGCCTGAGAAGGTAGAGCGTCTTTTTTTGTTATAACTCGACTTTAAGATGTTTAGAATGATTATAAATTAACTATAATTTCCATATGAAAAAATAATAGAATGGCATGTTAACGTTTTCTTATAACATTGTTAATGTTTTGTTAATTATGGTTGATTCCGTATAAAATTCTGTCCGTAAATTGTTTGATGACTTTTTATTCTATAATGCTTCTTTTGTAACAATTTGTAAAATTGTGAACTTATTCTTGCGGTATTTCCTGTTATCGATAGATTATGTTAAAAAACTTGTAAAAGCAACTTTGGCTTTCTATATTTGACACCGCTAATAAAAATCGCACTAACTATTATTTACTGTAAATGCTGAAAAGAGCAAATTTTACAGCTGGATATTTATCTAAGGACTGACCCTATATCTACCTGGGGCCTGCTTTTCCAATAATATTTTCAACTGTTACTAAATGAACTGCAATAGCATGTTATGCTTTTTTTGCTGTTTATTGTTTAGGCAATTTATGTTTAGACGGTTATGATAACGGATATAATTTATATCAATATAGGATTAGAAAAATAATAAAATTAACTAACTAAAACATGAAACAAACATTACTAAGTTTTCTTGTTGGCGGTATGATTCTGACTTCGGTTGCATTCGCTCAAGAAAAAAAGATTAGTGGTCTTGTTACATCTGCTGACGGTAAAGCAATACCAGGGGTAACAGTAGTTGTACAAGGTACTAATCAGGCTACTCAGACTGATACTGATGGTAATTATTCATTGAATGTACCGGCAGGTAAGGTTGTGGTATTCCGTTCCGTTGGTTTTGATGATAAAACTATTATTGTTAACAATAACAGTTCTGTATTCAATGTCTCTTTAGTAAATCATGACAATGCTTTGGAAGAAGTTGTTGTTACAGCAAATGCAATTAAGAGAGAAAAACGTTCTTTGGGATACTCTGCTCCAACAATTAAGAGCGATGAATTGACAGAAGGCCGTAATTCGAGTGCGATCAACTCCTTAGCTGGTAAAGTTGCAGGGGTAAATATTACTTCTACGTCAAATTCTCCGGGTAGTTCATCTCGTGTTGTATTACGTGGTGGTTCTTCGATTGCCGGAAATAACCAAGCATTGATCGTTGTTGATGGTACACCGATTGATAATACAAGCAGAGTTGGTGGAACTAATGATCTTTCAAGTGTGGATTTTGGTAACCGTGGTAATGATATCAATCCAGATGATATCGAATCAGTAACGGTATTAAAAGGCCCTGCAGCAGCTGCTTTGTATGGTTCAAGAGCTTCGAATGGTGCGTTGATCATTACAACGAAAAGTGGAAAAAAAGGTGCGAAAAGTGCCATTACATTTAGCTCCACCAATACATTGTCTTCTATTTTGAAGTTACCTGAATTTCAAAATGAATACGGGCAAGGCTATGCTGCATTTGATGAAAAGACAGGAGCTTTTATTGATTATGTGAATGATCCGAGGGAAAATGGTTCGTGGGGAGCTCCTTTTACAGGCAATGTTCAAGAATGGGGACAGGCGATAGATGGCGTTCGCCAGAAGAAAGCTTATTCTGCAGTAAAAGATAATGTACGCGATTTCTTTGATCTTGGAATTGCTTCTGACAATAACCTTAGTTTTTCAGGCGGTTCAGAAAAGTCTACATTCTATCTGGGATTAAATGCTCTGAATTCAAATGGTGTTTATCCTGGAAAGAAAGATAACTACAATAAATATGGTGTTCGATTCAATGGAACCACGGAATTGTCCGATAAATTCAGTGCCGGTGTTTCTGTAAATTATAATCGTATTAACAGTAATAATGTCGGTGGTGGCCAAGGTGGCGGTTCTGTTTATAACAACCTATTGCAGACCCCGCGCGATATTGATGTTAAAGGATTGAAAGATCTTTCAAATCCGTATAATGCGTATGGATATACGGACGCAAACGGTGTTTTGCATGATGATGTATACGGTTATTACGGTGCTTATACCATGAACCCGTATTGGGTATTAGCTAATTATAATAATTACAATGATGTGAACCGTATTATGGGGAACTTCAATGTAAATTATAAACCGACCGAATGGTTAACATTCCAAGAACGTGTAGGTTTAGACAATTATACCGATCGTAGAAGAGCGCAGTCTCCAAAATATAGTTACCTGCCTGCTGATAACTCTACAGGTAATTATGTAAGAGGAAACGTTCAAACGGATCCTGGGAGTTATAGAATCGATCAATTTAATGTGAATGAAATTGTACATGATTTCATGGCAACCGCTACTCATAAATTTAATGAGGACTGGGACGCATCCTTTATGATTGGTAATAATATTCGTCAACGCAAAACTTCGAATAATAGCACTGCTACCAATTCAAGTGGAGGACTAGTTGTTCCTGGCTGGTATAATCTTGCAAACTCGAATGGTCCATTGGATCTAATCGAAGACACTTGGAGCAACCGTCGTTTAGTGGGTGTTTATGGAGATTTAAACGTTTCCTATAAAAATATTGCTTATTTACAAGCAACAGCTCGTAATGACTGGTCATCTACTTTACCAAAGCAAAATAACTCTTTCTTTTACCCGAGTGTGAGTGGATCATTTGTCTTGTCTGAATTGTTTAAGCCAGAATTGAAGAGCAAGTTCAATTATGCCAAATTACGTGCGAACTGGGCGCAAGTAGGATCGGATACTGATCCTTATCAGTTGATTACAACTTTCTCCAGAAGTACTATTGCTGGCGGTTTTGGTTCAACAACTTTTCCATTTGGAAACGTATCCGCATTGATGTCAAGTAATACGATAGGAAATGCGGGTTTGAAGCCTGAAATCACAACATCATTTGAAGTGGGGGCTGAATTAGGATTTTTAAATAACCGTCTTTACGCAGACTTTACTTATTACAACAACAATTCAAAAAATCAGATTCTAAGTATTCCAATTCCGGTTTCAACAGGTTATGGATTTGCCCTGGTAAATGCTGGTAAAGTCCAAAATAATGGTGTTGAATTGACATTAAGAGGAACGCCAGTGAAAACAGAGAATTTGACATGGGAATTGTTCGGTACATTCACAAAAAATAACAGTAAAGTTATTGAATTGATGCCGGGTGTAGAACAAGTTTCTGTCGGTGGTTTCTCAGGAATGAATATCGTGGCAGCGGTAGGTCGTCCATATGGTGAGTTTTATGGTGTTACAAATGCTACGGACGCACAAGGTCGTACGATTGTAGATCAGGCATCAGGTATGCCGTTAGCTACTGAAAAACCACAATACTTGGGTACTTATAATCCAGATTTCCAAGCATCATTGGGTACTAACTTGACCTACAAAAACTGGTCAATGAGTGCTTTATTTGATACAAAACAAGGCGGTGTATTCTATTCAAGAACAAAAGATATCATGGCTTTTGTTGGAACATCTGCTGAAACCGGTGGTGAGCGAATTGCACAGATTTTCCCAAATTCTGTCTACTTGGATAATAACGGAAACTCTATTGAAAATACATCGGTAACCTACGATAAGCAAAATTACTATGGTTCACTGGAGTCTGGGATGAATGTAGTAGACGCGACTTACATCAAGCTTCGTAATTTGACATTGAGTTATAAATTCACGAAAAATCAATTGAAAAACACACCTTTTGGAGCAGCTTCTATTGGTTTGTTTGGAAATAACTTGTTTATCTGGACGCCAAGCGAAAATAAATATGCTGATCCAGAGGTGAATTCATCAGGTGCTGGTAATGCACAAGGTTTTGATTTTACGGCACAACCTTCATTGCGTAACTACGGTATCAATGTTAAAGTTTCATTTTAAAAGCGAATAAAGTATGAAAACTATAAAATTTAATAATACCAAGAAATTCCTAGTTGTGGCTTTAATCGGCGCAATGGGCTTGACTGGATGTAATAAATTCTTGGATATCAATGAGAATCCAAATAACCCGGAGTCAGCAACACCTAGTTTGTTATTGCCTACAGTAGAAGCCTCAATCAGTCAGGTTGTTGGAAATTCTTTTCAGGTATTTGGTAATATTTGGGGACAATATTGGACACAAAACCCAACCTCTTCTCAATATAGAGTTATCGATCAGTATAGAATCACCAATACTTCTATGGATAGAGTTTGGGGTAATATCTACAGGGGAACTTTAAACAATGCTGAATTGATTATCAATTCAAAAGTGGCGGATAACGAAAATTATAAAGGTATCGCTCATATTTTGAAAGCTTATGCATATCAGGTTGCAACCGATGCTTTCGGGGATATTCCGCTTTCTGAAGCATCAAAGGCTGATGGAAATTTGAGTCCAAAATATGAAGCTCAGGAAGTTGTATACGATTCAATTTTCAATTATATTGATAAAGGATTAGCTTTACTAGCTGTGAAACAAGCCATTCCAGTAGCAAGTCAGGATATGATTTTCAATGGCGATCTTGAAAAATGGAAGGCTTTTGCCAATACATTAAAATTGAGAGCTTATTTGCGTCTTTCCAATGTGAATGTAGCTAAAGCTTCTGCAGGTATTAAAGCACTTTATGCGAGCAATGCTGTTTTCTTGAATCAAGATGCGACGATCTCTTATACAACTACAGGAGGTAATGAAAATCCTTTCTACAATGAAATGGTTGGTTTAGGAAAGACTCAAAATGTTGTAGCGAGTGGAACCGTTGTGCAAGCTTTTGTCAAAAATAATGATCCTCGCAGATTTGCTTTCTATGACAAAGTTGAATACACAGATCCAGAAACGAACGAACCAAAGATACAAGATACAATTGCTTACATTGCTCAAGGGACGTATTCAAGTAATTCAAAAAAATTGGTATCTACTCCTTCGCCAATGGTTGGAGGTAATGCCATGAGTCAAACATCTGCCGTTGCACCAGTAAAACTGTTTTCTGCGAGCGAAAGTTTGTTCTTACAGGCTGAGGCAGTTGTAAGAGGTTGGGGAACAGGAGATGCACAGAGTTTATATAATGCTGGGATTACAGAGAGCTTTAAAGCAACAGGTAAGACAGCAGATGCTGCCAAGTATATTGCTGATGCGCCAGATGCCAAATTTTCAGGTGATGTGGAGGCTAAAGTAAAAGCTATTATCACACAAAAGTACTATGCGATGTGTGGTTTCCAAGGCTTTGAAGCTTGGACAGAATGGAGAAGAACAGGATATCCAACCTTCTTTGTTAAATCTGCAGCATCAACTTTAGGTGAAGACAGAATGCCTTTGCGCATGCCTTACGCACTTAGTGAAGCAACCACAAATAGCAATTATCCAGGTAACGTTGTAATCTATACACCGGTATGGTGGGACGTTAAATAATCTTTTAGATTATATACTTATAAAAGCGGCAATTTCGAAAGAAATTGCCGCTTTTATTTTGGTATTATATTATGGAAAAAGCCGTATTTTCGTCCTTATTAACGCTGGTATATTTTATGAAAAGATCGATTTTAGTTTTAATTGTGCTTGTTTTTATAGGAGCTAATACGGAGGCTTTTTCTTCTAAAGCAAGGGGGAATGTGTTTAATAGCGATACGATAGTGAATTACTTTGATAAATCAGGAAATGCAGTTAAGACAAAACTTGCGTCTCACTCTTATGAATGTATTGTTCCTGTTGGGGATGAATCGAATAGATTTTTTAATATAGTTAGCTATTATACAGCTACTGATTCCATGAAATCTTTCGCTTATAGCCGTGATAGCACAGTTGGGGTTTTTGGCTGGAAATATGTTGGCGAATCGACTACCTACCATCCGAATGGACAGTTGAAAAGCTTGGAGAAATTCGATACCAATGGTTCAGCTATTGATTCATCTTATTATTACTATCCCACGGGCAAACTGAAAATGTTAGTTACACAAGTGGAATCAGAACAAAATCCATTTACTGGTAGCCCTATAACCAAACCATATTACCTATTGTATATGGATTCTTTGGGGAATTATCTTTTGAAGCGGGGGAATGGATTTATTCGCTTCGATTATGACAATGGTGATTATATTGAAGGTGAGCTAAAAGATAATGAAAGAGAAGGGAAATGGGAGGGCTGGAATATGGAAAGCCGTTATGAAGAGCAATATTTAGCCGGCGTTCTTCAAAGCGGAAAAAGATTTCGGGCCAATGGCGAACTGATTTCCTACGACTCCGATACAAAGGAATTGGCACCTATGCCTTTTCTTAAAATGGAACAATTTATGAAAGCTGTTTATCGACAGATAGACCTACCAGACCATTTAATTGCTCAATTGAAGTCTTCCATAATTAATGTGCGATTTGTAGTCAACAAGGATGGGAGGCTCAGTGATTTTAAATATGACAATGATATTCCTAATGGGGTTAAAGGAAAAATAACAACAGCTATTCAAAGTGCTGGTCCGTGGCAACCAGGGAGATTGCAAGGAGAGCCTGTGGCAATAAATTATACCATCCCGATACGATTGTAATACATCGGTACATGTTGCGATACGTTTTCGAAAGAGATTCTTTATATATGTGGCAAAATTCTCTAAATACAATCCCTACATTTTAGAGCTAGCCTGGTCTGTCAGGTAAGTCTGGCTGTAATATGGTTATAGTAAAGGTGCAATATTTATTATTATAGTATTAGACTATACCGAATAGGGGGCTTTATTGATGCTTAAGCAAGTCGAAAGATTGCCTTCTTTGTTGGTTCATCGGATGGGAATGTTTAGATATTAATTGTATATTCATCTACCATTTAGTAACCAATTTAATTTATGAAAAAGTTGATCTTTCTTCTGTTAGTATGGAGTTCTTTTCGAGTCTTTGCACAACAAATAAAGATAAATACCGACGGTCAGATTATTCATATTGGCACTTCTAAGGATACAATTATTCGTTTTTTGGACCTAGAAGGGGATTTCTTGGCAACGAAAGACAAATCTTATTATTATAGACAAGTTTATCCTGTTGAAAATGAGCCAAGA
The DNA here is from genome assembly GCF_002377215.1 of Sphingobacterium sp. UBA3519. Classification (NCBI taxonomy): domain Bacteria; kingdom Pseudomonadati; phylum Bacteroidota; class Sphingobacteriia; order Sphingobacteriales; family Sphingobacteriaceae; genus Sphingobacterium; species Sphingobacterium sp. UBA3519. The sequence goes on from NZ_DFPI01000021.1 coordinate 212,021, forward strand.
AGACTTTATCGTGTACAAGCCTTTTATACCGATACGGATCTTCCAAAGTTTTATGGACATAGTTTAAATTATGATGGAAAAACATTAAAGTATTTTGGCGAGACCGTGTCTTATTTTCCTACCGGAAAGGTGGAATCTGTGGAACTTTATGATGAGCTTTCCTATTTGATTGATACCGCATATTATTATCACCCAAATGGAAAATTAAAAGCTTTGGTTTATTATGAGCCCAATATAACAGAGGCTAAGTCCAATTTCCCTCATTATTTGCTGTATTTGGATTCGGTAGGAAATATGCTACTTCGGAAAGGAAATGGCTTTTTTAGATTTGACTATAAAAATGGTCAATATATCGAAGGTGAATTAGTTAATGATAAACGAGAAGGGATTTGGACTGGTTGGGATCATTCAAAATATGAAGAATTTTATAAAGAAGATATATTAATAAATGGGAAGCGCTATTTGCCCGATGGAAAAATTAATACATATACTGCCAAGACCATGAAGCAAGAACCCAAATATCGTGGTGATCTAATGGCTGACATTGGATTGGTTATGCGTAAAGTTCAGTTTCCCTCAGAATTTTTTGAGAAATATAAAAAGAAAACGATACTTGTCAGTTTCGTCGTTAATAAGTCTGGTGCTACTGAAGATTACGAAATTGAGGGAGATTATGATCTAAATGTCAAAAGGATGATGATTGAGGCAATGCAACGGTTAAGTAAATGGACTCCTGCCTACCTAAAAGGAATACCAGTGCGAGTGCGTTTTACAGTCCCTGTGAGATTTAATTTCGAATTAATTACGCATTAGATTTACTTAAAGTAAATATTTTGGTTTTATGATAAGTTACCGTCTTTGTTTGTCTCTATTTTACGCAAACTTAGGATTTCCATCGTCGACTGATTATTTTAGGTTATTAGGACAGTTTACAGCGAATAATCAAGCCAAATTACTTTTGTTACGTTTAAAGGTGAAAATAATGTACTGTTTTTCAGCTGCTTGTAGTTTATTATAAAATAAATGTTATCACAAAGTTATGCTTGCATTGCAAAAGTTAAAAAAAGTTATAAATTTGTATTTAACATTTTTTAACAGCTGACATTGCTGAATTAATAGATGTATGACTAACTAACATAGCATATAATAATTATTGAGAAGTAAAAAAATTGCTAGCCAAGCTGCTTTATTGCCAAGAATTTAAATAAACATACTTAATTAAACATAAACATATGAAACACAAACTACTCAGTTTTTTATTGGGTGGTGCTATCCTAACTTCGGTAGCATTCGCCCAAGAAAAGAAGGTTAGTGGAAGAGTGACAGGTACAAATGGCGAGGGGTTGCCAGGCGTTACTATTGTTATTCAAGGCACTAACCAAGCCACACAAACCGACGCAAACGGTAACTATTCTATTAATGTTCCTACTGGAAAAATTTTAGTCTTTCGCTCTGTAGGCTATTCAGACAAAACAATCACAGTTGCACAAGGTTCAAGTTTGTATAATATACAACTTAGTGACAACGAGTCTGTTTTGGATGAAGTCGTTGTGACTGGTGCAGGGTTAACTGCTAGCCGTCGTTCTGTCGGTGTTGCACAGACTACAATTAAGGCTGAAGACTTAATGCAAGCAAAGCCGTCCAATGTCGTTACGGGTTTAACCGGTAAAGTTGCCGGTTTACTGGTACAAGGTGTTACATCGGGGGTTAATCCTAATTTTAGGGTTATGCTTCGCGGTATGCGCTCACTTACAGGTAACAACGAAGCCCTCATCGTTGTTGATAACGTTATCGTCCCTTCATCGATCTTGGGTAACTTAAATCCAGATGATATCGAGGATGTTACTGTACTAAACGGTGCTAATGCTGCAGCATTGTATGGTTCTCAAGCGGCCAACGGGGCCTTGATCGTAACAACTAAAAAAGGTAAAGGTAGTCTAGGCTTCCAAATAGATCTTGAGAATACGACTACATTCGAATCTGTAAACTTTCTTCCGAAGATGCAAAAGCAATTTGGATCGGGAGCTGACAATGATTTGCAGATCTATAACCCGCATGAAAATCAGCAATATGGTCCAATTTATGACGGCGTAATTCGACCAATTGGGGATCCATTACAAGATGGTAGCATCCAAAGTATTCCGTATAGCTATGCAGGTAAAAAAGGAAAAGACGGTTTCTGGGATACAGGTGTAACCAATATGACTAACTTGTCGATCTCTTCGCAGAGTGAAAATAGTTCATTACGTTTGTCAGGTCAATATTTGACTTCAACGGGTACAATTCCAGGTGATAAATACAATAGAGCCTCGGCACGGCTTTCTGGAACGCGTAGATTGGTGGAAGGACTTGATTTGACCTACTCGACATATTACGCTCAAAATAGGTACAACACGACTTCTGCTGCAGCAAATATTTATGAGCGAGTTTTAAATACGCCTGGCCAAATTCCATTGACCGATTATAAAGACTGGCAAAATAATCCATTTGCTTCCCCTGATGGTTATTTCAATGCCTATTATAATAATCCTTATTTTATGGCAGATAATTATCGTAGCCGGACTAGAAATGATTATTTTATTGGTAACTTGGAATTAAGATATAAACCAATTGAATGGTTTGATGTTTTGGGACGTGTCGGTGTTACTACATCAAATCAATCCTATAAAAATACGACTGGCGTATATACCTTCTCAGATTTTACAAAATCTTGGGCTGGAACGTCTACCTATAAATATCAAAATATTTTAGGTGGCGTTACGGACGGATTTAATTATTCTACTCGAATTGTGTCGGATTTTATAGCGCATGCCTATAATAAAACTGGGGACTTCAAAATTGACTATACTGCACTTTTTCAATTTATTCAAAATGAATATTCTGGAATGTCTGCGGGCGTATCTGGTTTAGCTGTTCCTGAGATTTATAATTTGGGTAATAGTACCAACAACCCAAGTGCTAATCAAGCGAATTACCTGGCACGTACATTTGGTTTAACGGGTAAAATTGACGTTGGCTATAAGGATTACCTATTCCTGACCGTAACAGGACGTAATGATTGGGTTTCTATTTTGGAGCCAAATAACCGTTCATTCTTCTATCCGTCAGCAGCCTTATCGTTTATCCCAACGGATGCCTTCGAAGGTTTGAAAGATTTTAAAGCTTTAGATTTCTTAAAAGTGAGAGCATCGTGGTCTAAAGTAGGACAAGTGAATTTAGGGTCATCAACAGACTTTGGTGCTTATCGTCTTTTGCCAACATTTTCACAAGGAGCAGGTTATCCATATAATGGAATTGGAGGGCATACTGTTGGTAATCAGTTAGTACAAGATGGTTTGAAGCCTGAAATGACGCGTTCTTTTGAGGTAGGTTTTGAATCTGCTTGGGCAAAAAGACGCATCAATTGGGATTTCACATATTACGATAATCGCACAACTGATAACGTTGTGCCGACGGGAATTTCTACAGCAACAGGTTATGGGTCTTATCTTGTAAATGCGGGTACAACAACAGGTAAAGGAGTTGAAACTAAATTAAATGTAATCCCAATTCGTACAGATAATTGGGAATTAAGTGTAGGTGGAAATTATGCATATTTTAATAATAAAGTTGAATCTATTGCAGAAGGACTTGAAGTTTTACAATTGGGAGCCTATACTAGTGGGTCGAGTGCTGGTGCAGGTTCTTACGCGGTAGCTGGAGAAGATTTCCCTGTATTGAGAGGTACCTATTACAAACGTGATGATTTAGGTCGAATTATCGTTGACCCTGTTACTGGATATCCTTCATCAGATGGTACACTCAAAATATTAGGTAAAGCAATGCCTACGCACACACTTGGCCTTAATTTAGATTTGACTTGGAAAGATTTATCATTCCACACGCAAGCAGAATACCGTACAGGTAATTATATTTATAACGCGGGTGGTAGTACATTTGATTTTTCGGGCGCAGGCTATAACACCGGAATTTATAACAGAGACCGCTTTGTTATTCCTAATTCTTCATATTGGGATGAGGCATCTCAATCATACGTGGAAAATACAAATATTACAGTACGCGACGGTGGACCAGGATATTGGTCAATTGCTGGGCCTCGTACGGGTATCCAAGAAAATTATATTACTTCTGCGGCATTTTGGAAAATTCGCGAAATGTCTGTGAGTTATCGTATCCCAAAATCATTTTTGGCAGGTCAAAACGTAATTAAAGGGGCTCGTGTAAGTGTTCAAGGACGTAATTTATTTATCTGGACGCCAAAATCAAATGTTTATACCGATCCAGAATATTCTGATGGAAATGGCTCGTCAAATGGTAATGCAATTGGTTTGACTAATTTGGGTCAAACGCCTCCATCAAGATATGTCGGTTTTTCTGTGAACTTAACTCTCTAATTTGATCTTAAAATGAAAAGAAATAAATTTTTACTATACGCTTGCTTGGGATTGAGCTTAGCCTCATGTTCCAAGGCATTGGATATCAATGATAACCCCAATAATCCTACAGAGTCTACTCCTCAACTTGTTTTTCCACAGGCTTTAGTAGCTACAGCACGCCTTGTACCTACATATAATAGCTATGGTACACAACTGGTCGGTTATCGTGCAAACGGTGGTGGAGTTTCTGGTTGGGGATCAATTATCTCCTATAATTTTACTACGACTGATTTTAATTCCTTGTGGTCAACAAGTTATGATATATTGAATGATCTTCAATATGTTGAAAATACGGCCAAGCCACAGGGTCAAATGGATTTATATTTTGCTGCAAAACTATTGAAAGTCTATAACTATGTGAATCTGGTAGATACTTATAATGATATTCCTTATTCACAAGCCTTAAAAGGGAAAGCAAGTCTTACTCCTGCCTATGATAAAGCAACGGATATCTATAAGGATTTGGGTACACAATTAGATAGCGTGGTAGCTTATTTTAAGACGAGCACATCTTCAACTTTATTTAAAAATACAGACTTTTTATATAAAGGAGATGGTATTAAATGGGCGCAATTAGGCAATACGTTGAAATTAAAAATGTTATTGCGTGCTAAAGATAAAGTTCAATTTACGAAAACAACACTAGATGATGTTGGGTTTGTAACAGCTGATGTGATTGTTAATCCTGGCTTTACTAAAAATGACGGTAAGCAAAATCCAATGTGGAATGCTTGGGCTTATTCCTATGATGGAGCGGCTGTAGGAGCTGCAAGTCAATATGCGCCAACGCCCTATATTATGACATTTTATAATGGTACTAAAATATCTGATGCAGCTCGCGCTAATTTAATTTATAAGACAGGGGTGTCTACGCCTGTAAATCAGTTGGGATACCAGCAATCTGATGCTGGTCGTGGTCAAGCACCAAGTTCTTGGTTTTTAGGCACTTCTTCAACATCCTATACAGGAAAAGGAATATTAAAAGGCCCCGCGGCTGGTCAGCCAATTTTGTTGGCTTCGGAAAGTTATTTCTTACAAGCGGAAGCTGCTTTGAAAGGGATAACTTCTGGTACTGTGGCTACTTTATTTGATGAGGGGATTAAAGCATCGTATAATTATTTAAATAGAAATGAAGCGGATGCAACAACTGTTTCTGCAGCCGATTTAACAGCTTATTTAACAAATTATAAAGCAGAAAATGCCAGTAACTATTTAGTAAATATAGCAAGCGCCACTTCGGATGTACAAAAATTGCAAGCCATAATTACACAGAAATATGTTGCTTTCAATTTTTTGTTTGGACATGAGGCATGGAACGAATATCGCCGTACAGGGTATCCTTCATTGATTAACCCGAATACAAATGCATATTATCCGAATAATATTGCAAACAGAAATAATACATTTGTTTCTATAACTTCTGAAGCTACAGCTACAGATAAGTTGCCTACGCGAGTTATGTATCCGAATACTGAGTTTAACTATAATAGTGCAAATATTCCTTCAATAGATAAATATACATCGAAGATTTTTTGGGCTAGATAAATTTAAAATAACATGAAAAAAATATTAAAATATATTTCTTTAGCATTGGTTATTGCCACTATATTTTCATCTTGTTTGAAAGATGAAGTTTTGATTGGGCCAGATGCTCCAGGGGCAATATCAAATATTATCGAATTTAAGAATCCTGGTTTTATTCAATCTAGTACTACTAGTAAGCTACCCTTATATTTATTATCATTTGATATGAATCCAACAGGGCAGTTGGTATTAGAAGTAAATTATGCAGGTTCAAATACTGCCCCGAATGATATTAATGTGAAGGTTAAGCTAGATAATTCATTAATTGACGAATACAATGATGATCAGGACGATGAGTTTGTAGCTCTTCCTACTTCACAGTATAGTATTTCTTCATTCGATGTTGTCATAAAGAAGGGGGAACGAGTAGGTAAGTTTGTTGTTGATTTAAAGCCCAGTATTTTTACTTTTGATAAAAGCTATGCGCTTGGATTTTCTATTGAATCTGCTTCCGTTGGAAATATCTCTGGAAACTTTGGTAAAATGGTTGTTGGAATCTCTGGTAAAAATTTCTTCGACGGAACTTATGCCTATACAACTTCTGCAAACACTGCTCTTGTTCCAAATGCAAATAAGACAGTAACACTTGTAACAATTGGCGGAAATAAATGTCAATTGAAACCAGGACTTTTGGGAACATATTCAAATGTTGTAAATTATACTATTGATCAAGCTACGAACAATATTACAGTAGAAATGACAACTTTATTACCAATTGCTACTAAGCCAACAAGTAAATACGATCCAGCGACTAAAACACTTACAGTAAACTGGACTTCAAATGGAGGCGGACGTACTTTTGAAGAGAAATTTGTCTACACCGGACCGAGAGATTAGTTAATCAATTAATAAGTAGAGGAAGAGTAATGTCTTTTCCTCTGCTTTTACTATTTAATTTTTATCTTATGAAAAAGTCTTTTTTAACTTTATTTATGGGTTTTGGGGTGGTGCTGGTATGCAAGGGGCAAAATAAAGAGGCTACACCAAAGATTGGATACGATAATTTGGTAAAAGATCTAAGTAAGAACCTAGTGTTGACAACATCCGAAATTGATAAGAATATTTCTGGAGATATAATCGTTGAATTTCGTGTAAATGAAAAAGGGAAGATAGATTCTGCAGATATCGTTAAAGATCTTGGAAACCAAATTGCACTGCGTCTTATTCGTATATTGAAGGTTTCGGGAGAATGGACACCTGCAGTTAAGGATAATAAAGAAGTAGCCTCTTGGGTTAGATTGCCATATCATGTTCTTTCATCAGAAGAAATTGCAGATAGCCAAGACCATGTCGCTATTCCAGAGAAAGGAATGAACGCTTTTAATGAAAATTTTTCTAATACTTTTGAGTATCCTAAGGAGGCATTAAACGCTGGGGTAAAAGGAAAGTTTAATTTGCGATTTACGGTAGATACAAAGGGTGTGATTTCCAATGTTAATTTCGAAAATGACCCGGGCTATAAGGTTTTGGAAAACGCAAAAAGAGCCCTTTTGAGATCAGGGAAATGGATTCCAGCAAAAGAAAATGGTGTAGCTGTTGTGTCTGAAGTAGTTTATCCCTTGTCTCTTGACTTTAAATCTTACAAAGGCCATATGTAAAGTACGCTAGATTACTGTTAAAAAACCACTTTAGTTCATTTATATCCTAAAGTGGTTTTTTTATGTAGTTTCCTGCCCAAACTGAAGCACATATCCATTATTGTCATATATAGCAAATTCGCGCATCCCCCATTCGAAAGTTTCTATTTCATAACATATTTTGACATTATCTTTCAAACTTTCCAATAAATTATCAACATCAGCTATGTTAAAATAAAGGGACCCGGTAAATTGTGCTGTTTCAAAAGCAATGCTTTCAACAGGATGCGAAAACATGATTTCGATGGTTCCACTTCGCAGTAGAGCCCAGTTCAATGCTTCGTTTTTTTCAACACATGTAAACCCGAGTTTTTCAGTATAGAACTGAATAGTTTGATCTAAGCTTTTTGTATATAATATTAGATTTAAGCTTTTGTAGTTCATCTTTTTTTTGCCTTTTATTGGTTCGAACTATTGTTTTGTCTTTTTGATAGCAGTTACGTGTGTTTTTTTATTATTATCGATTGTAAGGGTAGTTTTATGATGAAAAATACAAAATATTACAGTATTTATTGTTACTTCATAAAAAAAAATAGCTACTTTTTTAGATTAAGGTGTGTTGTTTGTGTAATTGTTTGGTATTTAGTGTTTTTGTGTGTTATTTTTTTGTGTGAAATACTATGATTTATATCGTTTGTTTTCCAGTTTTTTAATTCTATTTATAACTTCTTGTTGCATCTTTAAAAGATTGTTTTATCTTTGCTTTTAACAAAACCTTAACATTTCATGTTTGGTTTTGTACACTAACTGTATTAGCCTGTTGGGCTCATCACTTTTGAAAAACATATATTAAAAGTTTCTTCGGTGCTTTTTTCGTATTTAGTTAGATAAACTACTTATTTAAACAAACATAAACATATGAAACACAAACTACTCAGTTTTTTCGTGGGGAGTATGATCCTTTCTTCTGTTGCTTTTGCGCAAGAGAAGAAAGTAAGCGGTCGTGTAACTGGCGCTGACGGGAAACCGTTGGTAGGAGTTACAATTGCTGTTCAAGGATCAAACATTGCTACTCAAACAGATGCAAATGGAAAATATTCTTTATCAGTTCCTGTTGGTAAAGTAATGGTTTTCAGGTATGTCGGTCATTCTGATAAGACTATAATCGTTAAAGATGGACAGTCATTATTCAACGTGTCACTAGAGGATCAGAATACAGCATTAGATGAGGTTGTCGTAGTCGCTTATGGTACTGCAAAAAAAGAATCGTTAACTGGATCAGTAACATCTGTTTCTGCGAAGGATATCGAAAAAAGACCGGTTACCAATGCATTTGCAGCTTTAGAGGGATCTGCTGCTGGTATTCAACTGAACAATACTTCTGGTATGCCAGGTGCAGAACCTAGTATAAGGATTCGTGGATTTTCATCACTAAATGGTTCGAATGACCCTCTTTATGTTGTCGATGGTGTTCCTTTTGGTGGTAATATCTCCGATATAAATCCGAATGACGTAGAAAGTATATCGGTATTGAAAGATGCTTCTTCTTCAGCTTTGTATGGTAGTAGGGCAAGTAATGGTGTTATTATCATTACAACAAAGAAAGGAAAAGCTGGACGCTCACAAGTGAATGTTTCCACTGATCAAGGGTTTTATTCAAGAGGTATTGCAGAATATAGCCGAGTGAATGATAGACAATTCATGGAGGCTATGTGGATGGGGTATCGAAATAACTTATTGACAAGTAGTTCAACCAAATATCCGACAACCCAATCTGCAAATGATGAGGCTTCAAAGTCATTGGTAAGTAACTATCTTAAACTAAACATTTATGATAAAGATGATGATAAATTATTCGACGCGAATGGTAAGCTAGTTTCTGATGCGCAAATTAAAAGTGGATATCGAGATGACTTGGATTGGTTTAGTGAAGTAGATCGTATAGGACATCGTCAAAATTATAATATTGATGGGAATACAGCCACGGATAAAGCAAAAGTTTTTTATTCTACTGGATATTTGGACGAAAAGGGCTATATTAAAAATTCAGGTTTAAAGAGGTTTACAGGTCGTTTAAATGCGGAATTGCAAGCTAAAAATTGGTTTAAATACGGCTTCAATTTAGCAGGATCACACCAAATTTCAGATAGAATAAGCGGTTCCACGGATGATGCTGGTTCTTTCACAAATCCTTTTAATTATGCACGCTCAATTGCACCAATTTATCCGATTCATCTACATAATCCTGATGGTACCTATGCATTAGATGCTTTAGGAGATAAACAATTCGATAATGGTGAATCCACAAGATTACAATATGTTGGAAGGCATACTATTTGGGAAAATGAATTGAACAGTGATCAAACGATTAGAAATACTGTAAACGGTCGAGGATTCCTCGAATTTAAATTCCTGAAAGATTTTACGTTCACGCTAAATGGTGATTTGAATCTTCGTAATTCGGAACGCCGTACCTATAATAATGCAGTGATAGGAGATGGTAATGGACAAGGTCGCGCTGCTAGAAATATTTATCGGTACAAAAATTATACGCTACAACAACTGTTAAGTTGGAATAAGGACTTTGGAAAGCATCACGTTGATGTTTTAGCGGGCCATGAAAATTATTCCGATAATTGGAGCTACTTGTATGGTTATAAAACAGATGAGACGTTTGCGGGAAAAACTGACATGGTTAACTTTACCAAGATTACCTCTTTGTATGATTACCAAGAGGACTATCGCGTCGAAAGTTTCTTGTCTCGCGCTCGCTATAATTATGATGGTAAGTATTTTGCTGAGGCCTCCTTTAGAAGAGACGGATCTTCTAGATTCAGTCCTGAAAATCGTTGGGGTAACTTTTGGTCATTAGGTGGAAGTTGGATAGTTTCCAAAGAAGACTTTTTCAAAGATGCACTTCATATCGTCAATGATTTGAAAGTAAGAGCATCTTATGGAGAAGTTGGAAATGATGAAAGTGCTAATAAATATGCGCACTTAGCTTTGTATGATATAGATCAAAATGCAAATATGGCGGCTCTTTATAAAAAACAAAATGCGTCGCCGGATCTGATTTGGGAAACTTCAAGTTCTTTTTCTGCAGCTATTGAGACACGTTTATTCCAGCGTGCAAATTTAAGCTTTGAATACTTTAATAAGCAGTCACAAAATCTGATATTTGACGTTAATTTGCCGCTATCTGCCGGTGCGACATCTACTTCTTCTGCTGTTTCCACAATTACACGTAATATCGGTTCAATGTCAAATCGCGGTTTTGAGCTAACATTTGATGTCGATGTTTTGAAAGGTGATGGATGGAAATGGAATATTGGAGCGAATGCAACATGGTTGACCAACAAAATATTAGCATTACCAGAAGAGAATAGAGAAAATGGTATTATCACTGGTAATTTTAAATGGATGGAAGGACGTGGAAGATATGATTTCTGGATGTTTAAATTTGCAGGTGTAGATCAAATGACCGGGCGTTCTCTGTATCTTCCAGATACACAAAGATTTAATGTGAATGGTTCAGCTCCTGATAAGGCAGCTATACCAACTGCTGAATTAATCGAAATTAACGGAAAATATTATGTTACCAATCCATCCAATTATGGTGTAAGGGATTGGTCGGGATCTGTTATTCCTAAGATGAATGGAAGTTTTAATACCAACTTTGAATATAAGAATTTTAGTTTTTCGGCTTTATTTACTTACGCTATCGGAGGTAAAGTATTTGATTCGTCTTATGCAGGTTTAATGTCTATGTCTGGTACGCCAAGTGCTATGCATACAGATATTATGAAGTCATGGAATGGAATTCCTGAAGGTATGACTGCGACTTCTGTAAATAGATTGGATCCGAATGGTATTCCAGCAATTAACTTTTCACAGAGCAATATGAACAACTATTCAAGTGATCGTTTTTTAACGGATGGTTCTTATTTAGTTATCAAAAATATTGCGGTGGGCTATAGTTTGCCAAAAACATTGGTTAGTAAAATAGATTTGTCTTCAGTGAGAATTGTTGCGGGGATCGAAAACTTGGCAACAATGACGAAACGCAAAGGAATGAACCCGCAACAGCAATGGAATGGTACTAGTACAAATGCTTGGGTAACTCCGCGTACTGTATCTTTTGGAGTAAAAGTTGGACTATAAGAAATAAAAGGATGAAAAATATAAATTATATTAAAGTATTATTTGCAGGAGTGTTGTTGCTAGCTTCCTGTAAAAAGGACTATTTAGAGACACTTCCTACAGACTCTGTAAGTACTCCTACGGTATTTGAAACAACAAAAAATGCCAAGTTAGCTGTAAATGGCTTAGCTAAGATGATGACCCAACAATATTTGGGAAGCCAGGGCTTTAATGGAGAAGGAACAATCAAAATGTATTACGGGAATTATCCTGGAAACAATTTTTTTGTCAACTTAAGTGGTTGGGCCGATATCATTAATGCAAATTACAATCAAAATTTAACAAGTATTTACCTTTATTATCCTTGGTATTATTATTACAAGATTATAGGTAATGCAAATCAAATTGTAATAAGTATTGATGGAGCGGAGGGACCAGCCGTTGAAAAAGATTTCATAAAAGCACAAGCATTAACCTTTAGAGCATACAGTTATATGATGTTAGCTCAGATTTACGGAAATAGATGGAAGGATTCCAATAATGGTCAAACTGGAGGCTTAGTTCTAAGAACCGACGTATCAACAGGAGACATGCCTTTATCTACTTTAGGGCAGACATATGATTTAATTTATAAAGATTTAAATGACGCAATAGCGCTATATGAATCGTCTAAATTGGATAGAGAATCCGACAAAAATTTCCAAGTGAATGAGGATGTGGCTTACGCGATTTACGCAAGGGCAGCACTAAACAAACAGGACTACGTTAACGCAGAAAAATATGCAGTTCTTGCTCGTAAAAATTATAAATTGATGAGTAACGCTGATTATAAAAACGGTTTTTCTACTCCGAATGGCGAATGGATATGGAGTAGTTATGGAGCCTCTGATGAAACGTTATATTTCTATTCATTCCAGTCTTATATTGCCTATAACTCAACAGCTAGTGCCGTAAGAACAACACCAAAATGTATCAGTAGAGAATTGTTCGATAAGATACCGACGACAGATGTTCGTAGAGATTTATTTTTGGATCCAAAGAATGAAGCATATACTACCGCAACGGGTATTGCGGGGACAGCTATGAAAGCGAGAGCATTTAAGTTGTTCCCAGATTTACAAGCTACTGCAGTTCCTTTTGCGTATATGAATTTCAAATTTAAAGCGAATGATATACCTGGTATCGGTCATGTGAATCATTTTAGGGCTTCCGAAATGTATCTCATTGAGGCTGAAGCGAAATTTTTCCAAAATAAGGCAGCAAGCGAAGTTCAAGGTGTTCTTAATGCATTAAACGCTAATTCAGGAAGGGATGTGAATTATGTTTGTACAAAAACAGGAACAGATCTACTTAATGAAATTAAACTTTATCGCGCGGTTGAACTATGGGGCGAAGGATTCGATTGGTTTGATATGAAACGATGGGGAGATACTATTGTGAGAAAAGACTTTGCTAACGGTGGTAATTTCTTGACTTCATTGGTTACTACAATTAAGCCAGAAGATAAAAATAAATGGACTTGGGCTATACCTCTTCGTGAAAGCGATTATAATAAGGGGTTGGAATAATTTTAAGAAGGAATCAATAGTTAGGTGGCCGATACGTGAATTTCATGTATCGGCCATTTTTATTTTAAAATATAATCGAGATCGTATGAGTTCTCAATGTCTGGAAACGACCTCCAAGGTGATATATTACTAAATCGTTAATTTTATGTATATAAATTAATAGACTAACAATTTATTAATATTAACTTAATATTGAGAATCTATTTTTACGCCGTTGAAAGATGATGGAATAGAAGAAGGAAAAATGATTCTGCTCGTATCATATCACCACAAGCGAAAAAGATAATTTATTTAAAATTCTCATGAAAAAAGCACTTTTACTCTTAGCTCTGATAGGACCCGTTGTAGCACTTGCGCAAAATAATAATGCGCCCTCCAGCTATGATCCACATGATATCAAGATTACGGGGTACCTTCAAACACAGTTTCAAAAGGCGCAATCTCCTGGAATTACGTCCTTTTCAGGTGGGGATTTTTCAAAGAATTCGGATAACAGATTTATGATCCGCAGGGGACGTCTTAAAATTGATCGGGTGGATACTTACTCGAGTATTGTCTTTCAATTGGATGCTACTCAAGACGGCGTACAACTAATGGATGCCTTTATTCAATTGCGTCACCCAAGTCAAAAAGGCCTTAGTTTAACGGCGGGACTTTTCAATAGACCTTTTGGATATTCCATTGTATACTCATCGGGCTATCGTGACTTTCCGGAACGGGCACGTGTATTCCAGACGTTGATGCCACGCGAACGTGATCTTGGAGGGATGGTAAGTTATCATCCTGGCGGTAAAGCTAAATTCTTAAACTTAGATTTAGCCTTGGTGAATGGCAGTGGCCATTCGGCTAAAGATTATGATTCCAAAAAGGACCTGATCGGTAATCTTGCTTTTAAATTTGATAGTTTAGCCGATAAAAAACTTCATTTGGGCTTTGGCGGCTCGTTCTATAAAGGTTCAGTGCGTAATGATACGAAAACGTACTATACGCCCAATAGCAATGGTTATACAGCGCATATCAGCGACGAGAATGAAGGCAAGGCGATCGGCAGGAACTATTATGGAGCAAACTTACAGGTAGAGTTTGATAATAGCTTCGGGAAATCCAGTTTCAAAACCGAATATGTGGCAGGAGACCAGCCTGGAGTTGCCGGTGGTGTCGATATTAAAGGACCTTACGCCAGCAGAAGTTTTACAACCCAGCCGACAACAGACCTTTATCAACGTAAATTTAATGGATATTATCTTTGGTTTACGCAGGAGATTGCGAAGACCGGTATTACTGCATTGATAGCGTATGACGTATATGATCCAAATACGAAAGCCAGTGGCATGACAATCGGCATGCCTGATAATTTTACGGCCGATGGCGATGTTAAGTTTAGTACGCTGGGCTATGGTCTTGCATATCAGATTAACAATAGGATAAAACTGACTGTATATAATGAGCATGTAACGAACGAAACCACAAGTTTACCAAACTTTTCGGCTGATCTGAAAGATAATGTTTTCACTACAAGGCTGCTTTATCGTTGGTAAATTGGCTCAGTGCTGTTTTTTCGCGAGTATCGGTGTTGAGGGGGAGGATCAATATTTAGTTTGACCAATATAGTAGGTTGTTTAGGCCATTTGATTTAGAGATCTCCCGACACTTAGATGTTTTTCCGAATCCGGCTCAGTGATGATGCGGTAATCCCTAAATAGGATGCTAACATGGCTAATGGAACACGATTGGCTAAACCCGGGTAAAGCTTTAAGAACAGGAGATAGCGTTCTTTGGCATCGAGATTCATCATGGTATTTGCCGTTTTTAGCTTACTTTCCACCACAAAAGCATAAAGTTTGGCCATCAACAACGGCCAAACTTTAATTTCCTTTTCAAGAAGCGTAAAATTCTCAAAATCAAGGCTCCAGATCTCGCTATCTGTGAGGGATTCTATATAGTCGTTGGAAGGTGTTCGATCCAAGAAGCTCTGAAGATCCCCAATAAAACGACCTTCATAAATAAAATAACGCGTAAAATCGTCGCCTTTACTGTTGTAATAGAGCGAACGGAATACCCCCGATTCCACAAAAGCAATGCTATTGTTTACTTTACCGCAAGCGACAAAATAGCTTGACTTTGAAATATTCTTTTTTTCGAATGCCTGTCGAATTAAGTTCTCTTCTCGCAAATCGAGCTGTCCAAATTTTCGGATGTATTCCAGTAATTGCTCCATGTTCCCTTTATATTACTTAGCTAATTTAATCAATTCTTCACGTTGAGGTCCTGTTGAAAGATACTTTATGGGAACTTCTAATTCTTCTTCGAGAAAAGATATAAATGTCCTCAAGGTTTGTGGAAGCAAGTTTGCTTGCTTGATATTACGGAAATCGGTATTCCAACCTTTTAAATATTTCCAGATCGGTATAATTTTTTGTTCAGAAGATTGGGGAAATGCTAACGAAATTTTTTGTTCATCTATTTCATAATGGGTACAGACGGGGATGTCTGCCATTTCGTTCAAAATGTCGGCTTTCGTAAGAACAAGTTCCGTAACTCCGTTTAACATAATGGCATATTTTAATGCTGGTAGGTGCAGCCAGCCGACACGACGGGGACGTTTGGTATTGGAACCGAATTCAGCTCCCTTTTCCCGTAAATCATTGGCAGCTTGTCCTGTGATCTCCGTTGGGAAAATACCATTCCCCACACGGGTGCAATAGGCCTTTGTAACACCATAAATTTTATCCACCAGTTTAGGCGACACACCCAAGCTTACACAGGCTGCGGAGGCTATCGTATTTGATGAGGTCACATAGGGATAACTTCCATGGTCGATATCAAGCAGAGTTGCCTGCGCGCCTTCCGCCAATACCTTCTTCCCATCTCGGATTGCCTTATTCAGAAAGATTTCGGTATCTATAATTGGCACTTGTTTTAAGGAAGTGCATCCTTGAATAAAAGTGTGGTAGAGCTCTTCGAATGCAGGCATTTCTTGCCCCAAAAACTGTAGTTCTTTGTATTGACGGTTTAAATTTTGATATACGTCAGTATCAAAACTATCCGAGTGAAGATCACCAACGCGAAGGTTCTGTCTGAGTATTTTATTGGAATAGCTTTGCGCAATTCCATTTTTGGTCGTTCCTATCGTGCGATACAGTGGGGACTGTTCCATATAGATATCCCAATAACGATGGGTCGGTAAAACGAGATGCGCTTTTTGGGATATCAAAATCCTATTGAAGAGATCTTGATCTGGCATAATGTGCGCTAGTTCTTCGATTTCTGCTTTAAATGCTAATGGGTCAACGACCACACCGGTGCCAATAATGTTTTTGACATGCGACGAAAAAATACCCGATGGGAGTAGTTTAAGCGTAACTTTGTTACCTTGATAATAAATACTATGTCCGGCATTCGCGCCGCCATTAAAACGGGCGATAATATCATAGTCGCTTCCGATCAGATCAATGAATTTTCCTTTACCTTCGTCTCCCCATTGGAGCCCAATTAGAATGTCCATGTTGCGTTTGTCTTGAAATTATTGTCAAAGCTAGGGCTTGCAAGGCGGAGGGCAATTGCCATTTGGCAAAAAGTGCTCCTCATTATCATTTGGCCAGCAGTCTTAATGCGTTTGGATTGCGCTTAAGCTTGTTTGTGTCCCAACCGTTGTACTTTTTGTAGCCATTTATTCCGTTTAATAGGATCGGAAGTTTTGATAATTCCGATATAGGTGACTTTAACCGGCGATATTCCACAAAATTGAAGGGTTGATCTTTTTAATTGATTAACACTTGGTCTGCCGTAAACTAAAGCATAATACCAACTTGGTTGATCGAGTGTTGTAATGATCCGAGCAGATTTTCCTTTGAGTAATTTGTCCCAAAAAAGAGAGTTTTCGCGATATTGAAAAGCCCGTCCAGGTAAAAAAAGTCTATCGATAAAGCCTTTCATCAAGGCTGGAAGGCCGCCCCACCAAACGGGATGTATCCAGACCAAATGATCGGCCCATAAGATGTCTTCCCAGGCAAGAAGTAGGTCCTGCTCAAGTTCTGTCCGTTTACGATAACCAAATTCAAGGTTTGGATTGAAATCTAGGTCAATAATATGGATTGTTCGTACTGTAGCTCCGGACGCTGCCGCAGCTTCTTGATAGGCATTTGCGATGCCAAAATTGAAAGATTCCCGATTCGGGTGGCCATTGATAATCAGTATTTTTTTCTGCATGATGTTATACTACATCACAAAAATAGAGATACGCTTACCGTCTTTATAGGACAAATGTCTAAAAAGAAATTTCGCTGCGGATACGACTTAAATGACGTTGTGTAATGCCTAAATAGGAAGCGAGGTATTGTAAAGGAAGCTGTTGGATAGAATCAGGATGATCTTTGAGTAAATTGGCATAACGTTGTGATGCGGTTTCTTTTTGTAATTGAAAGACGCGTTTTTCAAGTTCAAGATATTGTTCCTCGGCAATCATTTTAAGGTATTTTGTCCATTTTAGGCTATTCGTAGCAAGCTTATCAATCATATTTTTTTTGATCGTCCACAGTTCGGCAGGGGTAATGGCCTGCATGGTCTCCATACTTGGCCCGCCTGTAATAAAGGAGGAGTAGGCCGCTATCCATGTATTGGGAAAGCGGAAACAATAGGTAATATCTTCCCTATTCGCACTGCTATAATAAGAACGGAAGATCCCTGATTGTATAAATGCAACCTCATGACAAGGTTGATTCTCTTTAACAAAAAAGTCGTTTTTGTTCAGCTTTCTGTATTCAAAAAGCTGAACAATCTGATTGATCTCTTCTTCGTCGAACAGACGCAAAGACCGAAAATATGTTGCTATCATGAAGTCCAAACTTAGAAAAATTGCGGTGTTCCTACAAGATAAATTCGATGTGTTTTAATCGGCTCAATGTTTAGTTTGCCGATTGAGCAACAGGGTAGATTTTTAATTCGCATCAATTAGAATGGCCAATTGCAGGCACATTTGATCGGAGCGATTGCTCCAAGCATGATTGGTGCCGCGTTGGATGACAATATCGCCGGCCTGTAAAAGCGTTTCTTCTGTGTCTGTAATCAAGTAAATCTCCCCTGTAAGAATAACGATGTAATCTAAACTTGCTGTCTGATGCATGACATTAACCTTAGCTATTGTAACAAATTGACAATGATTAAAGTGTATTATTCGCAAGTAAGAAGTCTCCGTAGAAATCGGGGATATTGCTGTCGTAAATTGCATTTGCGACAGCTGTTATTGGGTAGTTTACTTTAACGATCTCGGCATTAATTTCTTTTTCAGATAAGGTTATTATTGTGTAAGTTGCTTTTCTGTCTTTTTCTTTACTACGTCCGACGGAACCACAATTGATAAACAAGACATCTCCATCCTGTTGAATATAAGAATGGTGTGTATGTCCCATCACCAGAATATCGATTGCTTTTTGCTTTAATTGAGTTGATAGAGCACATTTTTGGGTTGATTCATGGATGTATTCGTCATTGCTTTGGAGACTGGCATGGACAAGAAGGATTTTCCTAAAACTCGTTCCAAGTTTGAAGGTTAGTTCAATGGTGTAGGGTAATGTTGCTAGCCATTTTTTATGAGGGGCTGATATCTCCTTCTTACTTAGCTTGATGGCGATTTCTCGATTTGAAGTCTCTATTACATCGTGGTGTGGTAAAGGGATAATGGCTTCGTCAAAAGCAATTCTTTGGTCATGGTTTCCCAGTAGACGTGGAATGTTTTTTTCTTGTATTCTGTCAATGACTTCATTGCCCCAGGGAGCGAAATCAACAAGATCACCTAAGCAGTAAATTTGTGTTAATCCTTTATTTTTGATATCTGTTAATACCGCATCCAATGCAATTAAATTGGCATGAATGTCACTTATTATGGCAAGTTGTATCATATTCTTATGCTACAAACATAATCATTCGGATAGTCAGTCAACGTACACTTTAAGAGGTAAAGAAGAAAATGATAATAGCATTATAATTTTTATTCTAAAAGAGGAGGAACTGGATGGGATTGGTGAAGAAATACTGTTAAATAAGCACATATCGAATAGGCTCAGATATGTGCTTATTTAAGTGATACGTTACTAAAGATTCATCCCGCCCGATACTTCAATGCGTTGTCCGTTGATCCATCTTGCATCTTCTGTACAAAGGAAGGCCACCACTCCACCGATATCATGGGGTACACCAGCACGTCCTAAAGCTGTAACAGCTGCAATATGCGCATTTGTTTCTTTGTTATCCCGCACCTGCCCGCCACCAAAATCAGTCTCGATTGCGCCAGGAGCAACGACATTTGCTGCAATACCTCGAGGACCGAGTTCTTTGGCAAGATACCTCGTGAGTACCTCGATTGCCCCTTTCATCGAGCCATAGGCAGATGATCCCGGAAATGCAAAACGGGCGAGGCCAGAGGAAATATTGATAATACGTCCGCCATCATTCAAATAGGGAAGAGCTTTCTGCGTGAGAAAAAATACCCCTTTATAATGGATATTATAAACTGTATCAAATTGTTCTTCTGTGGTTTCTATAAAGGGTGCATATAAGGCAGTGCCCGCATTATTGATCAAAAAATCAAAATTAGACTTTCCCGTTTGTTGTAGCAAATGTTGCGTAACCCGTTCAATAAAGCCATTAAAGGACTGCACATTTCCTGCATCCAATTGGAATGCAGCTGCATGTTGCCCTAAAGATTGTATCGTAGCAACCACATGATCCGCTTCCTCCTGATTGCTATTGTAGGTTAAAATGATATCGATTCCTTTTTTTGCAAGGCTAACAGCCATGTTTCTACCTAAACCACGGCTTCCGCCTGTTACCAATGCTATTTTGTTTGTAGCCATTTTAATTTGTTTTAAAGATTCAATAGCACAAAGATCCGCCGAAAAGTTGAGCCTTTCCTTGCGAAATGCAAATGGATGTTTGCGAAATTCAAATTATAACGTTTGGGAACGAAAAATGTTTGGGGCAAAGCTGGTTTGCTTTTTGAAAAAATTGGAAAAATGGGCGATCTCCTCAAAGCCAAGTGAATAAGCAATCTCAGATATATTCCAATCGGTTTGTCGCAGTAAAATTTTTGCTTCCTGTGTGACTCTGGCTGCGATGACATGGCTGGTTGTTTTTCCAGTATTTTCCTTTAAAATTTTATTCAGGTGGTTGACATGTATGGCCAGTCGTTCCGCAAAATCATTAGCTGTTCGTAGTTGTAGGCGTTGCATCGGAGATTCAAGTGGAAATTGTCTTTCTAGCAATTCTACAAATAATGAAGTAATCCTATTGGAGGCGTTGTGTGTAGGATTTGTTATACTTTTGGGTTGCAGCTTTTGGCCATAATGGACGATTTCAAGCACATAATTTCGCAACAGATCGTATTTAAAAACGTAATCTGAAGATAGCTCTTTATTCATTTTTAGGAAGATTCCCTCTATTTCAATGCGTTGTTCTTCTGATAGTTGGAAAATCGGAAGGCCGCCTGGTTGAAAGATCGGCAAATCATCTATGATCACACCACTTTTATTCCTTGCCAGAAATTCATCGGTGAAAACGCAAAAATAACCTTTTTGATGCTCATCTTTCGGTATCCAATGGTAAGGAACCTTAGGAGTAGCAAATACAAGTGCCGATTCATCGATTTCGATTACTTTGTCGGCATATTCGGCTGTGTTTTTTCCTGTGATTAAACTGATTTTATAATACGTTCGCTTATTGTAGGGCATGATCGGTTTATCTTTCAACTTAGCGGCAAGTTCCTCATAACTGAACACATTAAAATGACCAATCTCTCTTGCGATCTCTTTTGGGATACTCGCATTGATCTCCCGATAAAATTGTTCGATGGAAGTTGTTTTCATTTAAGCCCTATTTGCAATAATCAAATGTAGTGCTTTTAGATTACATTCGGTAACAATGTACTTTTTTTGAGATTTTGCAATTCTCATTTTAATGTAAATTGCAAAATTATATTTTGCACAACATAAATCCTTGCCATACATTTGTACAAACAAAACAAATTAAAATATGAAAACGTTATATAACATCGGTGCGACCGCCAAGGGAGGACGAAATGGTCAGGTAAAAAGCGAAAATGGTGTATTGGATTTAGCTGTTCGTATGCCAAAAGGTCTAGGAGGGGCCAATGATGATTATGCCAATCCAGAGATGCTTTTTGCGGCTGGTTATGCGGCATGTTTTGATAGTGCCTTGAATTTAGTGATTAGATCAGAAAAAGTAAAAGCGGGCGAAACTTCGGTAACAGCCCATGTGAGTATCGGACAATTGGATAATGGTGGTTTTGGTTTGGCTGCAGAATTACATGCAAATATACCTGGTGTAAGCCTGGAATTAGCGCAACAATTGATTGAAAAAGCACATCAAGTTTGTCCCTACTCAAATGCAACAAGGGGTAATATGGATGTCAAATTGACGGTATCAACTAACGAATAATATATGAATTATATTGCCAACGTGCTTACAGCACTCGTACTTTTAGAACATGTATACATTGTATGGATGGAAATGTTTGCTTGGGAAACTGCAGGAAAACGTAGTTTTGGAAAGGCTCTTCCGGCAGAATTATTTAAGCCAACGAAGGGGCTTGCTGCAAATCAAGGGCTCTACAATGGCTTTCTGGTTGCAGGTTTAGCCTGGTCTTTTTTAATCAATGACCCCATCTGGAGTTACAATGTATGCCTGTTCTTTTTAGGATGTGTCCTTGTTGCCGGTGTTTTTGGCGGAATTACAGCGAGCAAAAAGATATTTTTTGTACAAGGAGTTCCTGCATTGTTGGCGTTGTTATCCGTTATTCTCTTAAAATAAAACTATAATTATATGTCATTAATAGAAGATTTACAATGGCGTCATGCTGTGAAAGCATACGACCCGACAAAAAAAGTTAGTCAGGAAAATGTAGATAAAATCGTTGAGGCTGCACGCTTTGCACCTACTTCTTCGGGTTTACAGCCATTTAAGATATTGATTGTTGAAAATCAGGCATTGAAAGAAGAACTGGCAAAAGGAGCACTAAATCCAGACTGTATGCGTGAATGTTCACATGTGCTTGTTTTCGCTGCCTGGGATCGTTATACGGAAGAACGTATTGATAAAGTTTATGATTTTACAACGGATGAGCGGGATTTGCCAAGGGGACGCTTTGGTTCTTATACGGACAAGTTGAAATCTATTTATTTGAGTGAAGCTGCCGAAAGAAATTTTGCACATACTGCAAGACAAACTTACATTGCTTTAGGTTTGGCGTTGGCTCAGGCAGCTGAACTTCGTGTCGATTCCACACCCGCCGAGGGTTTTGATAACCAAGTCGTGGATGAGGTTCTACAATTAGAAAAGCATGGACTAAAAAGCGTTTCATTGATGTATGTTGGCGTGGCGGACTCTTCGAGAGATTGGATTTCGACGATGAAGAAGGTTCGGGTTCCTAAGGAAGAGTTTGTTGTTGAATTCAAATAAACCGCAAACAACTTTTTCAATCCCTCAGAAACTCAATATATTTGCAAGATGGATGATTTATTAAAATTAGACAAACAACTCTGTTTTTCCGTGTATGTGCTACATAGAGAAATTATGCAGCAATATCGAACTATTCTTGAAGAGATTGACTTGACCTATCCACAGTATATCACGATGATGGCTTTATGGGAGAATGATGAGCAGACAGTAAATCAATTGGGGGCTAAGTTATTTCTAGATAATGGAACGCTTACACCACTATTGAAGCGCTTGGAGGCTAAAGTTTTGCTTACACGAACACGAAGCAAAGAAGATGAACGCGTCGTGAAGATACAGCTTACAGCACAAGGATTGCAATTGAAGGAAAAGGCGAGCTGTATTCCCATGCAGATTTTTGAAGCCCTTAAGCTCGACTATACTGATATGGTTCAGCTTAAAGCTTTGGCAGAAAAAATCGTGAATAATGTTGGGAATAGCTAGTTTTTATACGATATGAAATCAAAAAAGGATTAAATACACCTGCCTGTATTTAATCCTTTTTTTTGTGCTATGGATTGTCTTGAGCGATACATGTTCGCGTTCCTTTTATTATACATCATATTAGCATATTTCGGATTTTTTCATAGGACTGTAATGTGGAGATTCGTGGTATGGAAAATATCATTCAAAAGATAGAAGATCTAAATTGGCCTTTGATTACCGAAGAGATGCATAAACATGGTTATGTGGTTATACCAAACCTGTTGACAGCTTTACAATGCGATCTATTAAAAAAAGGGTATAGCGATTCGACGCTCTACCGTAAAACTGTCGTTATGGAAAGGCATCGATTCGGATTAGGGGAGTATAAATATTTTGACTACCCACTACCTGAGTTGATTCAAACGATTCGATCTCAACTTTATCCCTATCTTGCCGTCATTGCTAATACCTGGTTTCGTGCGCTGAAAATCGATATATCATTTTCATTGAAACATGAAGACCTTTTGACGGATTGCCGTTTGAAAGGACAAGAAAAAGCAACAGTATTGATTTTGAAATATGGTCAAGGAGGTTTCAATACGCTACATCAAGACTTGTATGGAGCGGTTTACTTTCCGATGCAGGTGATTTTGATGTTAAATGAGCCAGGAGTCGATTTTATGGGCGGAGAATTTGTATTAACACAACAAGTTCCGAGGGCTCAATCAAAGGCAATTGTTTTGAAACCTAAAAAAGGTGATCTCGTTTTATTCGCAACAAATTTTAGGCCTGAGAAAGGACGAATGGGATATTTTAGGGTTAATATGAAACATGGAGTGAGTGAAGTCACGGCCGGTGAACGCCATGCGTTGGGTATTATTTTTCATGATGCCGAGAAATAAATCCCACACAATGGAATGGCATAAAAATATAACAGATGCTTCATTGCGCGCCAAGATTCGAGCGGGAGAAATTCAATTTGGTGGCAATGAAAAGCTAAAAATTTATGGATTGCTTTGCTGTATTTCGGGAAAACGGATGAAGCGGGAGAACAGGGTCTTTTTTTCCACTGAGCAAGAAGCGCTAAAACATCATTATCGCCCTTGTGGGCACTGCTTAAAAGCGAACTACGTTGAATGGAAGGAAGAAAATAAAAGATTTGATAAAGTGTAGTTCGCATTAAGTTTGATTATATAGAGAATCTAAGTAAATCAAATTTGGAAAAAGAATCTTATGTCAAATTCCTTGTATATTGTTGAATTTTGTGTTTATCTTGAGACGGGATTAATTATCGTAGATCAAAAGAAAAATGCGTTTATATTCGATTGCTGTTTATTTTATTTTTTCGACTCTGCTGTTGATAAGCTGTGAAGAGGGGAGGCGAGATCCTAAAGTATTGAGTTATATGGCTCATACTGAACGTGACAGTGCCCGTTTGGATCTTAATCTTTTTGAGAGCCGTTTTCATGGTAAATTGTTCTTTTATAGACCTGGAGGTGAGGTTGATTCGGGAGACATTCGCGGCAATATCCAAAAAGACACTTTACTTGGGGACTATTATTATACGCCATTTGGCTGGGGACAGAAAAAAAGAAGACCCTTTGCTTTATTAAAAAAAGGGTCTTTGTATATTTTAGGTACAGGAACGGAGCAAGTGTATATGGGAATTCCACATTATATACCTTCAACCATCAATTTCCAAGACCCAAAGTTTATCTTTGAGAAAGTTAATCACTAGCCTCTTATCATCTAAATTAGGCGTCTACAGTATATTTTTTAATCGAATATATTGTAGTAGCATAATGGTTTTTCCATCTTTGATTTCACCTGTATCAATCATATGTAGTGCTTCTTCGATATTGATTTCTAGAATTTCAATATGCTCTTCCTCTTCTTCTAAACCACCGCCATCGCCAACTTTCATGTTATTGGTGTATTCTGCTATAAAAAAATGTAGAATTTCAGTTACAGAACCTGGAGACATATAAGCTTCAAAGATCTTTTTTGCTTCCTTGATCTGATAGCCTGTTTCTTCTTCTGTTTCCCTCCGTATACAGTCGTGGGGAGAATCTTGATCAAGTAGACCTGCACAAGCTTCGATAAGCATGCCTGACTCATTCCCGTTGATGTAAGTTGGTATTCGAAATTGCCTTGTTAATATGACTGTTTGAGCACTGGTATTATAGAGTAAAATGACGGCTCCATTGCCACGATCATAAGCTTCTCGACTTTGTTGCTGTACCGTCCCATCGGGTTTGCTGTATTGATAAGTCACTTTTTTTAACGTGTACCAGTTGTCTGATAGAATTTCAGTTTTTACAATTTTAATATCTTTTATTGCCATTTTTAGCGCGTTAAAGTCAAAAGATAAAAATAAGAATTGCAATCCAAACTAAGCAGGAAAAACTAAGAGAAGCTTTGATGAATTTATACGAAGTATTGGTGAATCTCAGTCCGTTCTAAATTGTTTTGGATTCAGACCTGTGTGTTGTTTGAAGAAATTAGAGAAGTAAGGAGAGTCGACGAAACCAAGTTTGAACGAAATTTCTTTGATAGATAGATCGGTTGCTTTTAACAATCGTTTTGCTTCCAAGATAGTTCGTTGTTGAATAAGCTGGCTCGGAGATACTTCGAGCTTTTGACGGCAGATTTTAGTAAGGTGCGGAGTTGATATATTAAGTTGTTTCGCATAGAAAGATACCGACTTCTCATGCTGAAAATGGATGTCAATTAACTCTTGCAACTTTAAAAGACGTGGATTGGAGTCATTATTTTGTTCATTTTGTACTATTTTCTGTACCTCTTTGCTTATTATAGATGCGACGACAGCTGTGCGAGAGTAGATAATTGCAGGAACGCAATTGTGATCCTCAAGTTCTTTTCTTATTGCATTAAATTCATAATAAAGCAGAGCAAATGTTTCGCTAGAGAGTGAGATAACAGGAGTACGTTGATAGTAAGCAAATGAAAAATGGAAATTGGGCGAAAATTTCTCGAAGTGTTCCCTATCGACCATCAATTGGAAACCAGTTGTATTGGCCCCTAATTTCCAACTATGAACTTGCTTTGGAAACAGGATATGGATTTGATGACGATCAATATGGTAATCTTTAAAATCAATCGTATGAACACCTTCTGCTTGGTCAAAAAGTACCAATAAAAAAAAATGATGCTGGTGTGGACGCGCTATATGATGTTCACCACGTAATTCCGAGTATAAATATCCTTGATTACCTGCAAGCTGGTCTTTTCTAAATTCTTGAATATCTATTGTTGGAAATAACTCCATCGAAATGACTTTGAACCTAAATATAACTATTTTATTTTAAACCATCTTCCAATACCTGTTTGCTGATGGTGAATTCACGATAGCCAAAGGCTCCGGATTTATAACCAATTACGGCGCCAAATTCAATGCTTTTTAAGGAAGATGTCTTTGGGAATACAGAAGAGCGGTATACATTGGCCGCAGCTAAAGGTTTTTCGAATACACGAAAGTGTATACCATCCTTTGAATAGGCGAGATAATTCATATCTGAGGTAAATCGGTCGACGTTTCCAATTGCCAGACATAAAAAATAATATCCATCAATATAGGAACCTTGCAGATGCCAAGTCGAATACCCCTTGCTGAATTCTAGCCAAGGTTTGTTCATAAATTCAACTTTCTTACTGTCGCGATATGCTGTAAAATCTAATCCATTTGTAGAAATACGCGATAGGATATTGGTCATAATTGGTGCTTTGTAGCTAGGCATGAAATCCACTTCGTAACTGGTCGTTAAATTTGTCGAATTTCTCACAAATGTTGGTGAAGGGATATGGTTATCTTGGAAAGATGTAGGTTCATTACTATTATACACGAGTTCCAGCGGTGTCCAGTCAATCCCATTTTTTGATGTTTGTCTTACAATAACACGTTCAGCTTCTTCATTTAATTTTTTATCGTTGTTTGCGCTTTTGGCGCCCCATTTTTTTAAAATTTTGCTTGAGAAAAAGCAGCCTCTATAATATAGTTCGAATTCCTCACCGTTGAAATTCCAGTCTACATCGGACCAATAACCTTGATTGGGGCTACCATCTTTTTGGATGAAAGAATCTTCTAGTGCCGGACGTCGTTGAATAGGATTTATTAATCCAGCCGGAGTAATCCATTCTTTTCCATCATTAGAAACTACCACAGTCGGATTTTCATAGAGAGAGGCGGTACGGTCTGACCCGATTATGCCAAAATATGGCGTAAATACCATCCAATATTTGTATCCTTTGAAACCGGCAGGGAAATATTCAACATCTGGGTGGCAATAACTCGCGCTATTGCCAGAGATATCGCGTATCCAGCCTGGGAGTTCTTCGCCGGGTTGGTTTGCATTGGCAATTGTATTAATTTTTATTGAACCTAGGTCGCTTGTGAAACCTGTAGGGATGGGTAATTTATCTTTTTCAATGACTTCGGGATCAGGTGGTACAATTCCTGGATGAATATCTCTTTTACAACCAATAAATAACAAAAATCCCAAAAAGAAATAGGCAATTCTCTTAAATGACATATAGATCAATAAAAATAAAATATGAATGATAATCCCTTACGGTTTTACTTTTCCTGTTAATCTTAGCTAAATGATAGCAAAAATGATTTATTTTTTTTATTTCTCAAAATCAATTTAATAAAATACTTTATATGTTGTAAATATTTGGTTTTCTGATTTATAAGTGTCTTTTTGACTTGTGTCGATGGAGGCTGTTCCCGGCTTTATCCCCCTGTTTGATCCATCAGTTGGTAAAGGCCTGATTGCGTAGTTTCACTGACTTTGGTCGCCAATCATTTTCAGCATGAAATAACGGTTGCGTAAGGATGTCTCATTATTTGGGGCTCGTTAGATGAAATAAACTAGTGGATAATGTGCCTAATTAGCTTGCTGTTCAGATTTTGGACGATTCACCAAGCTTTCAATGCTTAATGTAAATTTATTTTGTTTGGCAACGCGAAATTCTTTTTCAATTAATGAAATGATAACCATATGTGTCCTAAATAAATTT
>NZ_DFPI01000024.1:0-158795 GCF_002377215.1 Sphingobacterium sp. UBA3519
CACGGACATCCGCGGAACCGGGACTTGATACAGGCTCTGCAGCGGAAACATGGATGGACATTGTATTGTTCGATCTGCCTAAGCTCGGGATCACTATGGTAGCCCGCTCGGCTCAATGCCAGTTAAAGACGGTGCGCACAGGCGCAGCCGACAGAGGGCGAGCCAGCCATAGCCGATGGACGGGAACGGGCGGATACTGGTAGGACCGGAATACCTCCTTTTATAGCGATACTTTCTCACCCTTTTACTTAGGTTTAGTTTAGGTTTTAGTTAGGTTTTGTTTAGGTATAATATAGGTTATAGCTAAACAAAACCTAACCTATTGCTAAGCTAAATATAAACAAAAGCTAAACTAAGGAATAAAGAATACTCAACTCTTCCCTAGTTAGCGCTAACTAGGTTTCCGCTTGGGGATAGGACTCCGGCTACACCGCAGCCCCAGCGGGAACCTCCCAGCCCTCCTTCCCCCCGGCTTCGTACCATGGTCGGGGCAGATTTGCCCTGCAACCGTGTTCTGTCCGTGTTGAGTCCGTGTTGTCTCCGACTCTAAGCCCGCACTCACCCCGCTGCCAAAACGGGCAAATGACGCTCCGAACGCGGCCATGTCCCCCGGATGTCCCTAAAAAAGGGCAACGCCAATCGGAACCGCAGCCGAAAAACTCCCAGCAACGCTACAACACGAAAACAACTCGGAAAAACACGGTATAAATACAGAAACAACAACAATTCAAGGGTTCAACATCAGACTGGGGAATACCCCAATTTAACGATGGAGCGGAGCAGCATTTGCTTCGGAATACCAACTCAAATGACAAACTAGCTTAGAAACGGATAAACATATAAGGATCCATATTATCATATAGCCGACACAAAAAATGTAAGGCCAACGACCAAAGTCTCATTTGGCACAGCACCGGACAATAACATAGATTCACAGAAATACAACAGGGATGGGCTGTCAAACAACCTTCTTTTGATTTAGAGCGATAACTAAACTAATATCCTGCTAAACCGAAAAATGGTAGCAAGAGATTACGCGAAATCGAAAGAAACAGAAAAAGAAATGGAACTGAAAACAGCTAAAGCTGATTCGTAAAAAATAAGGAAATTACGATTTCTCTTCAGCTTTAAAAACCCAAAAACGCTGAAGCGTATAGTTGAAACCCAAAGAAACAAGCAACTCAACAACCAGTTTCGAAAACAAAAAGTTTACATGATATACATCGACCAGAAAATGAATTCCGGTAGACTTCAATGTGATACTACCACAAACGACGATCACAAATTTCCATAACTGACTGCCGACAGACTTTTGCGTGCTACCGAAGGACCAGTATCGATTGATCAAAAAATTAACAACAGCACCAAGGCTACCACTAATTACATTGGAAAAAGGAGCACTGATATGAAGTAGCTTATAGCAAGCAGAGTATACTCCAAAATCAAACAATCCGCCTAAAAAGGCGGAGAGTTGGGCTTTTAAAAAAGTAATAACTTTTGAAGACATCGTTAAATAGCCTCCTCCTGTTGTTTTTTCAGTTTATCCGCTTTATCTTTTTCATCGCCTAATTTAAGAAGTAGGCGTGTATCATTTGTATTAATTATAAAAAGTGCGATACAAATTAACAGTACACACCAATTAATAGACCCAGGCATTAAAACTTCAAATAACATAACCAATGAAATAATCACCCGAATTTCAGTAGGCCCCAAAATTCCGGCGTCTATCGTATACTTATCGGTAATTCTATACCTGAGCTGAGAAATAATCATTGCCCAGCCATACAATGCGACCAATGTAAATCCCAGATACTTAAAATCACCCACGGTATACAGCACATACCCCAATCCTATAAAAACCGTACTAATCCAATCCATTACAATATCCAACGCGAAACCGTACCAGCGACGGGATTTATTACGGTAGAATGCGATACGACCATCTAATGAATCACCAAACCACTGCACAAAGAAACCAGGGATCCCTAGAAGCAAATAGCGAATATCAACATATTCAGCCAAGATAAAACTCCCCAATATCATTAAGGAGCCTAAAAATCCAATTGCCGTAAGTCCATCCGAGGTAATCCAATTTGGAATTCGAGGTACGACGTACGAAATAAGTTTTTGTTCGGGTTCACTTAAGATATTTGTTCTCTTTCTATCCTGAAAAAGTTTTTTATTTATTTTTAACTCACTCATTATCTGCGATTATAGCCATTTATTTTCTTTATACCAAGCCAATGCCTCCATTAAGCCTTTCTTCAAATCATATTTAGGTTGGTATTGTAGCTGACGTTGAGCCGCCGAGATATCACAGCCCCAGTTTTCAGCTGTAAGTTCATTCAGTCGCTCCGGATATAGCACAGGTATTGCTTTAGATTTTTTATACAATCGTTCAAAAATAACCGCGATAGTCTTCACGACACCAAAAGGAATATGCATACGAATCATTTTCTTTTGGCTAAACTCTTTGAAAAATCTAGCCAACTCATAACGGCCATACACCTGCCCATCACTGAGGTTATACACCTGCTTTCCTCCTTGATCAAAACGACAGGCATGAATGATCGCCTGCACCAGGTCAGCAACATAAATAAAGCTAAGCTTTTGAGGAGAGCGGCCAACATAGGCATCCAGGCCGCCATTCATTGTTTTAAAAACAATAAAAATATCTTTTTCACGAGGGCCGTATACTGCAGTGGGGCGCAAAATCGTTAGTGGCTGATCTCTAAAATCATCCAAGGCGAGCTCCGCTTTCCGTTTACTACGACCATAGGCCGTAACAGGGCGATAGGGATTGCTCTCATCGATAAGGTTAGCATCGTAGCTAACAGGACCGATTGCCGCAAGACTACTAACGAAAACAAATCTTTTGATGGGAGTTTTTAAATAAAAACAAGCAGATGCCAAGTTTTTTGTATAACCAACGTTGACCTTTTCGAGATCTTCTTCGTGCTTGGCACGAGTCATTGCCGCAGCATGAACAACATAGGTATAGTTTTCCGCTTCCAGTAATTCGCTGATAGACTCTTCATCAGAGAAATCCGGATAAACAAATTTATCTACAACGGAGCGAATTTCTGAAACATCACTTGACTTCCTCACCGCGGCATGAACTTCCATCCCCGCCTCTTTCGCTGCTCTTGTCAAATGATAGCCTACAAAACCACTCGCTCCGGTGATTAATACTTTTTCTATCATAATGATTTTTGATACAAACGATAACGTTTGTACAATTCTCCATTCATTTGTTCTATAGCGTGGTTCATCATGTAATTATGCTCCAACATCCACGAACATTCGGCCCCTTTGATATTAGAATCTTTTGATTCTTTTATAATTCGGCCATACAGACATGCTTCAATACCAAGTTTACGGTAGTCTTCCAATACCCCTAACATGAGTACACGAAGCAAGTTGATTTTTTTCTTTCCAAATAACAATTTAAAAATACCCGTAGGAAGTAGACGTCCTCGCTTCACTTTGATAAGGATTTGATTGATATCAGGTATCCCTAGACCAAAGCCAACAAGCTCACCATCTTTCTCCGCAACGATAGCAAAACGTGGATCGAGAATCATTTTTAGATCTTTGGCCGTATAATTAAATTCGTCCTCTGTCATCGGAACAAAACCCGAATTTTTATCCCATGCTCTATTATAAATATCACGAACTTTTGCTGCCTCGTTTTGAAAATCCTTCACATTGAATTGACGCAATGTAATGCCAGATCTTTTCAAACGCTCTTCCAGTCTATCCAAAAGCATGACTGAACGTTTATCCGCCGACTTTTCCATGACCAAGTAAGCTCTCAAATCCACTTTATGTCCATAACCCGAATTGGTAATCAAGTCGATGTAATACGGTGAATTGTAGGGCATCATGGCTACTGGAGGCTTATCAAAACCGTCAACCAATAAACCAACGGTATCATTGGTTGATAAATTGATCGGCCCAACGATCGTATCCCCTCCTTTAGCTTTAACCCATTTCTCTGCAGTCTCAAATAACGCGTTTGCGACTTCTTGATCATCTATACAATCGAAAAAACCCCACTGCCCTTCATTCACATGATTGAAAGCATTATGGTTATTGTTCCAGATGGCACATATACGACCGACAATCTTATCGTTACGATAAGCTAGAAAAGGTTGTGCTTGGGAATGTTTATAAAAGGGATGCTTGTCAGGGGAAAGCAAATCGTTTTGTTCAAGAAATAAGGCAGGTACATAATTAGGATTTCCCTCATAGAGACTATGAGGGAAATCTATAAAGAGCCGTCTTTGTTTCTTTGTTTCAACGGGTATAATCTGAATCATACGATTAGATTTTATATTAATGTTTCAACTTCAGCTTGTTTGAATACTTTAACCATCTTCTCAATAGCCTCGTCGATTTGGTCATAAGTATGTGTCGCCATCAATGAAAAACGAATCAAAGACTCTTCTGCAGGAACTGCTGGAGAAACAACTGGATTAACAAATACACCATCATCTTGGAGCATTTTAGTTACCCAGAACGTTTTTTCATTGCTACGAATAAAGATTGGTAAAATAGGACTTTCCGTAGCACCTAGATCAAACCCATGATCCAGTAATTGTGCTTTGGCATAATCTGTGTTTTTCCATAATTTTTCAATATGCTCAGGCTCATTTTGAATAATTTCCAAAGCTTTCAATGTTGAAGCAACCGAAGCTGGAGTCATTGAAGCACTGAACATCACAGAGCGCGCATTGTGTTTTAAGAAATCGATCACATCTGCATCACCTGCGACAAATCCACCTAAAGATGCTAACGATTTACTAAATGTACCCATAATCAAGTCTACATCATCATTAAGCCCAAAATGAGAAGCTGTACCAGCTCCTTTGTGCCCAATAACACCTAAACTGTGTGCATCGTCGACCATTACTGCAGCATCAAACTCATTGGCAATCGACGTAAGTTCAGGCAAATTAACAATATCCCCCTCCATACTAAAGATACCATCCGTACAAATTAACTTCGCACTATCCTCAGGTAGGCGTGATAACTTAGCACGTAAGTCCTCCATATTATTGTGTCCGTATTTGATTACTTTGGAAAAAGACAAACGGCTACCATCAATAATTGATGCGTGGTCACGCTCATCCAACAAAATATAATCATTACGTCCCATTAGACATGACAAAGGCCCTAGATTTGATTGGAATCCTGTACTAAACAGAATAGCGGCTTCTTTACCTACATAAGCAGATAATTTTTCTTCCAGTTCCACGTGAATATCCAACGTACCGTTTAAGAAACGAGATCCAGCACATCCAGTACCATACTTTTCCAAAGCATCTTGCGCTGCTTTTATAATACGTGTATCAGTCGTTAACCCTAAATAAGAGTTAGAACCAAACATCAACACACGTCTACCATCGATTTTTACTTCGGTATCTTGTTTTGATTGAATAGGTCTAAAATAGGCATATAAGCCCTTAGCTTTCAACTCCTCAACAATCTTAAATTGCGATATTTTCTCGCCTAACTTTCCTTTACTCATGCGATAAAAATGTATTTCTAAAACTATTTCTAACTTTTAGATGTTATTGTAACAAACAAAATTATCGAATTGGACTTTTATATAAAAAACTCGGTCTCCGACTAAAAATCTGCTATATCCACAATGTAAGTTGAAATGCTACGTTGTATATATTCACAATAATTCCAAAAAACGTTGCAAACATACGAAAACATAATCTGACTTTCACTTAAATTTAGTCATATTTTTAACACATCGCCCAAAACAGTTAATTTTATTTTAATACTCCGCTAACATCCGCCCCACACAATTCTACTTTAAAATAAGACAATTTTAATAATTATATTTGCGAACTTTAAATTATCCTATAATTAGTTACATTTAGGTTCATTGCAATAGCAATGGTATAGACTTACTAATATACAACAATATATGGCTTTATCTTCAGATATCAATATAAAAAATAAAAAAGCTTCTTTTGAATACCACTTACTGGACAAGTACATTGCAGGAATTCGATTATTGGGTACAGAAATAAAATCCATACGCGAAGGAAAGGCAAATATTAACGATAGTTTCTGTAGTTTTTTTGAGGACGGATTATACATCCGTAACATGCACATTGCCGAATATTCCATGGGATCTTTCTATAACCATGAAGCAAAACGCGACCGTCAACTGCTATTGACAAAAAGAGAATTAAAAAAACTGAAAGAGAAAGGGGAAGAACGTGGTTTTACCATTGTACCCCTACGCATCTTTATCAGTGCCCGGGGGTTTGCCAAAGTTGAAATTGCCTTGGCACAGGGTAAAAAAGATTTTGACAAACGAGAAAACATCAAAGAAAGAGATGTTAAACGTGAGCTTGATCGCGTGATGAAATTTTAGGTTAACGCGCCAGGACAAATGCGCCTGGCGTCATGCCTACCCTGCTTTTAAAAAGCCGAACAAAGTAGTTGACATCATTAAATCCTGCCCCATAGCACGACTCCTTTACATTACGGGTGAGTAAAAGCATCTTTTTTGCCTTCTCGATACGCTGTTGGATCACATACTCCATTGGACTAAGTCCAAGTTCACGGTTAAACATCCGCGTAAGGCTCGCTTTGCTCATGTGAGCAGTCCGCTCCAATAGACCAATTGAAATTTTCTCGGTAATATGTTTCTGAATAAATTCCTGCACGTGTAACAGTACTTTGTTGGGCGACTTCCCAATTTTTAATGCCATCATCGACTGTGACTGAAGTAGCCGAATCGTAAGCTCTTTAAAGGTCAGATCTGCAAGCACATCTTTCAACGGATTTTCACTAATAATGATCTGAAACAACTTGTTCACCAGATCGGCAAGCTCAGTCGAATTGTACAGGTGAAAAAACTCCGGATCAAGCCGCCATTGATTGACATGTTCTTTTGGATAAAACTCATTTAGATAATCTAAGACTGCTGCTATCTTCTCTCTATGAATTGTTAAAGCGGTACACTGCGTGGGCTGGTCGAGGGTCGCTTCTGGAAAATCAATATGCATAGCCACCGATGCAGGTAACACCATCATCTGACCGGGCAGATAGTCAAAAGCCTTTACATTCTCCAAATGCATGATTTTTTTACCCTGGATCATATTAATCATAACCAAATCATCAAAACATAAAGGTACATGCTGCGATATCCGATATGTTTCGTAGATATTAAGCTCCAAGCTATCTAACGTAAATGCGCGTCGGTTCTCCACTAATGTGCTGAGCTCCCCCTTCCGCGAAAATGGCAATGTATGAATCAGCGTCCTATTTTCCATAGTGCAACAATTAAATATAATTGGCAGTCAATCAAATATAATAAATAAAATAAACTATGAGCGAAAGTTATGTGCCACAATTGTGCTATGTTTTGGATCAATTCTGCTACACCATTGAATAATTGCTGGCTAACTTTGATAAGAAGGGATTAAAAATAATTAATAAATAAACCATATGAGCGCAATCAAAAGACCATCGTTCAAAGAACGATATGACAACTACATTGGTGGTAAATTTGTCGCACCAATTCAAGGAAAATACTTCGATAATATTTCGCCGGTAGATGGAAAAGTGTTTACTCAAGTTGCCCATTCAACAAAAGAAGATCTGGATCTCGCTGTCGACACCGCCGCTAAAGCTTTTGAAACTTGGGGACAAACCTCGGCTACAGAACGAAGTATTATCCTCAATAAAATTGCTGACCGCATTGAAGCTAATTTAGAATATATCGCCGCCGTTGAAACGATAGACAACGGAAAAGCGGTACGTGAAACATTAAATGCCGATATCCCATTGGCAATCGACCATTTCAGGTATTTTGCTGGTGTAATCCGCGCTGAAGAGGGGTCCATAAGCGAATTGGACAGCAATACAGTGTCACTGATTGTACACGAACCAATCGGAGTTGTTGCACAGATTATTCCATGGAATTTCCCGATTCTAATGGCCGTATGGAAACTAGCTCCGGCCCTTGCCGCAGGGAACACCGTCGTATTAAAACCTGCTGAAAGTACACCCACATCCATTCTTGTCCTTATGGAGATTATCGGTGATCTGATTCCTGCCGGAGTAGTCAATATCGTTAACGGTTTCGGCGCAGAACTTGGTCGTTCTTTGGTCACAAACCCAAAGGTTTCCAAAGCAGCATTCACTGGTTCCACAGCAACTGGACGTTTGGTTATGCAATATGCGACTGAAAATATCATTCCGGTAACCCTAGAATTGGGTGGGAAATCGCCCAATATTTTCTTTAGTTCGGTTATGGATGCAGACGATGCATTTTTGGACAAAGCAGTGGAAGGAGCCGTATTATTCGCACTCAATCAGGGCGAAATTTGTACCTGTCCTTCTCGTTTACTGATCCAGGAGGACATTTATGAAAAATTTATCGCTAAAGTAGTCGATCGGGTTAATCAGATCAAAGTGGGCGATCCATTAGACCCAACAACAATGATGGGTGCTCAGGCATCGAAGATCCAAAAGGACAAAATTATGTCCTATATTAAACTTGGCAAAGAAGAAGGGGCCGAAGTATTGACCGGCGGTGATGAAAACAATGTCGGTGCTGGTTTTGAAGATGGCTACTACATCAAACCTACCCTATTCAAAGGCGATAATAGCATGCGTATTTTCCAGGAAGAAATCTTCGGCCCCGTGTTGGCAGTCACCACGTTCAAGGATGAACAAGAAGCAATTGCTATCGCCAACGACACCATGTATGGTCTCGGAGCAGGTGTATGGACCCGAGATGCACATCAGCTTTATCAGATCCCACGTGCCATACAAGCAGGACGTGTTTGGGTAAATCAGTATCACTCCTACCCAGCGGGTGCCCCATTTGGCGGATACAAACAATCAGGAATTGGACGGGAAAACCATAAAATGATGCTTGCCCATTACAGACAGGCCAAAAATATGTTGATTTCCTACAGTAAAGAAAAACTTGGTTTCTTTTAACTGAAGCGTACCGGGTATTCTTTTCGAACAGCTAGATACCCGAGTTTAGGGGGAGCAAATGCTGCCCCTTCAGCTGAATTTCCTATTCGTCAACGCTAAAACACATAAACGAATTTCACCATGATCAATAGACTAGACATCACTGAAAAAGCCAGGGAGCTCATTCATGAACTTGAAGCGAAGCATGGTAAATTAATGTTTTATCAGGCCGGAGGTTGCTGCGAGGGTACACAGCCACAGTGTTTTGAGGAAGGAGG
This sequence comes from Sphingobacterium sp. UBA3519, assembly GCF_002377215.1. NCBI lineage: Bacteria > Pseudomonadati > Bacteroidota > Sphingobacteriia > Sphingobacteriales > Sphingobacteriaceae > Sphingobacterium > Sphingobacterium sp. UBA3519. Next base: position 9,240 of record NZ_DFPI01000024.1, read on the forward strand.
TTATTTTCCTAGGACAAATGACGCCATGATCGGATTAGCCGAAGGATATGAGTTTTGGGTGGATCGGGATCTCTTTGAATATTGGAAACATGCGCATTTCACACTCGATGTGCTGGATGGATTTGGTCCGGGGGGATTCTCATTGGAAACCCCACTGGGTAAAACTTTCAAAGTTCATTATCGTTTATTTACAGCCGAAGAACTTAACGACCTCCGCCCCATCAAGAGAAACGAATGACAAAAAGGGTCGCATTGCAATCTGCGACCCATTTCCATGTTATAATTTTAAAAAATCTCCCTTGAGTTTCCGCATTCGGAAGCTAAAATTTTATTCAATATCCAAGCCTTCAAGGACTGGAATTGGCTGTCTGTTTTCATCAAGGGCAACAAATGTAAAAACACCCTCAATGGCCAATTCTCTTCCTTCCTTGTACATATGTTCCAAAAATATGTCGACCTTCACCTTCAAGCTGGTCCGGCCTACATTTTGAACCCGCGCGACCGCTTCAATAATACTTCCGGAAGGAATTGCCTTATTGAAGTCAATACGGTCTGTCGATACAGTCACCAACGTTTTGCGGCAAAATCGTGTCGCAGCCATAAACGATACTTCGTCCATAATGGACATCGCCTTGCCGCCGAATAAAGTATCGTGATGATTTGTCAAAAACGGAAACACGGTCGTGCAAACATGTGTTTCTGATAAATCAATACGTTCTTGTAAAGTCATTTATTGTATTATTTAGTGGATTTAAGAGGAGACAAATGTAAACCAATCTAGCTCCAGTTCCGTCATTTTTATTCCATATTTTCGTCAATATCCACGCCTATACCTTTCAATAAAAGCGACGCATTGAATATCTTACATTCCCCTATCTTCAGCTTATAATCAAACAGCATCTGCCCCGCATCAACACGAATGTCAAAATGATAATTTTTGATATCTCCCGGGAATTCCTCTTGTAAACTGGACAGTTGTAAGTCGTGTGTAGCCACCATACCCTTACCGTCCAATCGAACCAGTTTCTTTATGATTGCACGGGAGCCAAGATATTTGTCGACTGAATTTGTTCCACGAAGCATCTCATCGATTAGAAAAAAGCTATCGCTATGTACTGAAACTGTATCCAATATAAATTTCATCCGATTCAGTTCTGCTTTAAATGTCGACGTACTTTCATTCAGGTTATCCTTGATGCGCATATAGGATATTAGTTTGTAAATCGGGAGCTGAAAAGAAGTCGCTGCAACCGCAGCTCCGGCATAAGCCAAAATTGCATTAATACCTACTGTCCGCAGAAATGTACTCTTTCCAGCCATGTTTGAACCTGTTACCAAAGCAACACGATGATCTATACTACTGTAATCATTGGCGACGACCTGACTGCTTGGGATCAGTGGATGATATAACCCTTGCGCGTCAATCTTATTTTCCAGCGGATTATCCAAAATTACTGGATAACTATAAGACGAATGGTTTCTCTTCCAAATAGCAAGACTAGTGACAGCCTCCACCTTAGCCAAGGTATCGAATGAATTCAGAATCTCGTTTTCGTATTTATTCTTCCAATCAACAATAGCCAATACTTGTCTAAAGTCCCAAAGGAGAAATAGGTTTAGAAATAGCCCAACAAAGACATTATTCCGTGCGTCCAAGTTGTTAATAAGACCAGCGAGTTTTTTAAAGGCAAAGGAAATGGATGCTGTTCCCCGGTTTTGTTTTAGCTCTCCGGCGATCTCCTGCATAGCAATAGACTTCCATGCGTGGTCTTCGATCGATTGAATCGCATCTGCATATGATCCCAGCACGCCACCAATTTTGTCTATTCGCGACGAGAACATACTCACACTTCCTGCTTTGGCCAATGCCCAAAGAATATGAAATAGTCCTATCAAGGTTGCCACTCCAGCCAATTTTGGCACGAAAAAGCTGCCCGCTAAAACGACCAAAAATAAAACAGGGCCTGCTTTGATATAAAATCGCATAAAAGCATTTCCGAATTGAAAATTTCGGTCTTGAAAGTAATTTGTCAAAAATGCCTTGATATCCAATTTATGGTTCAGATTGGCCAAGAGCTTTGCCTGAAAATCCCATATCCATTCGGATTCATTTTCGAGTTCCTGTGATGCTTCTTGATTGCGTTGAATTTGATTGCTTTGGAGAGGCGCATCAAGCCAAGAAGCCAAAAGATCAATCCCCTGTTTGGTCGTTGCCCGATTTATCTGCGCGAATAAGGAGTATGTGCCAAAGATATCCATATCGGAGCTATAAGGATGAGCTCCGTTTTCGAAATGCTCACCATGGTCATACATGTTTAGTTTCCCTTCTGCTAGGGCCTGTTCATTTGCCAAAACTTTCAGATAAGCTTCAAAATAGTTCTTCTGAAGCTCTAACTGGCTCTGCTTCCGCACCAGATAGGCAAATAGGAACAATAGTCCAAAAAAGCAGAAAAAAACCAGCGGAAGGCTTTCCAGTTGAAAGGTATAAAATAACAACGCTCCGCCACCGAGTATCACAAATAGCCGCGACAAGCTGAGCGTGTTGACTTGTTTATTTAATTTGACCACAGTTGAAGCGGTTTCGCGATGCTTCTGGTCATATTTTATTGCAGTTGGCGTCATAAGGTGAATATTTATTCTTTCACGTTCATTTCAATTTAATCATGGCTATTTTGCATCTGCTCATGAAACAAGGGCTCGATTGTCACTCGCAGACCTTGGGGGAGGCCATCGGAACTGGTTGAATGGATCTCCTACCAAGCTTGATCACCCACCAAAGGCACAAAACGAAACGTATCCAATTCGATACGGTCAAAATCATTTTCACCTACCCGAATGATCGTCATCATCTTTTGCGATTTTTCGTCTCCTACAGGGATCACAAAAATTCCGCCCATTTTCAACTGCTTCAACATAACCTCTGGCACGAAAGGCGCACCTGCAGTGACAATAATCTTGTCATAAGGGGCGTGCTCTTCGATTCCCTTGGAGCCATCACCTAAAAAGAAATTTGGTTTATAGCCCATGTAGGGCAACACTTGAATGGTTCGTTGATATAGGTTTTCCTGACGTTCGATAGTATACACTTCTGCGCCAAGTTCCAACAAGATACAGGTTTGGTACCCCGATCCCGTACCAATTTCCAGTACTTTATCTCCTTTTTTCACGTGGAGCAGTTCAGATTGATAGGCGACGGTATACGGCTGCGAAATTGTTTGCCCGTCACCTATTGGAAAAGCAATATCCCGATAGGCCTGATTCCAGAATGTTTCATCAAAAAAATAGTGACGTGGTACCTTGCCAATGGCATCTAATACTTTCTGGTCCGCAATGCCCCGGCTTTTTAGATGTTCAACCAATTTCTTACGAGCACCTTTCTCCCGATAATTATCAATAAACTTGTACGCCATGATGTTTCAAATTTACCTTTTAAAAGGCACATTAAACAGAATTAATCACAAATAATTCAATACCAACACTGTACGTATTTTCAAGTTAATTTGCTTTATTTTCCGAATCATCTTTCCCTTAGGCTCAACCTCCGTTGACCTCTTGAATTTGGCCGCGAAGAAAACGATAAGCGCATGTGATTTAAGTTTACCAAGAACGCTCGTTTTTACAAGTTAATGCGGGCAATAGCTGTCACTAATAGGGATCTACATCGACCTGAACGCGCACACCAGCATTGGTTTTATCGATTTCAAAATCGAGGAGCACCGAACGGATCAATTCCTTGACCTTTGCAATACTAATATTTGTTCGCTCAATCTTCAAGGTAATGGTCTGGATAAAATTATTCCGCACACGAGAAACTAAAGGCGGCTCCGGTCCCAATACCCTTGCACCCAACTGTTGCCGCAGCGCCGAGGCAAAACGATTGGCCGAATCATAGCATTTCTGAAAATCCGTATGTTTAATATCAATCCGAATGAGACGGTAGAAAGGAGGATAAAGATAGTTTTTACGTTCTGTAATTTCAGTCATAAACATCCCTTCATAATCGTTATTGACCACCTGTTCTAAAACCCGATGATTCGTGGTGTAGCTCTGGATGATAACTTTTCCGCCGGCTTCACGTCGACCTGCGCGTCCTGCTACCTGGGAAAATAACGAAAATGATCGTTCATACGAACGGAAATCCGGAAAGTTAATGATCGTATCTGCATTGACAACACCAATAAGGCTTACTCTTCCGAAATCGAGCCCCTTAGCGACCATTTGTGTCCCTATAAGAACATCAAATTCATGCTCATCAAAAGCCGTGATAATTTTGTCGAAACCATATTTGCCTTTTGTGGAATCCAGATCCAAGCGACCGATGCGGATTTCGGGCATCAGGATTTCAAGTTCTTCCTCTACCCGTTCTGTACCGAAGCCTTTACTTTCGATATGGGGCATTCCACAGGCTGGACAAACACGAAGTGGAGGCTCCACATGACCACAGTAATGGCAATGCATCATATTAGAGCTCTTGTGATAGGTTAAGCTGACATCACAATTGACACATTTTGCAACAAATCCACAGGTATTACACTGGATCATTGTCGTGTGCCCACGTCTATTTTGAAATAATATAACCTGCTCTTTATTTTTTACAGCTTCTTCAATTGCCTTTAACAAGATACCCGAAAAATAGGAAAACATATTTTCCTTTCTTCCTTCTTCGGGAATATTCACCAACTCAATACTTGGCAATTGGGCATTGCCATAACGCTCAAGCAGCTGCACAAAGCCATACTTCTTAGCTTTGGCATTGTAATAACTTTCCAAAGAAGGCGTCGCGGATCCCAATAGTACTTTGGTCTGATGTAGAAATCCGAGGTAAATGGCCGTATCGCGGGCATGGTAACGTGGGGCTGGATCAAACTGCTTATAGGAGCTTTCGTGCTCTTCATCAACGATGATGATCCCTAAATCCTGAAATGGCAGAAAGACGGAAGAACGAGCCCCAATCACAACCTGAAATTCATTCTTCATGACTTTATGCCACACCTCGGCACGCTCATTATCATTAAACTTAGAGTGGTACACCCCCAGTTTATCGCCGAAATGCAACTTTAAGCGCGCTGTAATCTGCGCTGTCAGCGCAATCTCAGGCAGTAGATAGAGAGCTGATTTTCCCGCAGCGATTGCTTGTTCAATAAGCCGTATATAAATTTGTGTTTTTCCCGAAGCAGTCACACCATGCAACAGTGTAACGTCCTTCTCCTCAAACGACGCTTGTATTTCGGTATAAGCCCTTTGCTGATTTTCATTAAATTGAAAATTGGCATCCAGTTCGATATCCTCCCCCTGAAACCGGGATACAACCTTTTCCTTTATTTCAAAAACACCTTTATCAATCAAAGCCGTAATTGCACCGTTACCACAGCCCGAGGCCTCCGTCAACATGGGTCGCGTAATTTCCTCCGTTTTTTTGACCAGCTGCATAAATGCCAATACCGCATCTTGTTGTTTTGGTGCACGGTTTAAGCTGTCCAACAATTCTCTTTTTGCATCTTCATTTCGAAAGTCGGGCGCAAAACGCAAAAATGCTTTGGTCTTGGGTTTATATCGTTCTGTAATCTCTTCAGAAATCAAAACAATTCCTTTGTCAAATAATTGTTTTAATATAGGGAAGACTGTTTTTTGTCCCAGCAATTTCACAATATCATTGACTTTTAGTTCTCCCGCCACCTCCAAAGCTTCGATGATGAGATACTCCTTATCTGATAGTGTGGAACGGTCAAATTCTTCCTCAATCGATGAAACGACTTTGGTCTCACTGGCCAGCTTCAATGCCGAGGGCAGCGCAGCCTGCATGACTTCACCCAAACTACACATGTAATAATCGGCTAGCCAATCCCAAAGTTTAAACTGAGCTAAATCGACAATGGGTTTTTCATCAATGATGTCCAAAATATACTTTGCTTCATAGTGCTTTGGTGCTTCCTGGCTAATAGACTTGACAACCGCAGAATAGATCTTATTCCGTCCAAATTGCACGATGACTCGTACACCGACCTGCACACGATCGTTCCAGTCAACCGGAATACGATACGTATATGTTCTTGCTAATGCTAGTGGTAGGACCACATCAACAAACAGCGTATCTCTTTCACTAAAAATCGTAGATTGTGGATTGGACATAAATTCAAATTATGGTATAAAAGTACAAAAAAACCTTCAGGAATAGCGGTCAAACGACTCCGGCAATACATAAAACCGTCTACAATCATACGGCGCCAAAGCGACATCGGAGTGTGAAAGCCAAGCGATCACTGGTCAATCCATTGTAACCTAAAAAAGCCTTCCTGAATTTATTCAAGAAGGCTCTGTTATGATTAAATACGAATATGATTTCGTATCGACATAGGCAATTAAATAGGATTACGATTTATTTTTTAGCGCTGCTATAAATAGCGCAACCCAGCCAACGATCAAAGACAATCCTCCCAAAGGCGTGATAGGTCCTAAAATAGACGGATTGCCAAAGCCGGTTATTTCTCGCACACTTAAGACATACAACGATCCTGAGAAAAAAAGTATACCAATGAGGAAAGCAATAAATGATACTTTAATCGAGTACGTCTTTGCTCGCGAAAAAGTAGATAAAAATAACAGGGCGAAGGTATGATAGAAATGATACTGGTTTGCAGTTTTCCAAGTTTCAATATGATATGTACTTACCTTTCCTTCTAGACCATGAGCGCCAAAGGCACCTAATATTACAGCTAATGCTCCCAACAACGAAGCGGCTAAAATGATTTTCTTATTCATTATGTTAAAGTGAATGCTGAAAATGAGTTTCTAGCGATAAATGTATTAAAAACAGAGCAAAATAAGGAATTTTTTGTTAAATTTCTATTACAAAGGCGCATTATAGCAACGATTTTCTATCTCTTCCCATATATTTTTATTAGGTTTGTTTTACGTATGAATCATCATGAGCATCGTGCAGCTCACCAAGATCTTGAACGAGGTTCAAGATTTGTATATCCTTGATAAACATCTGCCGCATGATAACTTCATCACCATTTAAAAAACAAGTTTAGTGTACTTATCTGCTGAAAAGAAAATGAGTACCTCATAAATAGTTGTTCTGCTAAAAACTGCATTTTTAATCGTATCGACCAGCGGGTTAGTGACGATTTATTCGAGTTCTTATCAGGCATTGAAAAAAATAAAAAGGATGAAAAAAACAATCATCATCACTGTTATATTATTCATCGCGGTCATCGCGGCTACGATCTATCTTTTTGGAGACTTCAATAAAAACAATAAACAAGATTCTAAAGCTTTACAATATCTTCCTGAAAATACATTAACCATTGCCTCCTTTGCCAATGATCAGACTGTAGATACGATCTTTAACGACTATGAGCTCTTTAAAGCCATTATTGGCCAACGCAATTTCAGTAATTTGGAACGTCTTAAAGACGAATTATTACGTAGCGAACAGCTAGCACCTCTTGTAGCGGGGCAGCAAGTATTACTGTCTTTTCATCAGGAAAAAGATCAGATTACTCCGCTATATAGCGTTCAGGTTGGTCAAAGCATTGATAATAACGCGCTGGCAACATTGCTTGGAAACGTCGGTAAAAACTACAAGATACAACCCTTTGACACCTTAGGCCAACGATTTTATGGGCTTAATCAAGGTACTAAGGATAGTACACTTTATTGTGCCTATTCCCACGAAATCATTTTCGCCAGCTACTCTAAGCAGGTGCTTTCCCAGATCTTTGATAAACAGGTTAAGAAAATAAGTACCAAACAAATCGAGTTCTTCGTAAACCATAATAATAAAAACACACCACTTAGTCTCTATTTTTTCAATGAGCAACTGTCGCAAATTGCTCGAATACTAATGAAATCCAAATTTGGTACCTATCTCAACCTGATCGATTCGCTGAAGGGCCAAACGTCCTGGAACATGAATTTCAAAAAGGATGCTTTTATCTTTAAGGGTGAAACAGATCTCACGGCGAGCAAAAATAGCTACTTACAGTTATTTGCCACGCAGACGGCTCAAGTGCAAGCTCTGGGGAACTATCTCCCTAAAAATGCAGCATCTTATATAGACTTTAGTATCTCTGATCCCCGTAGTTTCCGCAGCGGATTAAAAGCCTTGTTAGTACAACAAAAAGAAGACGCTCGATTGACGAAAAGTATAAAAAACTTTGAAGAGGACAGCAAAGTATCATTTGACAGTATTATTGCGCCAATTTTCAACGATGAATTTGCACTCGCGGAACTGGACAATCAGGATGCGATTGGTTTGATTAGCATTTCGGATTCCACACAATTTGCCGATAATCTTAAGAAATTCAGTACTGCTGTAGGGGATTCGATCTATCAATTTAAATATTCGAATCTTTTACATGCATTATTTGGAGAACCTTTCAAGAGCTTTACCCGACCCTATTTCACTATTGTAGACAATATCATGGTTGTTGCTGGCCGAACAGGTATCTTGCGAGATTATCGTGAATCTTTCCGGGAAAAGCAATTTCTTTCGGGTACTGCAATTTTCAAAAATCATGCAGCATTGCAGAATAGCCGCAGTAACGTAACGTTCTATTTAGAACCTAAGGCTGGTAAAAGCAATATTCTGGATAACTTAAAAGCTGATTTCGCAAAGAACTTTAAAGATGAGGATGAATATGGCTTTCAAAATTTCTATTCATGGTCCTATCAGCTAAGTGGCAACCAAGGCACATTTTCGTCCAGTTTATATGCACTCTTTAAGAGTGATACGAGACTGGGGGGCAAACCAGAATGGACAGCTCAACTGGAGAACCGAATTATCAATAAACCTTGGATTTTAGATCAAGATGGGAAGAATAAGTTTATCCTGATTCAAGAACAAGATCACACGGTACATGCATTTTCGCCGGATGGAAAAGAGCTTTGGCAGAACCTCTTCCAAGGTGAAATTTTGGGCGAGCCAATTCAGTTACAGGATCTCAGTATTGTCGCCGTTACAAAAAACCGCTTATATCGTTTTATGCCAGATGGTAAAAACCGAACCGGTTTTTCAGTTGAATTGCCATACTCGGCGACTTATGGGGCTACAATTGCCACCTTCAATAAAGAGCAACGTATTTACATTCCCGCAACAGACCGCATTCTTGCCTATACACTCGACGGCAAAAAAGTGGAGGGCTTTGAAAATAATAGCGTGGACGGGCGAATTTTATTCGATTTAAAAACAACCAGTCTAGGGCAGACCAATTATATTATTGCCGGTACAAGCACTGCTTCCGTCTATTTCTTTGATCAAAATGGTAAGGTCATCCATAAAAAAACATTGGATACCGATGGAGAAAGTGTTAAAAATCCAATTGGTTTAGTTGCGGCCTCGGATGAGAAGAACTCCTTCATTTACTTGGCAAACAATAAAGGTAGTGTCTTCAAAATTCCTTTCGAGGGCGAAACCAAAAAAATAAAACTGGGTGACTGGGGCAAAGATGCTTTCTTTAATTTTGAAGATATTAGCGGTGGTGCCGACAGAGACTTTGTTATTCTAGCCAACAACAAACTGAATGCCTACAGTGTAAGAGACTCTTCTTCCTACTTTGAATATAAATTCATCGAAGAGGCCAGTAACAGACCGTTGTTTTTTAAACGAATAGGTAAATCTGATATCATTGGCGTAGGAACCGACAATCGCATGATCTATGTCTTCGGATCTGATGGCTTGGTTCAGGAAGGATTCCCTGTAGAAGGTTTTTCAAAATTCTATTATGGACCGATTAACTATGGCGACAATGCCAATTATCTAATCTGTATGAAGCGGGATTTCAAGATCTATGTATATAAGTTTTAAAAACCTGAAAATCATTTTTTTAGAATCAACACCAAACGCGATAAGATGCAAAAAGATCTTTATAAAAAATTTGTCTAATCTAATTTTTTTATAGTAGGTTTGCAGACTTAATATGACTATGCTGAAATCGGAAGAATTAAAAGAGTTATTGGCTGAACCAAAACGTATTGTAATTACAACGCACTACAAACCAGATGGGGACGCTTTGGGTTCATCTTTAGGATTGTACTTTTGGTTAACCGCGAAAGGACATCAGGTAAATCTCATTGTACCGTCAGACTTTCCTGCCTTTTTGGATTGGTTACCTGGCTTGGAAAATGTACAAATTTATACACAGGATATTGACCTGCACGATCAACAGATTGACGCAGCTGAATTAATTTTCTGCTTGGATTTCAATGGTCTTGCCCGTATTCACGAGATGGGTGAACCTATTCGTCAAGCGAAGGCAATCAAATGTATGATTGATCACCATTTGGATCCGGAAGGATTTGAAGACTACGCTTTTTGGGATTCATCTGCAGCAGCGACTGCACAATTGATCTATCGCTTCTTGGTCCATGAGATGCAAGATCCAGACCATATCAGTGCTGACATGGCGACATGCTTATATACCGGTATTATGACCGATACGGGCTCTTTCCGCTTCCGTTCGACCACTGCTGAAATTCACCGCATCATTGCATCACTCATTGATTGCGGCGCACAAAACTGGGCTATTCACGAAGAGATATACAATAGTTCGTCTGAAAGCCGCCTGAAATTCTTAGGGTTCTGTCTACTGAATCGTCTAGAGGTTATCCATGAATATAACACCGCCATTATCCATGTAACCAAAGCGGATCTCGCGCAGTTTGAAGTTATCACCGGCGATACCGAAGGATTGGTCAATTATGCACTTTCAATTAAAGGAATTCGATTGGCTGCTTTAATTATTGACAGAAATGAACAAATTAAACTATCTTTGCGTTCGATTGGAGAAGTTCCTTGCAATGAGATCTGTAAATTATATTTCAATGGGGGTGGGCATCTTAACGCTTCAGGCGGTAATTCGAAAGAAAGCCTCGAAGCAGTGATTGCTAAATTCAAATCGGTTTTACCAAATTATAAAGAAATATTAACAAAATAAGATATCGTAACATACATTAGAAAATGAAGAAAGCAATTCTATTTTTCGCGGCTGCCGGTCTTTTGATGACGTCATGCCAAAAATTCAAAAAGGCTGAAGGTGGTCTTGAGTATAAAATCGTAGATGATAATGCAAAAGAAAAAGCAGTATCAGGCGATTTATTAGCACTTGACATGGTTGTGAAAACGGACAGAGATTCTACAATGCAAAGTACATATGACATGGGAGTCCCTCAAATCGTTCAATTATACCCAGATAGTATCATCGCAAAAAATCCAGGTGACCCTACTGGTTTATTCAAATACGTAGGTGAAGGCGATAGCTTGGTATTCAAAATCAACTTGGATTCTATGGCTGCTAAAACACACCAACCAAAACCAGAGTTTGCAGATAAATTCATTGTTTATTCGATCAAAGTCAAAAAACACTTCAAAAAAGGAAAATTGACAGACCAACAATTGGGCGAACAAGTTCAGAAATATTTTGAAGAAGAATTAAACAAACACAAAGCTGCTGAACCAGCTAAACTTGAAAAATATATCAAGGATAAAAACTTGAAAACAACAAAAACAGCTTCAGGTCTTCAATACGTAATCACGAAACCTGGAACAGGAACAAATGCAAAAGTAGGTGATTCTATTCATGTGAACTATGTAGGTTCATTAACTACAGGAAAAGTATTTGATACAAATCTTCCAGATGTAGCTAAAAAAGAGAAAGTTTTCAACCCTCAACGTCCTTATGAGGCATTAAAGTTCCAATTAGGTGTTGATGGTGTGATCCCAGGATGGACTGAAGCTTTCCAATTGTTTAACAAAGGTACAAAAGCAACTTTAGTCATTCCTTCATCTTTGGCTTATGGCGATCGCCCTTCAGGTGTTATCCCTCCATATGCTCCTTTAGTATTTGAAGTAGAAGTATTGGATATTAAACCTGGAAAAGTTCCTGCTCCTACAGCAACAACTCCAGGCATGGTAGCGCCTACTGGAACTACTGCTCCAGCGGCAACAGCTCCTGCAACGAAAGCTCCAGCAGCAAAAAAATAATTTGACTGTAAATTTCAGTTAACAAAAAAGCGGTTTCACCAAAATGAAACCGCTTTTTTGTTATTCCTGTTTTTATTGGTTATGCGTTAACCTTCTTATCTTCTTTTTTGATCTTCCGTATTTTTAGCCACAGTATTACTACGGCCAATATAAAACTGATGATCATAATGATGGTTAACGCGATCAGGGCCTTATCGGTATGGTAATTTTCAGCATGCTGAATAAACATTAACCTAAAAATTCGTAGATAATGGGTTGATGGGATTACATTTGCTATTGCCTGTACCCATCCTGGCATTAGACTCGACGGCCAGGTAAAGCCACTCAAGATAAATGCTGGCGTTGCAATTACCATAAGGACTTCTGTCGATTTCAATTGCGAAGGTAGGACAATGCTGACGAGTACACCGATAAAACATACGGCGAGCAGAAAGACGAAAGTACACAGGACAAAGCGCCCAAACTCGGCCTGTAAAGGCATACGGTAATACTGACCAAAACCCCAATATAAAACCAGAATACCAATAGACATCAAAACATAAGGTAATATCTTAACAAGAATAAGCCCAATTGGATTACCGATTTTACGTACAAGCTCTGGAAATGTATTGCCTTCAAACTCCGAGGAAAAAGACAAAGCCAAGCCTAAGAGCAAGACCTGCTGCAGCACGGTAATAAGCACTCCCGGCAGCATAAAATACAGGTAATTTCCACTTCGGATATTTTGCTTAACAAAAGTTGTCTTAAAAGGTTCGTACTGCTGTGCAGCAATCATTGCGGGAACACCACGTTTCATTTGAGCCTGAATCTGTATGCCCGCTTTCAACGTCGAGGCACAAACATTAACAGCCATCATGGCTGTATTGGAGGTCAACGTATTGGCACCATCTACGAAAACAGTCATTTCGGGCAAACGTCCCTGTTGTACTCCAGATGCAAAACCCTTAGGAATATGCACAATCGTTGTTGCCTCATATTGCATGGCAATATCTTTTGAATCAAATAAGGACGGTAATACACGGGCAACGTCAATACTCTCATTATCGGAAAGCATATCAATAAATGAACTGCTTAAGGGGCTATTATCCTCATCAACCACAATGATCGGCATCTGCGTTACCTTACCTTGTTGATAGACGTGCCCCACCAAAACACCGTACAATACAGGTGCCCCCAGAAAAAGCATCAATAGCACTTTATTATTGAAGAAGAGCTTAAACTCTCGTTGGATCAATTCTAAAAATTTTTTCACAGTCAAGCTCTTTAATTCGCATGGAGAACCACAAGCGTTTTTGTTAACAAATCTTTGCTACCGGCAGCATCTTCAGGGATAACCTTCAATTCAAATACAGCCTGTTGCGGATCGAAATCAGGATAAGCTGAGGCGATGCTTGCATACGAATTTAAGGCTTTAATACTAATCACCTTCGCTTTAACCTTTTTGTGATTCAAATAAGGAATTTCTACCTCCACGACCTCTCCTTTTTGAAGTTTCCCCATTTTATTTTCGGGCAATGTGAATCTAAAATAGGTCGATCGATCGAGGAAACCATTTATAATGGGATAACCAGCCATCGCCAATTCACCGACTTTCAGATTAATCGTCTCCACACTCATGTCCTGTGGAGCAATGACATATTTCTCCTGCGCAGCAACATTGACTTCAGAGATCGCTCCAAGTGCACGTTCTTTTTGCCCCAAGGCCATAATCTGCTGTTCCTGTCTAGCCCCACCCCTTGCTTCAGCTAATTCAGCCTGTGCTGCAAGATATTGATTTTTGGCTCCCTGATATTTGGCGTAGGTCTCGTCGTACTTTTGTTGTGGAATAAGACTGTCCTGCAGAAGGGCATCCAACCGACCTATAGATTTTTTCGCAAATTCATATTGTTCCTTAAGTCCATCTACCTTCGCTTGCAATTGCACGAGTTGTCCTTTCGTAGCGCCCCGGACTGCCATGTTATATTGTGCATCAGCAGACTGTAGTGCCCCTTTTGCCTGTTCTTCTTTAGCATCCACTTCGGGAATACTCAAAATAGCCAAGGTATCACCCGCATGCACAAAGTCCCCTTCTTCAACCAGAAGCTTCGCAATTTTTCCCGGGACCTTTGTCACAACCGTCACCTGCTCACGCTCCACCTTACCTTCAATAGGCTTCTCCTTCACTTGATTTGTACAAGAAACAAAAATAAACAGCGATAATATCCCATATAAATTCTTCATGTTACTCATGTATAGTTTGTAATAATTTTCCTGATGTATGTAGTAATTCGACCGCAGCAGTACGTTGCTGCAATACATTGTTAAAATAACCCAAATTAACTTTGTACCAATCGTTTTCAGCAGCCAACAACTCCGTAACATCTATTAAGCCGGCTTGATACTGTTTAACAGCCATAGAAAGGTTATTTTCGGCAACTTTCAACTGCTGTTCTCCCACTTTCAACTTTTGGTTGCCAGTCGTATAGGTGACTGTATTCTTGCTCAATAATAGATTTAACTTTTCCTGCGTATCTTCCCGCTTGGTCGTATTGATATGTTGATCGAGTTTGACTTGCTTAATCTTATTGTGATGTTCCCCGCCGGTATAGAGATCCCATTTAACCCCTACGCCGACCATGACATTGGGACTTCCCTTGATGGAATTAAGTGGCAAATTGACTGTACCAAACAGGGGTTGGTCTTTCACCGTGAGTTTAGAATTGAAAACATTCAGATAGTTTGCAGATCCAAAGGCAAAGACAGCAGGAAGAGCTCCCCCCTTTTCTTTTTTATACAGATATTCATACGCTTTTGAAGAAGCATCTAGCGCTTTCAATTCGGATCTTTGTTCGACATCACGTGGTAGCTCTGACAAAAATATAGGTTTAAGTCCATAATGAATTCCACCAACCTCCTGAAAAGACACGCCAGTTTCTTGTTCGATCTTTTGGCACAACAAATCCCGATTGCCAGAAAGTTCTACCTTTTTCTCTTCCAATTCCAGTAATGCCAATTTCAATTTATCTCTATCATAAGGTATTGCAAGTCCATTTTGAATCGCTTTATTCACTTTTTCCTGTTCTTTTTTTAATCGCTTTTCAGAATCTACAATTAATTTATCCACCTCATCCAACAACATTAATTGATCAAATGATGCTATAATATCCTTAGAGAGTGTCTCTCGACTGGCCGATTCTAAATATTGTTGTGCCGCAGCTTTCTCCTGCAATGCTTTTATTCCATTCGGAATCTGTAATCCGGAAAAGATAATCTGCTTTACAGACACTCCCGCATAAGCAGCTTGCCCATGCATACTAAATCCTGTTGCTCCTTCAAACAGGCCTAGGTTCAACAAAGGAATATTAACTGTAGGAATATCAATACTCCCATTGCTATGTACATAACCGTATAGCCCGAGTGCGGAGACGTGCGGCAACCGATTTGCTTTAACACCATCAGCTTCCAGATGTGCTTTATCGACTTCGTAAGCCTTCAATTTCAATTCTTTATTTGTCTGAAAGGCTTTTTGAATAATGTCTTTTACCGATGGGTCAATCAATGATTGCGCATGTAGTTTGTTTATAAACATAACCGACGCCAAAGTCAACAAACCCAGGCATAACCTCTTATTCATCATATGATTCATTTATTCTTATAAAAATAGGACAACAACCGCCTCTTTTATCTGTTTAACAGTAAATCTTACGGTATGTTTGACTTCTGACTCTTTTTATTACGACCTATCTTTCCAAGGGGCAATAATAATCGTTACTACTGTCCTCATGGCATGAAGGGGCGGTCCTCCTCCTAATGGCGTTTTCCAAGATACGAAAAAGGAATTCATCTCAATCGAAGGAATCCTGTATTAATTTTCATTTTTGCTAATTAATAAGTTATCTTTGGAGATCGAATTGAAATTTTGGTAATTAAGTCTACCACTTTATTCGATAATAATAAAAACAAGTTTTTACCCTAACCCACTGCTTCCACGCAGAAAACTATGTTGCTTACAGATACACACACACACATTTATTACCATGCAGGAACCGAAAAACTGCAAGAACATCTACAACGTTGCTTTGATAATGGCATACAACGCCTTTTTTTGCCGAATGTGAATAGCGCTTCCATAAAACCTGTATTTGATACCGTAGCAGCTTATCCAGAACATTGTTTTCCCATGCTTGGATTACATCCCTGCGACGTAAAGGAAAACTATGTGGAAGAGTTAGAAACCATCCGAAAGAGCTTGGAAACAAACAAAGTCCATGCCATAGGTGAGATTGGGCTGGATCTTTATTGGGATAAAAGCACGCTTGAAATTCAAAAAGATGCCTTTCGAACTCAGGTTCAATGGGCTAAAGAATTAAATTTACCAATCGATATCCATTGTCGGGAAGCCTTTACTGAATTGTTCGAATTATTGGAAGAACTCCACGACGACAGACTGTTTGGCGTTCTGCACTGCTTTACGGGCAGCCTGGAGCAGGCCCATCATTCGATCGATTTAGGGTTCGCCCTTGGTATTGGCGGGGTCGTTACCTTTAAAAAAGCGGGCTTAGATCAAGTCGTTAAAGAAATCGACTTGAAGCATATCGTTCTTGAGACCGATGCACCCTATCTGGCACCTGTCCCTTTCCGCGGTAAAGAAAATGAGAGCAGCTATTTGGTTTACGTCGCTCAAAAAGTAGCTGATCTGCATCAGATTTCCGTCGAGAAGGTCGCCGAAATCACAACAGAAAATTCAAAACGTATATTTGGTATATAATTTCAAAACTCAATGCATAATATCTTTATTATCTACACAGGTGGGACCATTGGAATGGTTAAAGATGAAACAGGAACATTCGTTCCTTTCGACTTTGAATTGATCAAACGTAATCTCCCTGATTTAAGTCGCTTAGACTATAAGCTGACCGTGCACTCTTTCGAACCTATTATCGATTCATCCAACATGAAGCCTGAAATATGGATTGAAATGGCACAAATTATTAAGGATAACTATGCGAATTACGACGGTTTTGTTATTCTACACGGTTCCGATACAATGGCTTTTACGGCCTCCGTACTGAGCTTTATGTTGGAAGGACTCCAAAAACCGGTCATTTTATCCGGCTCTCAGCTACCTATCGGTGAGATCCGAACGGACGCCAGGGAGAATATGATGACAGCGTTGGAAATCGCTTCGGCGAAGCAGGATGGCATCTCCATTATCCAAGAGGTATGTATTCTTTTCGACAATAAATTATTCCGCGGCAATCGCTCATTTAAATATAATTCGGCCAAATTTGAGGCCTTTAGATCGCCAAATTATCCTGTATTGGTCGAAGCTGGTATTCACCTCAAATACAATACAGATGCTTTATTAAATAATATTGATAAAGAATTTATCCTACATACCAAACTGGACAACAGGGTAGCTGTATTAAAATTATTTCCGGGAATCTCTGCACAAACTATCAAAGCAGTCCTGGATTCCGATGTCCGCTCCATTGTTATGGAAACATTTGGATCGGGCAATACAACCACCGACACCTGGTTTCTGGATTTATTGAAGGAAGCCATTGAACAAGGTAAAAATATCCTCAACATTTCACAATGTAAAGTAGGGTCTGTTGAATTAGGTCGTTATGAGACTTCACAAGGACTTAAATCTATCGGCGTGCTCAATGGCTACGACCTTACATTTGAAGCGGCAGTAACTAAATTGATGTATCTTCAAGGTGAGTTAGAAGATCAAAAAGAAGTCGCCTATTGGATTGAAAAGGATATTCGTGGTGAATTGACAATCAATGACTAATGACCAACGGTACAAAAGTATAAAAAGGGAGCTGCACGTCATGCAGCTCCCTTTTTATGATCAATTTCTATGAATTCCTCCCGCAGATTTATTTGCGAGAAAAGGTGATATTCCTAGTCGTGCGTCAAACTAGCCAGCACTTCCGCAACAACAAAATTGCTTCCGCCAACAAAAATTAGGTTACCTTGCTGATACGCCTCTTTTGCTGCATCAAACGCGGCTTCCACGGATGGATAATCGAGTCCAACTAGACCAAATTCCAAAGCTTCTTTTCGCAACACATCCGCTGGCATTGCACGCGGCATATCCGGAGCGGAGAAATAATAGATTGCATCCTTCGGCAGATAAGGCAACATATGGGATAAATCCTTATCACGCATTGCCCCTATCACAAAGTGCAATTTATCATAAACCGTTGTCGCCAAATTTTTGAGCACTTCATGAATTCCGTCCTCGTTATGCCCTGTATCGCAGATGATAAATGGATCCTTAGACAATTGTTGCCACCGCCCTTGAATTCCTGTACTTGTTTGCACGTTTTTCAGCGCGCGATGAATATGTTGATCACTGATCTCAAAGCCCAGTTGACGTAACTCATCCACAGCTAATAACACGCCGGCAAGATTTTTCACCTGATAAGAGCCTTTAAGATCGAGCTGATATGTTGCTTGATGACCGTTAGGATCAATAGCCTGCACTGTTAAATAATCTTGGTCGACTGCCAGCATCTTGGTCTCATACTTGTCAGAAGCGAATTGTATCGGCGCATGCTCCATCGCTGCTTTATCCACAAACACAGCAGCCGTTTCTTCGGCATATTCCGAAATAACGACAGGTGTATCTCTTTTGATAATTCCCGCCTTCTCCGCAGCAATTTCTGCCAGTGTATTACCGAGAAGATTCATGTGATCAAAACCGATATTGGTAATTACGGACAGCAAAGGCTGAATAATATTGGTGCTATCCAAACGCCCGCCAAGGCCGACTTCAATGACAGCGATATCAACCTTTTTCTTCTCGAAATAATCAAAAGCCATGGCTACAGTAATTTCGAAAAAGGATGGACTGACTTCTTCTATAAGCTCGCGATGGGTATTGACAAAATCGACAACAAATTCTTGCTCACATAACTTTCCATTGACACGAATACGTTCTCTGAAATCCAGTAAATGTGGTGAAGTATAGAGACCGGTCTTATAGCCTGCTTCGGCCAAAATAGCGGCCAACATATGGGAGGTAGATCCCTTTCCGTTTGTGCCAGCAATATGTAAAGTTTTGAATTTTCGCTGTGGGTCGTCCAACGCAGCGCAAAGTTTGATGGTATTGTCAAGGTCTTTTTTGAAGGCAGAGGCGCCATCCCTTGTAAACATAGGCAATCGAGTATACAGATACTCAATTGCCTCATTATAAGCATTCATGTGAATGATTTTTATCTTAATCTAAAATTGAACACAATCCGTCCCGTCTGTGAGTCGGGAGCATTCGGCAATTGGTTTAGCCTAGCGCCACGTACAGCACGCTCACATTTCTCCAATAACGATGGATCGGTGATCGTCGTTCCTTTTACACCAGCACGCGCATAGGTGATAACCCCTTGCTTATTGACTCTAAACTCCACAGCAACCTTTCCTGCTTGCTGTCCATTGTCGTCGATACTTGGCCGTTGCGTAAAGCTTCGGTTTTCAATAGACAACATCATGTTACCGTTTCCAGATCCTCCTTCGCCATAATTACTTGCTAAAGGATCACCTAGTTTGGAACCTTGATTTCCAGGTGTTGTTCCTGTACCATCACCAGCTCCTTTACCATTATTTTTATTCCCTTTAAAAAGTGCTTTAGCGTTTGCCTGCGGAGCCACTTCCTTCACTTCTTTGGTGGTTTCAGGCGCCTTTGATACTACCTTTTTTTCGGTTTTTGTTACCGCAGGAGCATCTTCCAGATCTTGCGTAGCGACTGCCTTCTCCGCAACTTGTTGCGTTGGAGTTGGGGTAGGTGTTTCGACAGGATCGATACGGTCTGGGCGCTCATTATTCGCATTGGGATCTACAGAAGGTTCCTCAACGCTCATATAGTCATCCCCCATACCTTCGGGTGATGTCCCATAATTAACGATCATTCCCCCCATTCCATATTCATCCGGAGCCTGTGCCTTAAAAACAACAAAAAAACCAATCAAGAGCAACGATGCCATGACTAGAGTCGATATCCCCAGCGCTTTGGGGAAATTATTTTCTTCATGTTGAAGATGATATCTCATCGCATTAATCTCCTATATTAACATATGAACAATAAACTCTCAAAAAGTTTAATTATTCTTACTTATCTTTTTTGGGTTCTGTTGCCAATACCACTTTAATCTTCAATCGATTAGCTACATCCATAACAGAAATAACATTTTGAATAGGAACCGTATTATCGACATAGAGCATAATTGTCACTTCCTCGCCTGCAGCCGTTTGGGATTGAATTGCAGCCTCCAATCCTTCAATTGGAACGGGTGTTTTATCAATAAAATAGCCCAAATCTTTTGTAATCGATACCGTGACGGTCTTTTTAGCAACAGATTGTTCTCCCGCACTTGACTTTGGCAACAATAGCTTCACCACTTGCGGATTAGAAACTGCAGAAGCCAACAGGAAGAATAACATCAGGAAAAACATGATATCATTCAGCGCTGAAGTATGTACTTCCGCAGATGGTTTATTTTTTCTACTTCGTAAGTTCATTATCTTCCGGGTTCATCCAATAAATCAATAAATTCTACTGCATCCGTTTCCATCCGTAAAATCAATCGTTCCACCATCATATTCAGGATATGGTAGCCTAAATAAGCTAAGATACCCACCGCAAGACCTGATGCAGACGATACCATTTTTACATATAGTCCCCCAGATACAGAAGCAATATCAATACCACCTGCTAATTCCACGTCGTGGAAAATCTTAATTACTCCAAAGATTGTACCTACGAAACCAAGCATAGGGGCAATACCAGCAATAATACCCAAAATATTGATGTTCTTTTCTAACTTGGCAACTTCCAATTTACCCACGTTTTCGATCGCTCCTTCAATATCTTTGATCGGTCTGCCGACACGCAATAAGCCTTTTTGCAACATGCGTCCCAAAGCTGAGTTACTTGAACGAACTACAGCTAACGCTGAATCCAAGTTCCCCGACAACACATTTGCCTTTACTTGCGACATTAAGCTGTTATCATATTTTGCAGCACGACGAATCGTCAAATAACGCTCAAAAAAGATAACCAATCCAATAAAGAACAACAGTAAGATTGGAACCATAATCCATCCCCCTTTGATCATCATATCGATCAAACTCATGTTTTCTGTAGGCGCAGCAGCAGGTAATGGTTGTTGTGCAGCTTGATTAAACGAATCCACAGCAACCCGTGCTGTATCTTGTACTAATGACATAATTATTAATAGTTTTATATAGTTTTAACTTTTATAAGATCTTTTCTACCCAAGCATCCTTAATTTTATTGAGTACCGACTTCTTCGCAAGCTGTGCTTCCTCATTTGTCATGTAGGTATTTAAGATAATTTTCTTTCTATCTTTTTTATTTTTCCCTTCAACTGCCCGTGCTGTTTTATAGCCCATCGCACGAAGACGTTGTGCCTCCTGCTCGGCGCTTGCCATAGTTTTTGCTGATCCAATGACCACCTGGTATCGCGGTTGAGCAACAGGAATGGACTCCTTAATCACAGGATTTGCTTCCAGAACCGGAGGTTTTGCTGCAGCATTGGTCGCTGGTACAGCAGCTGTCTTTTTAACAGAATCGGCTACATTACGCTTAACCAATGAATCGACTTGCTTTAAACTATCGGCTTGCGTATTGGACAAGGTATCAGCAGGTATGATCGGCTTTTGTTGAACAAGGGTATCTGCCGTCTTTACGACAGGTTTGGTCGACCCGAATAACGAATCCTTTAATGCAGGATTGGTGTAAACGACCGCAACAGCAACCATTGCCAGCACAATAATTCCAGTCATCCAATACCAGATCGCATTTGAATTACGCGGCTCTTCCTCATAGATATTTGGTGCATATGCCGAATTGGCGTTAGCCGACGCAATAGCACCGATTTCTTTTTTTGAAGTGATTTCTTCCTCTGGAGTAACCGATTGATTACTACCAGCTATCAAAGCTGCCTCCACAGGTTCAAGCTCCTCCGTTTCCTCTTTTGTTAATGGAGATTCTTCGGTTTCATCATCATTAAGATCATTTGCCAATTCAGTTTCCTGTACAGTCTCATTCAATACAGGATCCTTTACAACGGCCGGCTCGTGTGCTGTTTCAGTTTCCTCTTCAACCTCGATCGTTTCGTCTTGATCATCTGCCGTATCCGAAATAGACTCCCCGACAGGCTCTATGTTATGATCAGCTTCCACTACAGGATCTTCTTCAACAACAGGGTCATCTTCAACAGCTAAGTTCGTAAGTTCTTCTTCTTTCGCTTCTTCCAAAGAAGAAACGACTGTTTCAATCTCTGGTGCAACAAGATTTGTAACGGGCTGGAAATCGAATCCAGATAGATCCAAGGGTTTGAAGACTAAACTTGCGCCATAACTAATCAATAAGCCAAGATCATCCAATTTGACCTGTCCAAATTGCCCCAAATCAGCCCGCAGGTTCTCAACAGTTTCCGACAAGATCTGTTGTGCCTGATTTAGGCCCAAGTTTTCCTGCTGTTGGATATAATGAACAATATTAAACCCATGTTGAGCAGAGTAGTCCAGCTCAACATAAGAAATTGGTGGCAAAAACACATTATTTTGTTTATCGAACTGAGCCGGAGAATGAATTCGTTTGAACACACCTATTCCGGGCACGTATACTTCCGCATAACGTTTTAATAAACTATTGATGTTTTTGCCTAGATTCATCGCGCACTATGTTTAAGATGCAAATTTATAATCTTAATTCGTTAAAACGAATAATTAAGACCACCAATTACATTAAAGCCCAATCTTGGGTAATACATATAACGTTCGTATTCTTTTCCAAAAATGTTATTTGCTTTGACGAAAATACCAAATTGTTTTTTGATTCGGTATTCTGCGCCCGCATTAAGATCAGCAAATGAACCTATTGTTGCCTTATGCCCACTGTTGGCAATACGACTGCCATCTGTGTTATAATCATAAATATATGCATAGGTATTGCCTTGTGTAGAAAGTTCAGCATCTACGAAAAATTTATCGGAAATATTGAAGCGTGCATTAGCTTGCATGCGGAATTTGGGCAAGCCCCATGCTTCTTCCTCATCACTCAATTTATAATCGTCTATATACACTTTTCCGCCTAGATTAACCAGCTGTGAAAGACGTACATTGATTTCTCCTTCCAATCCCATATGTTTAGCCTTATTGATCACGCCATCATAAACGACATCAAAAGCCCAAGGCACATAACCATTTTGACTATCGCCAAATGCACTATTTTTAAATAAAGGCAGTCCTTCAATCTGCTTGTAGAATACCTTTACTTTATAACCAAATGTTGCACCGGCATTTCCTTTTAAACCTGCATAAACATTCATTTTCTCAATCGAGTTGATCATTTTAGCGTTAGGAGCCAAATACGGATTTTCTTTAGCGAAACTACGGAAAGAAGCTTGTTTTACGCCACCATTAATCCCGGCAAACAAAGAGATGTATTCAGGTGCCAATGCAAAATCAGCCTCCACCGATGGGAAAATATTGAATCTTGAGCTATCGCCAAATTCAGAAGTTAAATTCGCACCCAAGGTTACGTTATAGTTGTCGCCCTTAAAACGAATATATGGATTGATAACCGCCAAATGATTTTTTACCTCAGCGCTATCTTTCACGTTATTCATTGTCACGCTTAAATTTGCCCCAACATTGAATGCACTTAAACGCTTATTCAAATAACCGGATAATGCGATCGAATTTTCTTTGGCTTTGTAGGCATCTTTAAACAAATAGCCATCAACTTTTGCGGAATAGCTTAATGCCTGCTCATTCTTCGGATCCACATTACTTGAGAGCTCTCCATTCAAATAGATATCTGTAAAGGTCTGTTTATCCGGAGTTGTATTCAACAAAGTTGTTCCCGATTGGTCAAAAGTCTGACCATAGAAATTCGTTCCATAACGATTGTATCCGATGGTACCTTTAACGGTTACGGCATCCAATACACGGCGACCAAAGATACCGATATCCTGTGTACTGAACTTCTGTCCATCAATATTACCCTTTTGGCTCAAATGCTTTGCAAATAAGCCAAATCGTGTGTTTTCAAACTGCTCAGAAGCTAAATAAGCCTCTCCCAATATACTGTTATAGTTACCGATACCAAATTTGACATAGTTGCTACTATGCTCAAAAGGTTGCGCAAAAGGAATCTCCTGTACATTCAATTGTTTCAACCCCGTATTGATATCCAATTTCTTGTCCAAAATATTGTTGTAGGACAATTTGGGTTGGTATTCCCGTTTGTTGGTCATATCCGGACTGCGGCGGATTTTTACAGCATCCGCAAGAATTGGTTTATAATCACGAACAACATCAAAAGAATCGATAGTGACCGGTTTTTCAGGATCATTCTTCTTGCCTGTTTCCTGTGCAAAAGAATTCAATCCCACGCCCATCAAAAGCGCTGCTAAAGTATATTTCTTCACGTTTCTATTTTGCAACTTCTTCATTGTATCCTATTTCTTTTTGTTGTTCAATTTATTTAGACGTTCTTTTGCTGCTGGCAAAATATCATCTTTCGCATCATAGTTATCCACAATCGATTCAAGTGTAGCTTTTGCTTGGAAAGTATCCCCCTTACCTGCATAAGCATCTGCCATAGTGATAAAACTTTTCGCTACCCAATATTCGTACGAAGAGAAATTATCAGATAGATCCATAGCTGTCTTAATACAAGCATCGTATTGTTTATTTTCCAATTGAAGCACTGCAACATTGTATTTTGCTTCTGCACCGAAGACGGTACGGCTCTTCAATGCTGCTAAACTGAATTCTTTCATGGCTTCAGTTTTCTTATTCTGCTTCACATAACATTTGCCGGCATACAAGAAGGCATTTGCGATCTCCTCTTCCGAAGACTTCTCGTAATTCTTGACAGCATTGGTATAATTTAAGGCTTCTTTATAATCCCCAATCTGAAAATAAGAGACCATTAAGTTATTGATTGCGAAACCATAGTTAGCCTTATACTCAGAAGTAAGCTCCAGTTTTTTCAACAACTGTGTCGCTTCGTTATATTTCTTTTGTTTCAAATATAAATTGGAAACCGAAATCAACGTGCGTTCTGTATAAGGAGACGTCCAGTCATTCAAGATAATATTGTAATCATGTAATGCATCTTCTGTATTACCCAGAGCTGCGTTACTTTCAGCACGAACAAAACGTGCATATTTCTCTTGATTTGGTTTCGGGAATTTGTCGAAATATGCATTTACAGCTTCCACCGCCCCTTGATAATTACCTCTGGAGAATAAAGTCGTCGCAGTCGAGAATGAGCGTGAATCTTGTTCAGATTTCGAAACGTCACCTAAATTTGTTCCCGTTGCATATTTGATATATCCTGTTGCATCGCCTTTGTCCAAATAGATGTTCTCAATGGAACGCATGGCCTGTCTTGCTTCATCTGTTGATGCATATTGGTCAACTACACGTTGGAAAGTTGCCAATGCAGCATCATTGTTATCTTGATTATATTGAACCAGACCAATCGTCACCAAAGCACGTGGCACATAACTACTGCGCGGATATTTTTCAACCATTGTTTGAAGGCCTGCAATTGCCTGATCACTTTCTCCCATCAAGAAACGTGTATAAGGAATCTCAAAAGCAATATCGTCGGCATAATTCGAACTCGGGAATTGCGCAATAACAGCATTCAATGTTGAAATTTTACCATTGTTATCCCCTTGTAATCCTTGAATAATACCACGTTGGAATAAAGCGTAATCCTGGCTAGGAGCTTTAGAAGAGATTAACTTATTGTATTCTGTTAATGCTCTACCGTAGTTTTTCGAAGAGAAATAAGAATCACCTAAGCGTGCAATTGCATCATTACGTGTATTCATTTCAATTCCTTTCGAACCACCAGACGCTAAGAAACGCTCGAAGTAATTTGCCGCCGTGCTGTAGTTACCATTACGGAAAGCCGCATAGGCTAACGCATAATTGGCATAGCCATACACATCCGTTTTGCTAGCTCCCGGCAAGCGTAAGAATTTATTGAAATTTGTAACCGCTTCACCATATTTACGAACTTCGTACATGGCTTCCGCTTTCCAATAGGTGGCTAAAGCGTAAATTTCCTCGTCATAACGGAACTCTTCGGAGCGCATGAATAGGGAAATTGCATTTTCAAAAGCACGCTCGTTATAATATTCCAAACCTCTGTAGTAGGTTACCTTTTGATAAGCTGCGTTTGCTTCTTTTCCACGTTTAGGGATAGATTCCAAAATATCAACTGCTTCGCGGTAGTTTTTTGTACTCAACAATACTTCAGCAAGTAAAGTTTTCGCTTCCTCCAAACGTTTCGATTTTGGATACGTTTTCAAGTATTCTTGTGTAGAAGCCAAAGCCACTTGGTGGAATTCCAACTCATACGAAAGCTTAGCATAGTTGAATAAGCCCTCTTCTTGCATTGCCGGATCAAAATCCAATTTCGAAGCCCGGAAAAATGCATTACGCGCAGATTGCTTATTGCCTTTCTTCAAGAAAGCATCACCTAGGGTAATCATCGCAGACTGATAATAAGCGTCAGGCTCGGTCATTTTTTCCAATTCCGTGATCGCTTTATCGTAATCCTTCAATTTGTAAGCGATGTAACCGATTTGGTAGCTATCCTGATTATTCTGCGTCTTACCTTGATCTTGTGCCTGGAATTTATCGTAATACTCTTTTGATGTTTTTAAATCACCTTTGATAAAGTATGTTGCCGCTATAATACGGAACATCTCTGTTTCATTTTCTTGTTTTGTCCGCGACAAAATTGGCAATGCATAATCCAATACATCGTCGTAGCGTTTATCCAAGAAATACAAAGCAGTGATATAATAGGGGTAACTATTTTCGAATTGTTTGGATCCATTCAAACGCTCAAATTCATTCAACGCCGTTTTATACTCGGCGTCTAAGTAAGAAAGATACGCGTAATAATAGATGGAAGCTTCCTGAAATTCAGTTTTTTGATCTTTCAATCCTTCAAATAATGGTTTCGCCGTTTTATAGTCTTTAGTCATAAAGGAAGCGTATCCATATTTAAAGCGATATTCTACATTTTCTTTACCTGCTAAATTTTTGCTATCGATCTTATTAAACCACTCTAAGGCCTTAACATAATCTTTTTTAGCATAATAGGATTTACCGATTTGAAAATAAGCTGCTTTAGCATTTGCACTGACAGGGAAATCCTTAATGTATTTCAGAAAACGGTTTTCGGCATCAGATTCGCCCAATTCCAGTGCGCAAACTGCTTGATAATACCGTACGTTCTCTTTCAACAAAGAAAGTTCCTCTGTTTCGTCCAATTGCAAGTTGGATTTTGTCCGCAAAGCTTCAACACGGTCAAATTGGGCTGAAGCAGAACTAAATTTTCCGCGTTCATACAATTCCATTCCTGTTTTGTACGCCTTGTTGATTTGTTGCCATTCTGTCTGTTGCGCTAATGCTGGCGTCGCCATAACGGTTAATGCAACTCCCACCTGGTAAATCTTCTTATACATAATATGTGAAACCTTAATATGTTATTTATCTGCAAATGTAAATGAATCTCCCTCCAACCCGCGATAAATTTGCTTTAACCGGCGAATTTATCAAAAGCTTCTCAGCC
The DNA here is from genome assembly GCF_002377215.1 of Sphingobacterium sp. UBA3519. Taxonomy (NCBI): domain Bacteria; kingdom Pseudomonadati; phylum Bacteroidota; class Sphingobacteriia; order Sphingobacteriales; family Sphingobacteriaceae; genus Sphingobacterium; species Sphingobacterium sp. UBA3519. The sequence goes on from NZ_DFPI01000024.1 coordinate 36,848, forward strand.
ATGAAAGGCTTTAAGATAGCCCCAAATTTATTGAAAATCAATTCAAATCTCCACTTCTTAGGGAGATAGTTTTATTCATATTACTAAATTATACTTTAATTGAGCTATTTTACACAAAAGTTATTAACATCTGTGAATAATCCTGTATTATAACGGAAATTTTGCACAAAAAATATGCCCGACAAAAAATAAAGTCAGGCATACTATTGTAGCATTAGAAAACAGTGTTATTTAGTCTCCCACGTGCATTAACGCAGGGCGAAACCAATTTCAACTATCCGCGTTGCCCTGCTAGTAGATACAAGACAGCCATGCGCACAGCAACACCATTTTCAACCTGATCCAAAATAATTGAATGTTCGCTGTCCGCGACATCCGATGTGATTTCGACCCCTCGATTGATTGGTCCGGGGTGCATAATTGTAATTGGCTTCTCTAAAGAATCCAAAATCTCTTTATTCAATCCATATAGCATGGAATATTCTCTTAAGGAAGGGAAATAGGCAATATCCTGACGCTCCAATTGAATCCGTAACATATTTGCAACATCGCACCAGTTCAGCGCTTTTCTCAAATCATGCTCTACCTTTACACCCAATGAGGTAATATGTTTAGGAATTAATGTGGTCGGACCACAAACCATCACTTCAGCACCTTGCTTTTGAAGACATAAGATATTCGACAAGGCAACGCGTGAATGTGTGATATCCCCAACAATAGCTACTTTACGACCAGCTACATCGCCATAGCGTTCACGAATTGAAAATGAATCAAGCAAAGCTTGTGTAGGGTGTTCATGTGCTCCGTCACCTGCATTGACAATCTGTGCATCAACATGTTTACTTAGAAATACCCCAGCCCCAGCATAGGGATGTCGCATTACAATCATATCAACCTTCATGGCCAGAATATTGTTCACCGTATCGATGAGTGTCTCCCCCTTACTTACGGAAGAGGAGGATGCTGCAAAATTCACGATATCCGCAGAAAGCCTCTTTTCAGCTAGTTCAAAAGACAAGCGTGTACGTGTAGAATTTTCAAAAAACACGTTGGCAATCGTAATATCCCGTAATGACGGAACCTTTTTAATTGGCCTATTTAATACCTCTTTGAAATTACTTGCTGTATCCAGGATCAATTGGATATCGTTCTCATTTAGATCTTTGATCCCCAATAAATGGCGGGTACTTAATTGTTCTGCTACAGATGACATTTTATAGTATATTCAAATATTTACTAATCATTTTTTTTCTGAAAGTGTCTGATCTTATTGGCCAGAAAGAACCTTCAGTTTGCTTTCATTGCTGTTGGCGTCTGCGAAGTCATGAAGGTTTTATTGAAAGTGCCTGTTTCCAAAGGTCAACAATAACCTTCAGTATCGTCATGACACCGCTATTAATCCCTAGCTGACGCCTTCTTTTCTGTAATCAAGATAATACTATCCTGATCCTCTGATTCTTTCCAGTTAACAATTACTTTTTGTGAATCAATAGAATCTACCTGTATTCCGATATAATCGGGCTGAATAGGGATCTGTCTAGAAAACCGGCGATCGACCAAAACAAGCAATTCTATTCTTCTTGCACGGCCAAATGCCTGCACAGCATCCATTGCCGCACGAATAGTACGTCCTGTCCATAAGACATCATCTATAAAGATCACCTCTTTACCTTCTACAATAAAATTGATATTTGTGCTATTTGCTAAGATTGGACCAGTATTCCCTTTCGTACGGAAGTCATCGCGATAAAAGGTAATATCCAAATCGCCAACTAAAATCTCTTTTCCGATCATTTGTTCAAGCTCTTTGACGATGCGTCTCGCTAAGAAAGTTCCTCGGGGTTGAATACCTATGACGACAGCATTTGAAAAATCACCGTGATTCTCAATCAATTGACGACATAGTCTTTGAATTGTGATTTGAAATTTTGGTCCGTCTAATAAAATCGACTGTTTCATTATGGGAATGTTTGAGCAAAGCTACACTTTTTTTAACAAAAACGAAGCCTTGAAGGGCAATTAATTTCAATATTTGCATCCAACTGGCACAATAACAAAAAGTGATTTAAACAAAGATTATCTTCCTTTCCGGGAAATTTACAAAGCCATTATTCCAGCACATTACCAGATTTTGAAGTTATATACAATACGCATTGCCAACCATTTACAGCAAATTCCATAACATCGAAATGCTATAGGTAGCGACTATTCATCTAGCTCGGCACGTTTATTATTCCGTGCAAAAAAATACACTGGTACACCGATTAATACAAGTATAAAGCCTGGCCAGGTATATTGTGGCTTATAGATAATTAATAATACACAAAATACGGTACCTATCAACAGGTACAAGATTGGTGTAATCGGAAAGAGGAAGGTTTTGTAGGAACGTTCCAAATCCGGTCTCCGGATACGTTGAATAATAACGCCCAGCACTGTAATCATATAGAATATAACAATAACAAAAGATATCATATCCAGTAAATTGCCATATTGTCCGCTCAGGCAAAGTAAGGAAGCCCAGATTCCCTGAAGCCATAACGATCGTGCGGGCACATCATATTTGTTATTGGGAATCGCCTGCTTCAGAAACAATCCATCTTTTGCCATGGTCTGAAAAACACGCGCTCCGGACAGCGCAAGTCCATTAACACAGCCAAAGGTCGAGATCATAACCAGAATCGCCATCGCTATCGTGCCCGTATGTCCTAATATTTTTTCAGCCGCCGCTATGGCAACACGATCATTTGCCGCAAAAGCAATTTCCTCTCTATTTAATGCCGCTAGGTAAATGTAATTACAGCTTATATAGAGCAACATCACCAAGCTCGTCCCGATAACCAATGCCCGAACAACATTACGCTGCGGATTGACAATCTCTCCGGAAACAAACGTTACATTTTCCCAGGCCACACTACTAAATACCGAACCTACCATTGCAGCAGCTAATGCCCCCATCAGTACGCCCCCCGAGATCTGCGACCAGCCAGCACCTTTCAAATTTTGAAAAGAATCCCAGCCATAAGCCATATTTTCTGAAAAATGATTTTCCTTAATCAAGAACAGACCGCCTAAAATCAGTAAAACCAGCGCAATGATTTTTGCTGAAGTAAAGAAAGATTGAACAGCTTTTCCACTCTTGATCCCTCTTGTATTGATAAAGGTCAGGAGAATAATAACACCCATAGCGACAATCTGTATCCAGGTAATCTTAAACTCTCCACGCTGAAATAGCGGCGCTGCATCATTTAACTGCGGAATAAGGTAGGCTGTAAACTTACCAAAGGCTACAGCTACAGCTGCTATCGTTCCCGTTTGAATAACTGTAAATAAACTCCAGCCATATAAAAAGCCAATTGGCTTCCCAAATATTTCTGTCAGATAGGTATATTGTCCCCCAGCCTTCGGATACATAGACGACAATTCGCCATAGCAGATTGCCGCCGCAACAGTTGCTAATGCGGTCAATAACCAAACTATCGCCAACCAATATCCGGATCCCAGCTGCCGCATCATATCACTCGATACAATAAAAATACCGCTTCCGATCATCGACCCCATGACCAGCATAACTGCATCCCACAATTTTAATTGACGTTTCATCATAACTTAAGGTTGGTTTTATATGGTGTTAAGCTAAGAAAAAATAATCAAAAAAAAGCCGCCCTTTCCTACATCGCATCAAAAAGTGTTTTTCCTTTCGAATACCTGTAGTAAAGGGCAGCTCCTTCGGTTAAAATGATGTCTCTAATTGTTACTCAACACCATACTGTTGTTTATACGATTTTTCTAAATCGGTCACTTGCTGTAGCAATTGTTTTTCCGAGGTAGAGGCCAAGATACTCTTATAGGCACCCAAAGCACGTAATGCTGTACCTATATTTGAATATTCCAGCTCAGGCTTCGTTTGTGCAATATCCTGATACCAACGCATGTTTTGGGTCATAAACTTCAGATTACGGTTTACGATTTCATTTGCACGCTTCGTTTCACCAGTTTCATACAACACATTGACAATTGGAATATAGCCTAAAATATCACGCATCAAATAAACACGTTTTGGCATTTTCTCAAAGGTTTCAACAGCGACTTTACGCGCCTCATCCTTATGACCTTCCATCATCAACTGTGTCGCTGTACCGCCCATTACCGTATTTGTAATCATGGTAATCATGCGGTAAGATTCAGGATCCAGGTAAGAAGCATGTGCCATATTACCCCATTGGTATTTCGTAGTAATGTCTTTATAAGCAGACTGTGTATCAACCAATGTACCTTCCGCCCCGGCAGGAGTTGCAATCGGCATTAAACGCAGTGCAAAGCCCTCTTGGACCAGATATTTATCTAAACCAAGGTAGTTATCATTTGGAACTGTTGCCGCAAAATAAATTGGACGTTTCCAATCGTTATTCAACAATACGTTTAAGATTGATAATTCTGCCCTAGAGATATAATTTCTATTGTAGGTCCAGCTCATGGTATCGACAATAGATTCTTGCCAAGCTTTAGGAACGACATTATTTTTCAGAACAGATTCTTTATTCACCGGAAGGCTAAAGTTTTTGGTTGGCAAGAAGTTTTCAAACTTACCACCTCTCAATTCCAATTTGTTCTTCTGGTCGTCAGACAATAAAATCTGCATGATCAAATCCAGATCCACATGTCCGGGAACCTTCATATCCTGATAATAAAGCACTTCTCGAACGCCTTTTTTGAATTTTTCGTCATCGATATTGATCGGTAAACCTTCGGCCTGATTCACTTTTTGCTTCATCTGGCGCATATACCAGTCCGAACTCAATAAACTTAAGTTCACCACGCGTACATCTGGACGATAATTTTCAACTTCCTGTACATACCACAAAGGATAGGTATCATTATCGCCGTAAGTAAATAAAATCGCATTCGGTGCACAAGATGCTAAATAGTTTTTCGCTAAATCACGTGCAGTTGTTTTCTCCGAACGATCGTGATCATCCCAGTTTTGGAAGCCCAGCAATACCGGAGCACCCAATAAACAAGCAACTGTAGCAGCACCGGCCGCTACTTTACCATCCACTTTTTTGCTTAAATAATCCGCGATAGCGAAAACCCCAAGCCCGATCCAGATGGCAAAGGCATAAAAAGAACCTGCATACGCATAGTCACGTTCCCGCGGTTGAAGCGGACTTTGATTTAAATATAAAACAATTGCTAATCCTGTAAAGAAAAACAACAACCCCACAATTCCCGCATCACGTTGTCTCTTTCCAAAATGCCAAAAGGCACCGATTAGACCGATGATCAAAGGCAAGAAATAATATTTGTTATTCGAAGGATCAGTCTTCAATGAATCTGGAATGGCATTTTGTCCACCGACATGCATTTGGTCTACAGGTTTAGCACCTGAAATCCAATTACCTTCTGTGAATGATCCTTGACCTTGTTGGTCATTCTGACGGCCTGCAAAATTCCATAAGAAATAACGTCCGTACATGTGTCCAATCTGATAACTGAAAAAGAATTTCAGGTTATCGCCAAAAGTCGGCGACTGTCCTTCCGGGATTTTTAAGTAATCACGATAATATTCAATATGTCCCTGATCTCGTGAACTGTAGACACGCGGAAAAAACATGGTTTTATCGTATTTATAATCCATGCCGTTCTCCACTTTTGTATACTTGTCCTTGTCTTTTCTGTACGTATACGTCGGCTCGGCATCAACTACCTGCGCATCAAATGTAGGTCCGTTTAAAAGAGGCTCACTTGCATATTGCTCACGACCAAGATAACTTACAAAAGAAAATGCATTATCTGGATCACTGTTATTTAACGTCGGATTTGCTTTTGCACGTACCATAATCATGGCAAAAGAGCTATAACCAAAAATGATAAATGCTGCACTGATCAAGATCAGATTTAGCATCGGTTTGACCTTTTTGATTGAATACCAGATACCATATACGAAAAGAGCCACCGCTAAAATCATGAATAAGTTAAATCCAGTACCGAAGCCCATTCCCAGACTATTCACAAAGAACAGGTCAAAATAGGCTGCCGCTTTAACGGTGTATTGAATGATACCCCATAAAATGAGCGCCAAAACAACGACACCGATCAAGAAAGCTTTGATGGCTCCTGATGACGTGACTGTTTTCGAACGTTTAAAATAGATCACCAAAGCTATTGCCGGGATCACCAAAAGGTTCAATAAGTGAACACCTATAGAAAGCCCCATCACGTAAGCGATAAAGATCAACCAACGATCTGAACCAGCTTCATCGGCGTGGTTTTCCCATTTTAGAATTCCCCAAAATACAACCGCCGTACATAAAGAAGACATGGCATATACTTCGGACTCTACCGCTGAGAACCAAAAGGTATCCGTAAATGCATAAGCCAATGCACCAACAGCGCCCGAGCCGAATATTTTGATTAAATCGGTTGATGTATATGATCCATCAACACCCTTTACAACGATTTTCTTTGCTAAAGCTGTAATTGTCCAAAATAAAAACAAAATGGTCAGACCACTACATACCGCCGATCCTACATTCATCCAGAACGCAATTCGTGTAACATCTCCACCGGCAAGGTTTGAGAATATATTTTGAATCATTAAGAATAAAGGTGCTCCTGGCTGGTGCACAATTTGAAGTTTAAAGGCTGAAGCGATAAACTCGCCACAGTCCCACCAGCTCGTCGATCGTTCGGCAGTCATGACATACGCTAATGTTGCTATTAGCGCACATATCCATCCTAAAAGATTGTTGATTTTAGTATAGTTCATAAAATGATAACTGTAAAAAGTATTATAATACGGCTCGAAAATAAGGATAAGTTAATAAGAAATGAACTTTATTCTGATTTTTTAACACATATTAATTGAAAAAATTTCATTACGCGATCTAATATTGGCGACAAAGAAAGCACGTCCAAGTATACTTGTACACTTTACAACGTGTTGATGGGATCTCCTTACCGAAAAAAAAGGTTAGCACACTGAATTTTCAGGAGCAAACAAAAATTATTTCTTTGAAAATCAGCCCTAATACACTTTTGAGTTCATTTTTATTTGCAGAAATAAGAATAGTCCGTATATTTGCATCATCAAATGTGAACGACATCATCACGATAGCAATCACTTTTGAATTGTTTGTCCGATAGTATAAGGGTAGTACAACAGTTTTTGGTTCTGTTTGTCTTGGTTCGAATCCAGGTCGGACAACAAACAATAGAAAAGGCTTGCAAATGCAAGCCTTTTCTGCGTTATATGCAAGGCTTATTATTTATAAAAGGGTTTAGATTTTTTTAAATTTACATTTTGATTTTTAAAACAAATCTCTATCTTTGCGTCGTCAAAAAGAGAAAAGCGGAAACGTTGACTTTTTAGAGACATTGTCCGATAGTATAAGGGTAGTACGACAGTTTTTGGTTCTGTTTGTCTTGGTTCGAATCCAGGTCGGACAACTTTTAAAGTTAAGGTATATGGATTGTGAAAACAATCCATTTTTTTTAATGTTTAACTTTAAAAAACAGTAAGGGAATAAAAATATTGAATAAACGACAATACAATAACCCAACATAAATATACAAAACCATGCCTTTGCAATTCAACACGGTTAAACTATTTGCAGGTTCTGGCACTACAGAACTAGCCGAAAAAATCGCACAATCTTACGGGAAACCACTAGGAGACAAAACATTATCGCGTTTTAGCGACGGTGAGATTCAACCATTCTACAATGAATCAGTTCGCGGAAGTGATGTATTCATCATCCAATCTACCAACCAACCTACCGACAATCTTTTTGAATTATTATTGATGACAGATGCAGCGAAGAGAGCTTCAGCGCATTATATCACAGCGGTAGTCCCTTACTTTGGTTTCGCAAGACAAGATCGAAAAGACAAACCAAGAGTTGCTATTGGCGCAAAAATGATCGCCAATCTGTTGACTGCAGCTGGTATCCACCGTATCATGACAATGGACCTACACGCAGCACAAATCCAAGGTTTTTTCGATATCCCTGTTGACCATTTGGATGGTTCTATCATTTTTGTCCCTTACATCAAATCGTTAAAACTTCCGAACCTAACGATTGCTTCCCCAGATATGGGTGGCTCATACAGAGCGCGTACCTTTGCTAAATTTTTCAATGCAGAAGTTATTATCTGTGACAAACGTCGTAAACGTGCAAACGAAATCGAATCGATGTCTATCATCGGTGACGTAACAGGTCAGGACGTTGTTTTGATCGATGACATCTGTGATACTGCTGGTACACTTTCAAAAGCAGCAGCACTTATCATGGAAAATGGTGCAAAATCCGTAAGAGCCGTTTGTACACATGCAGTGTTATCCGGAAAGGCATATGAAACAATTGAAAACTCGGTATTGTCAGAAATGATCGTAACAGATACCATTCAATTGGATCCAGAAAAAGCAAAACAATCGACTAAAATTAAAGTATTATCAACGGCTGATTTATTTGCAAAAGCAATCACCAGTGTAAATCAACACTCTTCAATCTCTGATTTATTTGAAGTAGAATAATCTTTGCGTTTTAGATCCTAGATATTGGACCTTGGTACAGAAAGCATTCAGCTCAGTGGCCAAGGTCTTTTTTTTTATAGCTTTTTTATCTCGTACACAAGTTAACAATTGATTTATCTCAATTCCTATATTAGCAGGGGATTTAAAGGGGGATTACAAGGGGATAACAGGGAAATAACAGGGGGTNNACCCCCTGTTATTTCCCTGTTAAACGAGCTCTATACCGGTTTTAATATAAGGGTTGATATTAATTTGATCATATATTAGGCTAAACCAAGTAGCGTTGAATAGGTCTGTTCATAGACATGGAAAGATTAAGGACCTTGAATAAGTGCCTGTTCTCGAACCAATAACAATCGTATTTTTTTGATAATATCAGAAATTAGATTATCTTTGCACCTCAAATTTATAAAAAATTAAAAGATGAAATCAATTGCTATTAGCGGTTCTGTAAGACAGAACGTAGGGAAAAGAGATGCAAAAGAATTGCGTTACCAAGGTTTAGTACCAGCAGTACTTTACGGTGGTACAGAGCAAACAGCTCTTTCTGTATCCGCAGCTGATTTGAAACCAGTTCTTTACACTGCAGACGTAATCATTGTTGAATTAAACATTGACGGTCAAACTAAAAGAGCTATCGTTCAAGACGCACAATTCCACCCATTAACTGATTTAGTTACACACGTTGACTTTTTAGAATTATTTGATGATAAAGAAGTATCATTGAATATCCCTATCAAATTAACAGGAACTTCTCCAGGTGTTAAAATGGGGGGTAAATTAGTTCAAAAATTACGTAATTTACGCGTAAAAGCATTACCAGCAAACTTGCCACAAGAAATTGCCGTACCAATGGAATCTTTAGAAGTTGGTAAATCAGTTCGTGTAGGTCAAATTCAATTGGAAAACGCAAAAGTATTGAACAATGCTGATGATACAATCGTATCAGTAATCATGTCTCGTGCATTGCGTCAAGCTGAACAAGAAGCTGCTAAAGCATCTAAAGGTGGTAAAAAATAATCTGAGCAAGATTTTAAAATACTACAGAAAGCACCGAAATTCGGTGCTTTTTTTGTTTATTAAATTTCTATTTTTGCAGCATGAATTATCTTATCGTTGGATTAGGCAACATTGGCAGTGAATATGCCGATACACGACATAATATTGGTTTTATGGTTGCCGACGAGCTGGTTAAACAGGCTGGCGCCAGTTTCTCCTTGCTCAAGTTGGCCTACTATAGCGAATTTAAGCAACGGGGGCACAATGTTACTGTGATTAAACCTACAACTTACATGAACTTAAGTGGCAAGGCCGTCAACTACTACATGCAACAATGCAAAGTTCCAATTCAGAATGTATTGGTGATTGTAGATGATCTGGCCATTCCATTTGGCTCGCTACGCATGAAACCCAAAGGAAGCAGCGCCGGTCATAACGGACTTAAATCCATAGAACAGCTTTGTGGCGGACAGGTTTATCCGCGCTTACGTTTCGGTATTGGCGATAATTACCCAAAAGGTAGACAAGTCGATTATGTACTAGGTCCTTTTGACAAAGAGGAACAAGCTGAACTACCGGCTTTAATTGACCATTCTGTTAAAATGATCCAGAGTTTTATCAATATCGGCATCGAGCTGACGATGACAAATCTGAATACAAAATAAGTCAGAAAAAGCCGAATATATCGGCTTTTTCCTGTGTAACTCTTGTGCTTTTATTGTATCGACCTTGTCTATTTCTTAATCGCTTCACCTTGTTCCTTCCCCAACTCAGTCTTAATTACTTTTCTCACTTTTCCCGATAGACGGTCCTTTACATCAGAAGATATTTCAGGGTGTTCCTTTACATAAGACTTGGTGTTCACAATGATGACGCCATTATCCGCCTGATCACCATATAGTGCAGTAGCATTTTGATCTTTTAAGATCGTAATGTTATCAATTGTATTCGGATCCAAATCTTTGATTTTTTTGTCTGCGGCAATTTCTCCGTCGACAACAAATAGTGGATTGCCCTTAGCTCCATGAACTCTGCGAAATTTAATATTACGGGCAGCGACTTTTCCAGATCCATCATCTGTCAATCGGATGATATTTCCAGGGATTCCCTGCGCTCGGCCCTTGAGCTCGGGTTCGTTCGCATCTTCTTTTTTATAACCCATTACAACAACTTCCGAGAGGTTTCCATTCACCTTCATCTTGTCAACGTTACCTGCATCTTCTTTTTTATCATAAGTAAAAGTAAGGGTCTGATTTGTGATCTTTGGTGAACCATTTTTCTTCAACTTAACAAGAATAACTCCGTTCTTCCCTTTTTCACCATATATTGATGCAGCATTATTTTTAATCACATCAATCGATTGGATTTCCGTCCCCGGAATGGCAGACATAATGGTTGAATTAACTTCCTTTCCTTCCACAATATAAAGCGGTTCACTTCTAGGGTCTGCATTGGCACGAACCTCTATCCCAATAGTATTTCCTTTCAATCTAGTCGCGTCTTTACCAATATGAGCTCCTTCTTTCAATTCCACTTCAAGGATGCCATCTTTCCCAACATCTTCACCATACTTATCAATAGCAGCCTTACCCTGTAATACCGAGACTGACGCTATAGCATTTGGATCGATATCATCTACAGTAAACGTTTTTTCCTGCACAATACCATTCATAACACAGCGCAATTTCTTTTGCGCTATATCCGAATGTTGTTGCATCTCGACAGTATTGGCCAAAACTGCTCCGCCAGCAATATCAATTGAAGACTTCGTCCGATACTTGATCAGATCACTATCATTCGAAAACCAGTACTTTGCCAGTTTTCCTTCAGGAATAGCCAAAAACTCTGCTTTAGAGACCAATTTATTATCCACAAAATACTTTTGATCTTTAGAGAAATCAATAGCGGATCTCTTGATTTCCGTAAAATCTTTTGTCTCCACTTGATGTGCTTTAGCCAAAGTATCCGTTAACGAAGTAGCCTTCATATTTGATTGATCTGTCTGAGATCTTAAATCAACTGTTGGCAACGGAATAGGTAATACAGTTTCATTTGCCTTCTCAACGACCCCCTCAATACTACCCTCCGCTTTACTTACTGTAAATGCTGCTCCCGTCAACAAAAATATGGGTAAAAGAAAGGCGTATTTACTAAGCTCTATTTTCGATGATCGCTTCTTGTTCATCATCATAATACGACGTTTTAAAAGTTTAAAATTAAATTGATTGCTCAATCCTACTGAAGTGCCCTTTTTGGACACATTCAATAGGCTGTATTGGTACGTCTGCTTGTCAATTCCTTTATCGAGAACCTGTTGATCAGTCAAGAACTCCAAATTTTGGCGAATGGCCCTGCGCATGAGCCAGACGAAAGGATTGTACCAACAACACACCAATATCATTTCAAACAATAAAATATCCAAACTGTGAAGGCCTTTCACATGAATATCCTCATGCTTAAAAATATCTTTTAGCTCAGCATCCAGATGCTGGTCTTTGTTGACATAGATTTTATTCAAAAACGAAAATGGAACAATAGGAATCAGGACATTCCGGAATAGGTACGTGCGCCATTGATCGGACCTCGAATTCAGATGGATCCGTAATAAACTCACTAATTGGAATACAAATTTTAAGAACAATAAAACGGCACCGGCCACAAAAACGATTTCCACCAACCTTCCTAATGTCAGCTGCCGTTGAACCTCCGGTTCCATCATATAAAGCGAAATCTGCTCGCCTACCACCCCTATATTCAATCCACGCTGTACAAACAAAGACTTTAAATCCAAAAATGGATACAGGAAAGCAAATAGCCCCCCTACTAAGAAGTAGGCTCTATTTAAAAAATAGAACGTCAAGCCTTTCAACAGTCCAATATATCCCAGATAGATAATACCCAACAACAGATTGACTTGTATAATATAGGTTAGTAGACTTTCCATGCGATTAAGATTTATTATGCTTAATCATGTCCATAATCTCCTTTAACTCATCGGCGGTCAGTTTTTCTTCCTGTACAAAAAAGGAAACCATTTCCTTATAGGAATTTTTGAAATAATCGCCCACAAAGGAATTCATAAACTTAGCCTTATAATCTTCCTCACTCACCATCGGCTCATAGCGTTTGGCATTGGCGTAGCGTACTGCCTTCACAAAAGCCTTGCGCTCCAGATTCTTTACTGTCGAAGCCAAAGTCGTATAAGGCATCTTCTCACCTTTTACATTATCCAAGATCTCTTTTATAAAACCTCCATTGAGGCTCCAAATCGATTGCATTGCCTGCTCTTCCTGTGCTGTTAATTTTTCCATATCTTTATCTTCCTTTTTCTAATCTACTACTAATCTACGAATAATTCGTAAATACAAAAAATATTTTTTATTGCCTTTGTGATCTTCACGCAAATAGGACTTTGTAACCCCTTAAAAAAAAGAAATAGCTCATTTCCTGCGCATTTAAACTCAAATCCGACGAATATAAGTTAGCTGGCAAAAAATTTGTTATACGTTTATTTTAATTCTAAATTCATTCATAAGTCGCTTCATCAATGGAAAGAACAGGATATTCACTGTGTAAAATTGATAGCAATCAGTCGCACCGTTCACTCCAAAAGGAGATGGTTTAACACAAATACAAGAAAGATAAATGGCTAAAAATATCAAAGCGATCAAATGTCCGCATTGTGGCAGTATAAAAATTACCACATTACGCCCCGATTATTACAAATGCGACAGCTGTGGAACTGAATTTTTTCTGGATAGTGATGATATCAATATCAATTACAACTATAACTACCCACGCAACAACCAAGATCAATATAAAGCCATACGGATTGTATTATTTGCTGTTGTGGGCTTTATTGCGCTGATGTTTGTCATTGGAGCCCTAAGTGCTCTATTTTCCAAAAAGCCAGCGCCTAATTATTCAACTTACAGCACTTCCAATACAGCAGAGAAAAAAGAAGAAGCCCAACCGCTGGAATGGAATTACGCAAGCAACACGCTATTTTTGGATAAAGATAATACGCCACATATCGTCGTCGTCGGTAATGTCGGAACCTTCAGGGGTCGAATGAACGAAGGCAAGGACAATAAGGTTTATATTGGGCTCTTCGACCCAAAAACTGGTAAGAAAGAATGGGTTAAGACTTTGATGGAAACTCCCGTCGAACTGTCGAGCAGCGACGTCAAACTTCAGGTATTTGAAGATCAGCATCTTTATATCATCGTCAAATCCAAATATATTTATCAGCTGGACAGAAATACACTCACTTATAAAAGTGTCCTAGAGAACTATGTAAAAGATGCTCCATCTTTAAGCACAGGCATCGCTAAAGTTGAATTTAAATACGAAGACTATGGCTCTGCCTATCAGATTGTCAACAATGAAGGACAAAACCTAGCTTATTACCCCTTAATTAACAAATCTATTCCCGATAAACAACTGTACGATGAAAGAAGGAAAAAGCTGCCCAACCCAACAACAAAAACGGAATTCACCTTTTCAAGTAAATCAAGTTATTACCCAGAAGAAAAAATTCAGTTAATCCAGTACAGCTACCAATATCAATATGGATTTCCCAAAGATAGCCCACGCTTTTCCTGGGATAAGGATTACGGCGGATCAGGTATTTTTACCGACCGCGATCCATACAAAAAGGTCTTGATAAATCCATGGCAATTTAAAGGAGCCCGTCTGATCAGTTTCAAAGACTTTACACCGGGCAGACTTTACTTCCAGCCCGTAGTGGTTGCTCAAAATGACAAAATACTTCTCATTGCGTATAAACCGACACCTGCTGAGGACGACCCCTTACAGATCCAGTTGCTGGATATAACAACGGGGGCCATACAAAAAACGATCAGCACAGACCTAAAGTCCATTTATGGAAATGGATGCCTGTTAAAGGATGGTTTTATTGTAAAAGACGGTAGCAACTATTATTATTTTGATAATAATGGCAAACAAATCAACAAGTTTGAAGGGTATAACCCCAAATTCGACACACTAAATTAAACACTATGGGACTATTTAATCTTTTTAACAACCAGCTTTCTGAGGTCATTGAGTGGAAAAACCAGGATCCCCGAATATTATGGTATAAATTTCCATCTGAAAGGAATGAGATCAAAAATTCCAGTAAGCTGATCCTTGCTCCAGGGCAGGGCTGCATCCTCGTCTACGAAGGAAAAGGTGAAAACTTGCTGACCGAGGCAGGCACATACAATCTGAAAACGGACAACCATCCATTCTTTACTACTTTAGCACGTTTGCGGCAAAACTTTGAATCAGAACATAAGCTCTACATTTACTTTTTCCGTACAGCCGCTATCGTCAATCAATCTTGGGGAACGGGAACACCTATTAAATATATCGACCCCCATTACAATTTACCGATAGAAATTGGCTTGAATGGTACATTCTCTTACCTCATCAAGGAACCGGTACATTTCTATAAAAACATTGTGGCGAATCAAAATACGGTTAGCACAGCTGATATTCAAGACATCATCAATAATCGGATCCCCCAACAAATTATTGCGCAGATTGCACAAAAGAAACTGGGTTACAATGAGATTGACAGTCAACTGGGATTACTTTCCAACGACATCAAGACCGCGGTTACACAAGACTTTAATGATCTTGGCCTCGACATTACGGATTTCAAAATCCTAGGAACTCAATTTGATGCCAATACACAACGAAGAATTGGAGAAATCGCCGATTTAAGCACACAAAATCAAGCAGCGCTACAGGCAGGTCTGAGCTATGTTGAATTAGAAAAATTACGGGCACTACGCGACGCAGCTAAAAATGAAGGCGGAATTGCAGGTGTAGGTGCACAACTGGGAGTCGGTATGGAACTCGGAAAGCAATTCGACCTTCAAAAAGAGGAGATCAAAGATCATATTCAGCAAGAGGGTGACTTTGTCGAGAAACTCCAAAAGCTGCAGCTGCTGCTTCGTGAGAATATCATTACCCAAGAAGAATTCGACACATTAAAAAAACAGATTCTCAATAAAATCTAGTGTATTACGGGAGATTCAACCTTAAAAGTGATAGCTATCCCATGAGACCTTTTAAAATGTAAATCGGTACGATTCAGCTCAATATACTGAGGTCAATCCATTCACAACCCATAAATTAATTCAGCTATGAAATATATATTCGGCATATTATTCACACTGGTGATCCTTTTCGTTGCCACCTATTTCCTTTTGGGACTTTGGGGCATTAAGCTATTGGAGGCGGAAAACTTCAGCAAAATATTGTGGACTACAGGAATTTTGACACTAACGTCCATTATTCTGGTTTGTTTTGTCATACTACCTTTTTTCGGATCGGGCAAACACGGCAACTACCAAGACAAAGGAAAGGTTGCGCAACGAAAAATAGATTGATATTTTTGCAGAATAAGATAATGTTAAATTTGAATAAATTATTTGCTTATTTAAGTAAATAATTCGTGAATATTATCCAAAATGACGCAGTCATGTCATTTTAATTCCAAAAGAACTTTCAATTTTAAATATCAAATAGTTAAATTTGTGAGATTAGCATAACAAATCAGATATAAGATATATATAAACATGTCAGATAAAGCATCTATAAATTTAGACGGCACTTCGTATGACCTTCCGGTCATTGTCGGTACTGAAAATGAAAAAGCAGTTGATATTTCGAAATTAAGAGATCTAAGCGGATTTATTACGTTAGACCCAGGATACAAAAATACAGGTGCAACGAAAAGTGCGATTACTTTCCTTGACGGTGAAAAAGGCATATTGAGATATAGAGGATATCCAATTGAACAATTGGCAGAGAAATCGACTTTCTTGGAAGTTGCTTATTTGTTGATTTATGGAGAACTTCCCAAAAAAGAGGTATTGGAAAAATTCAGAGCTGACATCAAAAAGCAAATGATGATTCACGAAGACATGAAAAACTTCTTCGCTGGATTCCCATCCAAATCTCACCCAATGGGCCAACTTTCGTGTTTAGTAGGCGCATTATCGGCATTTTACCCAGAATCTTTAAATCCTAACTTAACTGACGAAGAAGAGGATCAAACGATCATCAATCTTTTGGCAAAAATGCCAACGATCGTTTCCTGGATTCAAAAGAAATCATTGGGTCATCCTGTCGTTTATCCAAAAAACAACCTTGGTTACATTGACAACTTCCTAAACATGCTGTTTGGAGAAGTGAATGATGAAAAAACATTCGATCCTGTGGTGATTGACGCCATGCACAAATTGTTGATTTTACATGCTGATCATGAGCAAAACTGTTCAACATCTACTGTTCGCATCGTTGGTTCATCCAATGCAAACCTTTATGCATCTGTTGCATCGGGTATCAATGCATTATGGGGACCATTACATGGTGGTGCAAACCAAGCTGTAATCGAGATGTTGGAGGCCATTAAAAATGATGGTGGTGACGCTGAAAAATATCTTGCTAAAGCAAAAGACAAAAACGACCCTTTCCGTCTGATGGGATTCGGTCACCGTGTTTACAAAAACTTCGACCCTCGTGCTAAGATCATCAAAAAAGCATGTGATGACATCTTGGAAAAATTAGGCGTTCAAGATCCGGTATTGGATATCGCTAAAAGACTCGAAGAAGCAGCATTGAATGACCAATACTTCATCGACAGAAAACTTTATCCGAATGTTGACTTCTATTCAGGTATCATCTACCGCGCATTAGGTTTCAAAGCAGATATGTTTACCGTATTATTTGCTTTAGGCCGTCTACCAGGATGGATTGCACAATGGAAAGAAATGCGTGAAAACAAAGAGCCTATCGGTCGTCCTAGACAAGTATACGTTGGCCACACAGAACGCGACTACGTTGAATTTTCAAATCGCTAATCCGATTTCGATTTATATCCTTAAAAAGCATCCCTCGGGGATGCTTTTTTTATTTCTACCCCAACCAACATGGAGAACTTTACAGCTGTCCGAAACCACCCACTCGAACACTATAGGATGCACCGTCGTTACGTTATTGTCACGATAATCTACTTGTTAAGTATATTTTAATTTTTCCTTATCTAAATTCCCTGTTTTTCGTTAAGTTTGCGTATTCATTGGTCTCTTATTAAAAATCATTATAAATAAGACTTGTTAGAAACAATACTACATATCTTGGTTCCCATTGCTATTTTCACTTTTATAGCAGCCTTTACCTTATTTGCAGTATATGCCGAGCGTAAGATCGCGGGATTTGTACAAGATCGTCTAGGACCGATGGAAACAGGAAAGTATGGCAGTCTCCAAACGATTGCCGACATTCTCAAATTATTACAAAAAGAATTAATTACCCCCTCATCGGCCGATAAAATACTCTTTAGAGTTGCTCCTATCGTTATTTTCGTTGCTGTATTTACAGGTTTTGCCGTTATTCCCTGGGCCAAAGATTTTATCCCAGCGGATACACATACAGGCTTGTTCTTTATTATGGCCATCATCTCCATTGATGCTTTGGGCATTTTAATGGCAGGTTGGGGATCTAACAACAAATATTCTTTATTGGGTTCCATGCGTGCCATTGCACAGATGGTATCCTATGAAATACCGGTAGGCCTTTCGCTGATTGCTGTAGTGATGCTAACCCAGACCCTAAATTTGAATGAAATTGCTATTGGACAAGGAATTCTAACTCATGGAAGCATTAAATTCTTTGGTTTTTGGGAAGTCAATGAGATCGGAGGCCTTTTCGCCTGGAACATCTTTCAGGCCCCACATTTGATTATTACCTACATCATATTCTTTATTGCTACCCTTGCCGAGTGTAATCGTGCACCCTTTGATATCCCGGAAGCCGAATCTGAATTAGTTGGTGGTTTCCATACAGAATATGGGGGCATACAATTTGCCTTTATCTTTTTGGCCGAGTATGCCATGATGTTTTTGGTATCGATGTTGGGAGTTGTTCTCTTCTTAGGCGCTTGGAATACACCATTACCAAACATAGGTGCAATACGCTTGGCCGATTGGACCACAGGTTTAGTGTGGGGAATATTTTGGACATTAGCCAAATCATTATTTATTGTTGGTATCCAAATGTGGATTCGATGGACATTACCACGGTTACGTGCAGACCAGCTGATGAGTTTATGTTGGAAAGTATTGACACCGCTGGCTTTTCTTTGTATGGCCATCTCTGCAATTTGGCGAATTTTAGTTATAGCATAGGATATGATATTTAAAACAGCTTCGCATGCATTTCGTACGGCAATCAAGGGTTTATCTTTGACTGTTAAGCACTTGTTTGGTGCCCGACGTTCGCGAACAGAATTGAATATCAAGAAAGACAATTACTTTGATCAACAAGAAGGTATTGTCACCGTACAATACCCGCGTGAAAAAATGCCAATCCCCGAAGTTGCCCGCTATCAATTGCAAGTCGATATCGAGGACTGTATTGTATGTGATCTATGCGCAAAGGCTTGTCCTGTCGACTGCATCGAAATCGAAGCCATCAAATCACCGGAAGCGATTGGAAAAACTTCCGATGGCAGCGTTAAAAGACTATATCCGGCCAAATTCAATATTGATATGGCCAAATGTATGTACTGTGGCCTTTGTACTGTGGTATGTCCGACGGAATGTATTACCATGACCAATGAATATGACCGCAGTTCTCAAAAACTGACCGATCTTATCTATGGTTTTTCAGATATGACCGATAGTGAGGTCGCACAGCGCAAAGCAGAGTGGACCAAGTTTCAAGCTGAAAAGGAGGCAGCAAAGCAAAAATAAAAGATGGAAAGTATTTTATTCTACGCCTTTGCTACCCTAGCAATCGGTTCAGCACTTTTACTGGTCAATCTTAAAAATATCGCGCGTGCATTGTTCCTGTTTTTTATTGTGTTATTTGCTATGGCAGGACTCTACTTATTTGCTTTAGCCGATTTTGTAGCTATCACGCAAATTATGGTGTATGTCGGAGGCGTGCTCATATTGATGTTATTTGCCTTTATGCTCTCCAACAAAGAACTCCTGAAAGACCTTCAGGATAGCAGCGGTTCATTCTTAACCATGCCTAAGTGGCAGACGGTTCCCATCGTACTTGGCTTTCTATTGCTTATGCTATACGGCATTGTTGAATGGCAACAAGCACCATCTGCGTGGATTTTACAAGCTAGGGAAAATAACACCGAGATTGTCGCAACAGATAATAACATTCATCAGATTGGTTTACGTTTTATGACCTTTTACGTTTTACCATTTGAAATTATATCCGTGTTTTTGATGATGGCCTTGATCGGAGCCTCACATCTATCCAGAAAGGAGCGTACAATATGATTACGCTGACGCATTTCTTAGTTGTCAGTGCCTGCATCTTTTGCATTGGTCTTTATACTGTACTTTCCAAGAAAAATGCGATCATGATTCTGGTGGGTATTGAATTGATGATCAATGCCGCCATCCTGAACTTTGTTGCTTTTGGAAAATACGACAAGGTCAGTTATGGTGGGCAAATTTTTGCCCTGTTTGCCATCGTTCTCGCAGCGGCTGCAGTTGCTGTTGGATTGGCTATTGTATTAAATGTCTATCGGCATTACAAAACCATTAATCCGGATGAGATCAACCAATTAAAAGACAAGTAAGCATTGGATCAATTTGTTCACATATCGCCCCTTCTGACCGCACTGTTTACCTTGGCAGCGCCATTTGTGGCATTCCTATATCAAGCAATAGCAGGCAAACGCGACCAGTCGGGCCTAGTTTCTCTCGCAGCTATCATCCTCAGTTTTATCGCTGGAGGGTTGACCTGGTTCTCCATATGGAATAATCCGGCAGTATCAATGCAAGTAAGCTGGTTCACTATTGGTGAAACATCATTTAAAGTTGGTATCCTGCTGAACAATTTGAGCACGTTGATGCTTTTTTTGGTACCGACGGTTGCCCTACCCGTACATATATACTCCAGAGCCTATATGCATGGAGATTCAGGTATTCACCGCTATTGGATGTATCTCAGCTTATTCTGTTTTGCGATGTTGGGATTGGTTATTATGGACAGCCTGCTATTGATGTATGTTTTTTGGGAATTAGTCGGTTTCGCATCGTATCTCCTCATCGGCTTCTGGTTCACACGTGAAACAGCTGTACAAGCCAATAAAAAAGCATTTTTGGTCAATCGCATCGGCGACCTCGGGTTTCTAATTGGGCTTGCGATCCTATTTACACAGTTCAAAACCCTCAATTTAATCGATCTCTTTGGGGACAATGGCTTGATTTATCAATCCACAATCGCCCAAGGATTATGGACATCTCCAGTCAATAGCTTACCTCAGATTTGGCTTACCATTGCAGGATTAGCCTTTTTCTTGGCAGCGATGGCTAAATCTGCACAATTTCCATTACATGTATGGCTTCCTGACGCCATGGAAGGTCCTACATCCGTATCCTCATTGATTCACGCCGCGACCATGGTTGCTGCAGGTGTATTCCTTTTGGCTACTGTATTTCCATTATTTAATGAATCTGCCTTATTATTTATTGCCATCATCGGTACAATAACCGCTGCTTTGGCCGCATACTTCGCGCTTGGCCAATACGACATCAAACGTATTCTTGCTTTTTCGACCATATCGCAGCTTGGTTTTATGATGGTTGGCATTGGCATTGGAACATGGGATGCTGCTTTATTTCATCTGACTACGCATGCCTTCTTTAAGTGTCTATTATTTCTTTCTGCCGGAGCTGTCATTCATGAAATGGCCCATCTCAAATCAAATAGCCAATTGGACTTTGATCCGCAGGATTTACGGAATATGGGTGGACTACGTCATTATATGCCAAAGACTTTCGTGCTGATGTGTATAGCTTCGCTAGCACTTGCAGGCTTCCCTTTGACTTCAGGTTATCTATCCAAAGACAGTATCGTCATCTCTTCCTTTGAATGGGCTCTTTCAAAAGGTAACTTATACCTTATCATCCCCGCGATTTTAATTCTAGTAAGTATTTTAACGGCTTTCTACATCGGTCGTCTGCTCTTTAAAGCCTTTTTTGGAGAGTTCAGACTGTTGAAACAGCTTCAGGGCAAACTACTGGATCATCCACTACATGAAGCCCCAAAGACCATGTTGATCCCCATGTTTGTTTTGGGACTATTCTGTCTATTCCCGGTATTCTCATTCAATCCGTTTTCTTATCATGATTCCTGGTTGATGGACGGCCTTTTATTGGATGAATATGCTTTTGCACCAAGCCATAGTGCACACCTTATTATCCCTGCAATACTGCTCCTTGGTTCGGTTATTGGCTGGATCATCGGCTGGAAATGGTATGTACAAAATAAATACCCGTTAAACCCCGCTAGCCAGGCATTAAAAGCCGCTTTCAACCAGGGTTATATCAACGAATTTTACCAAGCAGTCTTTGTGAATGGCATATTAAAATTAGCGCAGTTCTGTTATTGGTTTGATCGTCACATCGTTGACGCTTTCGTTTCTTTGATTCAGTTTATCGTCTTATCCCTTTCTCAGCTAAGTGTTTGGATAGACAAATATATTGTAGATGGTTTTGTTAATACGGTTGCTACTGTAGCCTATTGGACAGGCAATCAGGTTCGCCTGGTCCAAAATGGAAAGCTACAGACAACATTGTATTCCGTCTTTTTATTAGTTTTACTTGGTTTAATTTATCTTATATTCTTTTAGGAAATGCCTATTTTATCCTTATTGATATTTTTACCGCTATTGGCTACGGCGTTCATTCTCGCCCTACCAACACGCTATAAATCGAGTTACAAATATATTGCTTTAGCATTCACAGCAATACAATTTGTACTGGCCGGAATATGTTATGCACAATTTGATGCAAGCAAAACAGGAGTCCAAGATCTGGCGGGCTATCAATTTGTTGAGCAACTTTCCTGGATCCGATTAGATTTAGGATCAATAGGAAAACTAGAGATCGATTATCTTATTGGTATTGATGGGATCTCCATGCCCTTGTTATTGCTGAGTGCATTCGTTATGCTGATGGCTATAGGTGCCTCCTGGAATATTCAGAAAAGTCCTAAGGGATACTTTGCCTTGCTCATGGTACTTAATATGGCCGTTATGGGGATTTTCTGCGCATTGGATTTCTTCCTATTTTATTTGTTTTATGAAGTCATGTTACTGCCACTCTACTTCTTGATCGGTATCTGGGGTGGTGCAAGACGCGAATATGCAGCTATAAAATTCTTTTTATATACCCTATTCGGGTCTGTATTTATGTTGTTGATTATCGTCGGATTGTATTTTTCAGTAATCAACCCCTTGACTGGAGCACATACCTTCAACATGATCTATATGATGAATCCACAGAATTATCTTGAGGGTTCTATTTTCGGCTGGGAAGGTTATCAGGAGATTTTGGGCATTTCCGCTCGTCTGGTCGGTTTCATTGTGCTCTTTTTTGCCTTTGCTATTAAAGTACCCATTGTTCCGTTACATACTTGGCTACCGGATGCGCACGTTGAAGCGCCAACACCAGTATCTATTATTCTTGCCGGTATTCTCCTGAAAATTGGTGGTTACGGTATCATCCGTATCTGTTACAGCATCTTTCCCGATATGGCTGCCTTATCCAATTGGTGGTTGGGCTTAATTGGTGTTGTTTCCATTATTTATGGTGCTTTGAATGCCTTATCACAAAAAGACCTGAAACGAATGATTGCCTATTCATCGGTTTCACATATGGGCTTTGTGCTGCTTGGTGTTGCATCGCTGACTGCAGAAGGTATTTCTGGCGCCATGTTTCAGATGATTTCGCATGGATTCTTATCTGCGGCACTCTTTTTCCTAGTTGGTGTGGTCTATGACCGTGTACATGATAGAAATATCTATAGTTTCCGTGGCTTAGCTCAAATTATGCCCAAATACACAGGTTATGTCGCTGTGGCATTTTTTGCGTCCCTAGGCCTACCCGGCTTTTCAGCTTTTATTGGCGAAGCCTTTGTCATTATCGGTTCCTTCAATGCCGCGAGTATAGGAACTGGATTACCGCGCTGGATGGCACTAGCGGGATCCATAGGTATCCTATTAAGTGCAGCCTATTTACTTTGGACACTGCAACGCATGTTCTTTGGACAAATTCGCTTAAAAGGCGGAGACTCCTGGAGTAATGCTCTGACAGACTTAAATATACGCGAACAAGTGATCTTATTTCCTACCCTAGCGCTCGCGCTATTACTTGGAATTATGCCGGCATTGGTATTTAACAACCTAAACGCCAGTGTTCTGAATCTCGTGAGTTTTATCCAACAATTTATCTAATTCAGCATGCTCGCATTCAGTCCATATATCAGTTCTTTCATCGATCAGATTATCGTAAGCGTTCCTTATTTTAAGCCCGAACTGACATTGATCGTCACTTTTATTGGTACTATCCTCGCTAGTCTTTTTATTGACAGACACTGGAAGAATACCTCTTTTGTCATCACCCTCGTTGGCTTATTGCTAAGTGGTTGTTACCTTGTGGGCCAGGGACTCAGTAAGGTCGAGGCAACAGGCTTCTTTGATATGATCCATATTGATGCATTTGCTGTAGCTGCACGTTTGATTATGCTGTTGTCGACAATGCTCATCTGTATCTTCATCCAACAACGGCAGCAAGACCGTCCCTTAGGCGACCTATACGCCGTGCTATTGGCCGCAACCCTTGGCCTGAACCTGCTGACGATGACGAGTAACTGGCTGATGATCTTTATCGCTGTGGAGACTGTTTCGATCAGCTCCTATATTATGGTTGGCTATTTTTCTTCCACAAAGGTTCAATCGGAAGCTGCTTTAAAATATGTCCTGTTTGGATCCATTTGTGCCGCCGTTATGCTCTATGGCTTGTCTTTACTATACGGTTTCACGGGAAACCTGAATTTTGATGCACCAAGCCACATTGCCGGCTTGATGGAAGCACCTCAGATTATGATCAGCATTGCTTTATTATTTTTGCTGACAGGTATTGGATTCAAACTCAGTTTTTTTCCCTTTCATGTCTGGAGCCCGGATGTTTATCAAGGTGCCCCAACAGTGATTACCACCTATCTTGCTACTGTACCCAAAATTGCGGTCGTTGTTCTTTTGTCCAAGATATTCTCCGCATGGCTCAATGTCTCCTTTTATTTCAGCGATTTTCTGACTTATGTGATTATTGCGATCGCCATCGCAACCATGCTGATTGGTAATTTAGCCGCTTTGCGTCAACAGGATGCCAAAAGGATGATGGCCTACTCTTCCATTGGGCATACGGGTATACTCCTTATGGCTGTATTGGTTTATCAAAATAATGAATCAAATGTGCTGTTATTTTATCTATCCATATACGCTTTGATGAATATTGCGGTATTCATCTTTATTGATGCTTTGGAAGCTAGTTTAGAAAATACTTCAATTGAATCGTATCGCGGCTTAGGAAAGCAGTACCCACTGCTGTTCACCTCCTTTTCAATTGTTTTAATCGCTTTGGTCGGCCTACCTCCTACTGCGGGTTTTGTTGGGAAACTTTTGGTCTTTTCCAAAGTATTCGAGCAATACCAAAACTTCCAATCCTTTAGTTTGCTGGCATTACTCCTAGTGGGTGCATTGACATCTGTCATCTCCCTATTTTATTATTTTAAGATACCACTGAATGCGTTTCTAAGGGAAAATACGGGATCTCCAGCGGTTAAATTCAATGTGCTACTCTTGTGTATTGGAATCTTATGTACCGTGGCCGTGTTGATCTTAGGTATCTTTCCCGATTTATTACTTTCGGCATTCTAGAAAACAGGAAACTTCTTTCATTTTAATAAGTTTATCGTCCAATTCATTCCCTTAATGTCTGCGTTGAATAGTAAGAATAACTCCATAATATATTTTATATTTCCTCAATAAAAGTATTATCTACGGTTGAGGAGAGACCAATAAATTGTTTTTTATGTAAAGCGCAATTAAATTGCATATAAAAAGCAATTTATCTAAGTTTGTACCATGATTAGTGCAATAGCAAATCCAATTTTTCAGCGTGCTATCCAGGATTACCACGTATACGACCAGATTGATCATCCAATCCAAAATCCGTATGACAAACAATCCCTGGAACATCTCCTCTATTTAAAATGCTGGATTGACACGGTGCAATGGCATATGGAAGATGTGGTACGTAATCCCTCAATTGAACCCCAAGAAGGCTTATACTGGAAAAGACGTATTGATGAATCCAATCAGTACCGCACAGATACCGTAGAGTATATTGATAGTTATTTTCTACAAAAATTTCAAGATATAGAGGCGAGCCCTACAGCAACAATCAATACTGAAAGTCCGGCCTGGGCTATTGATAGACTTTCCATTCTGGCGTTAAAAATCTACCACATGGAGCAGGAAACATTGCGCACAGATGCTTCCGAAGCACATATCATTTCCTGCCAAGAAAAGCTGAACGTTTTATTGGAACAACGGAAAGATTTGTCCAAAAGTATTGATGAATTGATGACCGCAATCGCATCTGGCGACAAATACATGAAGGTTTATAAACAGATGAAAATGTATAACGACCCTTCATTGAACCCTGTCCTATATTCTTCAGGAAAATAAAACATGTCCTTACCGCAACGGATCATAGTAACGCGATTTTCAGCTATGGGTGATGTTGCCATGGTTGCCTCCGTATTGAAAGAATTCTGCATTCAGTACCCTGATGTAGAAATTATTATGGTCAGCAGGCAATTCTTTGCACCATTTTTTGATGGAATAAAAAACATACGGTTTCACGCCATTGAGCCCAAAACAATTCATAAAGGTTTTTTTGGTTTGGTCAGGCTAAAGAAAGAGCTAGCACAGTACGGCGCAGATGCTATTGTGGACTTACATTTCAATTTGCGTTCGCGTGTAATTGATCTATTATTTTCCTTATCGGGCGTAAAAGTAAAGCAGCTTGACAAAGGGCGGGAAGAAAAAAAAGCCTTAACCCGGGAAAACAACAAGATTAAAGTTCCACTGAAACTAACCGTAGAGCGCTATGCAGATGTATTTCGTGCATTAGGCTTCAAATTTGAGCTCAGTAACAACTTGGCGCCTAATTTGCAGGATGTACCCAAAGCTGCATTTAATATGTTCGCGAATTTCGATCGAAAGAAAATTGGCATTGCCCCATTTGCACAACATCATTATAAGATTTTCCCTCAAACCAAAATGGAAAATGTGATAGACGAACTCACGCACAATGGCTACGATGTTTTGTTGTTCGGCGGTGGCGAACAAGAGTTCCTAATTGCCCAAAACTGGACCGAGCGATTTCCCAACACCTATAATACCATAGGCAAATTCTCGCTGCGGGAGGAACTGGATTTGATTTCGAACCTAGATCTCATAATCAGTATGGACTCTTCCGGACTTCATATGGCATCGTTAATGGGCGTAAGGTGTCTTTCTTTGTGGGGAGCAACGCATCCTTGTGCTGGATTCACAGGTTATGGGCAGCAGCTAACAGATTGCATCCAAGTTGAGCACCCCAATAGACCGAGTTCGGTGTACGGCAATAAGCCGTGTAACTGTGATGGTATAGAGGCGATCGATTTAATTACATCAGAAATGGTGATTGAAAAAATAAGAGCAATAGAATGAAAATAGGATTCGATGCAAAACGCTATTTCTTAAACAAAACCGGTCTGGGAAATTATAGTCGCGACCTCATTCGTATACTCGAAAAGTATGCTCCCGAAAATGAGTATCTGAAATATACACCAAAAACTGGTGATCAATATATCAATCAACCAGCATCTCAAAAAAATATCCGGTTGCCACAGGGTTTTATCAACACTACTTGGCCTAATCTCTGGCGTAATCAACGTATTGTTCGGGATTTGAAAAAAGATAAAGTTGATATTTACCATGGACTGTCTGGTGAAATTCCATTAGGTTTAGCAAAGGCACATATTAAATCTATTGTTACCATTCATGATTTAATTTTTTTGAGACATCCTGAACTTTATCATCCAATTGATCGTTGGATTTATAAGAAGAAATTCAAGCATGCCTGCGAGGCATCTGATCGTATCGTTGCCATAAGCGAATGTACTAAAAACGATATTGTCGAACTCTTTCATATACCCGAAGAAAAAATTGATGTCGTTTATCAGGGATGTCATGAATCATTCAAAACTATCAAAACTGAAGAGCAGAAGACGGAACTTAGAAACAAGTTAAAATTACCAAAGGATTTTCTATTAAATGTTGGAACGATTGAACCGAGAAAGAATATCTTACCAACAGTGAAAGCGATTAAAGACATCGATATTCCCCTTGTTATTGTAGGAAAACCAACTCGCTATCACCGAGAGATCATGGATTATATCCGACATAACAACATGGAGAATAGGATCTTCTTTTTCCAAGGGTTAGCGATGGAAGAATTGGCCATTCTCTATGCATCGGCAACGATTTTCATTTATCCCTCAATTTATGAAGGCTTTGGCATTCCTATTATAGAGGCGCTTTACTCTGGTACACCTGTGATCACCAGTAAAATGGGCGTCTTCCCAGAAGCTGGGGGGCCGGCATCTTGCTATATTGACCCTACAAATATTGCAGAGATAAAGCATGCCATAGCGACGCTGCTTGTCGATTCATCCAAGCGCAATGAAATGATCGAAAAGGGACTGGACTTTGTGCAGAAGTTTAATGATGAACATGTTGCCAAACAAATGGCTAACATTTACGCCAGCTTATAAGTTGATCGATTGGCCCGTTGAAATAAAATACTTCTTCAATACATGAAGAGAAACAAACTTTTCTTGTGCCTGATTCAAAAATAATTTCACATAAGCGTTAGCCTGTCTTACTATTTTTTCGGCCGCCTCAGGATGATCGATGTAAAACTGTAGCTTTTCTTCCAAATCCGAATAATCACTTTTAATACAGATAAAATGATGGTCTGGCAGTAGAGTTCCCTCCATAAACCAGGTTTCATATGTCGGCATCGGCATGACAGCGATGGAATTTGACGACATGATCCATTTTAAGTTGGTTGCAACATCATTCCCTTCCAGGGCAAGAATAAATTTGTAAGACAAATGCCCTGTGATAGAAAGATAATCCGGATCAGATGACTTGAACGCTCTTTTTAAATCACATAATGGATGATTATGGTATTGTTGAAAAAATAGTTCCCGATGTGCCTGTGCAAACTCACTCCTCCCAACAAGTCTATTTTTCTTCTTCCGAAAAGCAATATGGTCGGTAATAAAGTTAAAGTGCCGGCTCTTATCCAGGTTCAACAATACCGAGTTGGCATTGTCACCTGCGATTGGCCTACTTTTCACTAAGGCAGGTTTATCCGGAATAGCAATAATATCACCTGGAAGGATCTGAAATTTCAGTTGCTGATTAAAATAATCAAGAAATTGTTTACTATCAAAATAATAAACACGAATATTCTCGGGCATCTTATAATCTTTGATCGGAATTGCATCGATTGACAAAGACCGCTGCGGAGCTAGTTTATTATAATAGTTTATCCGGAACCGAACCCATTCAGGCTGCTGGGTCAAATCTCTGTTCAGCAACACCGAGGCCTTTTTCCGTAGCAGAAACTTTGGTCTCAGCTGTCGTCCGAATACACTTAAATAATAAAAGAATTTAACATTCTTATTTTTTAAAAAGATCTTCTTGAAATTCAACTTCATAGCATATATAAGAAATAAGAGCTGTCGCTATCTAATCGTCCTTAGGTTTGACCACAGGTACACGAAGCTGCATTTTTTTCCAATGTAGTGAGCGATCGCCATAAATCAGAATCTTACTTAGTTTATACTTGAACTTCAAAAGTCCTTGATAATCGTCGGTAATACGACGATAGGCAACCTGAGGATCTTCTTCTAAAACCCGATTTATTGCTTCCGTATAGACCGTTGGTCCTGTCATCTGATGGACATCACGTGGATATCTATTTTCCTCGATATTTCGTACGATCAATTCAATCGTCTTTTTCAGGAATGGGTGTCCTTTATCGTAGATCAATGCCCATTGTGCATAAAGACTTCTATTCTTCTCATGCGTAATAACCGCCGTATCTTCTGGTTTAATCACTTCATCCAAAACGCCAATAATATCACTATCTAAATCTAAATAGATACCGCCATGAACATACAAAACCGCATATCTAAAAAAATCCGCTTTAGCGGCACCGATCTGCAACCGCGCGAAGGCCTCGTAAGTACGTTGATCAAAATTTTCTCTAATGAGCGTATCGATTTGTGCATCATCAAAAAACTGTCTAGTATAGCCTTTATTTCGTTTTAGAAATCGCCAAATATAAAACTTTGTCAACAAGGGTATCTTATTGGTCTTAAAAGTCTGATAGATAACTTTTGGAATCGCCACTTGGAATAAAAATTAAATTATGGTAATAAACAGCGTGTATAGTGATGTAAAAATAAATTCAAAACTATAAAACATGCAAAAATAACGATATATCCCTTACAAACACGTATTTTCTAATATTTAGTTAATCGTCTAGTGTTAATCAGAACAATACCTATTCACTTCACAAACATTTCATTTTTTTTATATTTTATTACAAAAAATATGTAATATATTTGTCACAAAGCAATAAAGCCCACCTCGGTGATCTACATTGTGAAAACATTAAATGTCATTTTTTCAACTAAATTGTAACGAATAAGTGAGCTTTCACGTTACAATAGCGTATGGTCCAATTTTTCAATTATATCGTATACCTTGAGTCAAAAAATAAGCGCTTTAATCATTACATACAATGAAGAGGATAATATAGTAGAAGTCCTCAAAAGCATGGAGTTTGCAGATGAGATCATCGTTTTGGATTCATTCAGTACTGATCGAACGGTTGAGCTATCCGGTCTGCACCCCAAAGTGAAAATTTATCAGAACAAATTTGAGGATTTCACCAAACAGCGCAATTTGGCCCTGACTTATGCGAATAACGATTGGGTGCTTTTTTTGGATGCCGATGAGCGTTTGACTTCAGCATGCCAAACGGAGATATTATCGACAATAAACGATCCGCAAGCAAAAGACGCGTATTACATGTATCGTTTATTTTTCTTTTGTGGCGAACGCATTAATTTTTCGGGAACACAAAATGATAAGAATTTCCGTCTGTTCAAAAAAAGTAAAGCAACATACGACACCAAAAAAAAGGTGCACGAGACATTACTGGTTAATGGCACGATTGGTAGCTTAAAAAACAAGATATGGCATTATTCCTTCGCAGACTACGCGAGTTACAAGGAAAAAATGGTCCATTATGGTCAGCTTAAAGGGAAAGAACTATACGCTAAAAATAAGCGGTACTCACTCTTAAGTCATCTGGCGAAAGTGTCCTTTAAATTTTTTAAGGCATACTTTTTGAAACTAGGAATATTAGATGGGCGACGAGGATACCAACTTTGCTACTTACAGAGTCTCAGTGTACATGAAACTTTTAAGTCATTGAAAAGAGAAGAAAAAAAATGAAGATTTGCATTATAAGCTTTGATTACTGGAATTACGACCACCACATTGTTAAGAAATTACAAGAGAAGGGTATTGATGCATCACATATCAATATGGGTGCCTATAAATACAAAAACTTCGGTGAGCGGGCTTCTAATGCAATCAGCAAAATTTTTCTGAATAAAAACATCAAACATGTAAAACGTCAGGAGTACGTAGTAAATACACTGAAAAAACTAGGTCCCCAAGATCAGATACTCGTTCTAAATCCCCATACATTAGATTATCAGACCATCAAAGAGATCAAATCATATACACCTTACTTAATTTCTTATCTCTATGACAACCTGGAGCGTTTTCCTGTAGAGGACCGTCTTAAGTTATTTGATAAGATCTACTCATTTGAGGACAAAGATGTAAAAAAATATGGCTTTGAAAAGATAACAAACTACAACTATCTTTCAGAACAACCCATTCAGGCCGAAGAAATCGAAAATGATTTATTCTACATTACTTCCTATGATAAACGACGTATTAAGCTCCTTCGCAAACTCACGGTTCGTCTATCTGCATTGGAAGTACGGAGTAAGATTATTGTAGTTGGAAAACAAGTATGGAAAGAGAAACTACGTAACTTTATATTAAGACCGGTTGGTTCAACGCTCATAGAATTCCGGAAAAAGCCAATAAATAATGAAAAAATACTAGAAGAGTATAAAAAATCCAAAGTTATCATCGATTTAATGCGCGAAGGACAGGCTGGATTAAGTTTTCGGATTTTTGAAGCGATGGCTCTCGGAAAAAAGATTATAACTGATAATCAATCTATTCAGACCTATGACTTTTATAAACCAGAAAACTTTTTGATTGTTAATGACGATCTTTCCAATATTGAAAATCAATTTTTCACCTTGTCATATCAGAGAATACCGACAAGCTTATATCAAAAATATTCCCTTAATCATTGGGTAGATCATATTTTTGGAATTTCTTCGACGTTTGAATCTAAAAATATGATCTCCAGCTATTAGGGAGTATACCAGATTAAAATACTGTTTTAATTCTCCAAAATCCGAAATATCCAATTATCAAAATTATATCTATCCACTATTTCTGGATGAATTTCAGCATAAGGAGCATTCAAAAATTCACCTAAAGTGCGCTCATCATTATCCAAAACATAGATATTATTCGGGTGATAAAAATCATAACTCTTAACTTCATTATTATTTGTTATCAGCTTTCTACT
The DNA here is from genome assembly GCF_002377215.1 of Sphingobacterium sp. UBA3519. Lineage (NCBI taxonomy): Bacteria > Pseudomonadati > Bacteroidota > Sphingobacteriia > Sphingobacteriales > Sphingobacteriaceae > Sphingobacterium > Sphingobacterium sp. UBA3519. The sequence continues at coordinate 69,092 of NZ_DFPI01000024.1, forward strand.
GTATCCAATTGCTTCGAATACACGAAAAGACAATCCACTATGAGCATCCACTAAAAAGTCGACAAGGATTTCATTCTGCAACGCTAAATGAATATTTTCTTCATAGGCCAAAGGAGAACTAATATATGTGATACCCGCTAACTGGTACTCGCCCGGCAAATCCCGCTCTCCAGTATATAAATAGAAATTAGGTGTACCATTGTTTTGCACAATAAGGTCAACAGCATCTTTAGTTTGCGACCACCTTACCTTCATAAAAGTTCCGACAAAAAAGAAAGAAGATTTTTTTGGTATTACTTCACGCCTATTGAAATGCCCAAAATAAAAATTGGTAGTTGGAATGAATCTATCATCCTCCCGATTGGCGTCTTTATGGTCAAATACAAAAAAGCGATCAAACTTTGAGACAAGTCGCTTTACTGCCGGATATCGATCAATGCCATCCCATTGATAAGCGATCAATTTATTTGTCTTCGACTTTATTTGATCAATAATTTCCTCGGGATAAATATCAGGTCGAATCAATAAGCAATAATCTGTCGGATGTTTCATCGTCTGCAAGCACCGCATCACATTTTCTCCCAATGCCTTAAACTTCAATCTATTTTTGTACCCTTTGTCTTTCAGGACTGTTTTCCGATACAGGTTAACAAGTCTATCCCAAAGATTTCGGTACTTGAAAACATCATCATCATAGCTAATATCAATCACCTCAAATCCGAGCTGGTCAAGCCTACTTATCAATACCTTATAAATACTGAACGTTCTTGGCATTCCAAGAATAATTCTTTTTTTTCGATCGCTCATCCTATTCTTTTTAGCTGATGGAATTCCAAAATTACCGTTTGAATCAAACAGAATAAAATAAAATCGTAACTTTGTCAACGTCTAGATATTTTATATAAGATGTTATCGTATTTTACCCATTCAAGTCCGTTTTCAAAGTTAAAAGAATGCAAGAACGAACAACATTAGTCTTTGGTGCTCCTGAGGATTTTGGTTTTTCAGATGCAATAAAGGATGAGCTTACCAAGATTGGATATCATGTGGTAGATCTCTCTAAAATAAATAATAATTTTAAATACCCTAATCTTTCAACTAGGATTGTGAACCTAGTACGTAAAACTTTTCTGAAGGATAAAAAATATAAATCGACAATTCGTTCCAAGGTAATATCAGAAAATTTAATCGAAGAACTCGATAAATATCCTAATTTAAATTATGCATTATTCATTCGTCCAGATCTGTTTCCGTTGGATTTCTTTAAAAAAGTCAAAAATAAATTCAATAAAATAGTCGGTTACCATTGGGATGGCATTGATCGTTATGCGGGTGTCACCGATTATATTCCTTATTTCACCGATTTTTATGTTTTCGACCCAATAGATCTAAAATCTAAACTTAATGTTTTTGGTTGTACAAATTTTTATCTTCCCCACACTGTTTCGTCTTTAAATTATATAGAAACAGTAAGCGCATACTCCATCAATTCTTATCAAAAAGATAAAATTATACCTCTAACTGAAATTAAAAACACATTGGAATCTGCTTTGTTTCCATTCAATTTTATTATTTATTCGAAAAACAAAAACGAAATAAAAGAGGCCTATAACTTAGGGTTTAAAACAACATCATCAATGACTAATTATCAAGAAAATCTGCGAAATGTTTTGGCCTCGTCATTATTAATCGATGTGCAAATACAAAGCCAATCTGGTTTATCGTTCCGTATCTTTGAATCCATTGGTTATGAAAAAAAGCTGATTACGACTAATAAAGATATAGAAAATTATGAATTTTATGACCCTAATAACATTCTCATTTGGAACAATCAATCTCCTCAAGAATTTTTAAAATTTTATCATACTCCCTACAAGAAATTACCAAAAAGGATTAAAGAAAAGTATGCATTAGATAATTGGATAAAATTTGTTTTAAAGTCCAAGGATTTCGATCCCATTTCATTGCCAAAAAAATAGTCTGGCATAACATACATATATCAATCAATAATTTTAATATACATATTAGCAAATGCTTTTTTTTTGACTATCCCGTACTATTGTTTCAACTTTTTAAAAAATTAAAGCAGCAGGTTAAAATACTAGATTCGTCTCAACAGGAAGGCTAGATTCAGTAGTAAAACGGGCTGCATAAGCTTAGAAAATCGATGTATAAAAGTTAAAAATTAACATATATACTAATCTACCTCTAAATGATTTTCATTATATATGTGGCAAAATCTGATTAAAAACGTTTACATTTATTACACAATGTCTTTTTATTTTTAGCATTTCTATATATTGATAGTTTTATCGTGTAGAAATACTACTTTTTTAGTTCTTAGCGAGCTTGTTAATTCATTTAAAAATTGTACAACATATAAATATTCATTAGTAAATACAAACTATGACATATTTATATGTTCATAAAACAAAAAAATCATACATGTCAGAGGCAAAAGGAATTAATATTCTTGGTTATATTCACAAACAATTTGGACTAGGTGAGGCCGTTCGGAGCAATATCCGTTCTATCAAAAGTGCCAATATCCCTTATGTTATCAATGATGTCAAATTTGAGATATCTCCTGATATCAAAGAAGAACGTAATAACTCTATTGAGATTATCGATGAAAATCCATATTCGGTCAATCTGATACAGATAAATTTTGACAATTTTTCAAAAGTAATTTCATCAAATAATAAATCCTATTTGAAGGGGAAATATAACATTGGTTTTTGGGCATGGGAGTTAGATTATTTCCCGACAGACTTTCAGGATTATATTGAAATCTTAGACGAAATCTGGGTACCAAGTAATTTCTGTCAAAATGCCATTGCCCAAGTTTCAAACAAGCCGGTACTTCGGTTTATGCACTCCATTAAAATCCCGACTACACAACTTTCTCGCGAAGAACTTAATCTTCCAAAAGAAAAATTCATTTTTCTTTCAATGTTCGATTATCACAGTATATTAGAGCGAAAAAATCCTTACTCCACTATTTCAGCCTTCGAAAAGGCCTTTGGTGAAAACAATACACAAGCTGTTTTAATCATAAAAACATCTGTTGGAGATAAGTTCAAGGAAATGAGAGAAAAATTAAAGAATCGGATAAGAACAAATCCGGCCATCATCTTAATCGAAGAAATTCTACCAAGAGAAAGCTTGGACGCGTTGATTAATAATTGTGATGTTTTCGTTTCTTTACATCGATCCGAAGGTTTTGGTTTGACTTTAGCCGAAGCAATGTCTCTAGGTAAGCCTGTTATTGCGACCGCCTATTCTGGTAATTTAGATTTTATGAATTTTGAAAATAGTTGTCTTGTCCCGTATCAACTAATATCAACTAAAAATAATTATGTCTATACTGAAAATGCCGAGACACATTGGGCAGATCCTGATGTTGAATATGCAAGTAAACTGATGTTAAAGTTGTTTAATGAAAAAGACTTTAGGACTTGCATAGGAGAAAGAGCCAAAAATGAAGTAAAAAACCGATTAGATCCGGAAAATATAGGACTAGCTATCAAAAACAGATTAGATTATATTTATCAATTTTGCGTACCCAAAATTAAGATGGATATAAACCAAACGGTTTTTAACCTTCAGCAAGAAAACACGATTCTTACAAGTAAATTAGATGCTTTAAAAAGAACAAAGGTTGTTAAATGGAAGTTAAGGCTTAAAAACTTTACAAATAAAGTCTTCGGTAAAAACAAGACCTATATCTGGGAGGAATAAAAATACCTGTTTCATAAAGCGGTTCAGTATTTTATGAAACAGATATTTAGCAATAAAATATTAAATTCTACTTGATATCTCTCAAATTAGACCCCTCTATATCTATATTTTCTTTTCCTAAAAAGCATTCATCGAGTATCCTGATTTCATTATTTGGGGCATAATAGCTTTCATAAAACTGCACCCCCCGGGTTTGTAATTGATTATAAAACTGAGAATCACTCAATAACTTGTTGATATAAAAAGCAAATTGATTAGGGTCATCCGCAATTAAACAACCATTTGAAACTTTGTTGACTAGGCCATCAACACCTCGTCTATTCGTCACAACGGGTAGACCGTAACCAAGCGATTCCAACACTTTTATTTTAATTCCTGTCCCAGATAGCATTGGACAAATAGTAATCTTGCTAGTATTATATATATCGGATAAATCATCTACCACACCCACTTTCTCGATTCGACTGTTATTCTCGATTTTATCACAAATCTTACCTACAACTGTCAATGAAAAACGTTCATTAACCAAAGGTAGAACTTCTTGAATAAACCACTCAATACTTCTTTGGTTATGGCCATTATCACTAGCAACATATAGAATTTCATGATCTATCCTATTTTCTACTTTCTCTTTTTTGCGAATACTTGATGAAACTGGAAGCAATCTCACTTTATTTGTGAGAAACTGCTCAAAGATATATTGTTCTTCAATTGAATAAGTCCATACCTCATCAGCACAATTAAGAATCTCAAGTTCTTCTTGGAAAACCTGCCCTATCGACTTTCTATCTCCACTCCGCGTTAAATATTGAGATGTAATTAAATCATGTGTATCTATTATGGTACGTTTAGATGGAACTGCCTCAACAAATCTCCCCCATTCAACGTAACTTATCAATGTAATATCAAAATTGCCGCTAAGGTGCTTTCTTATTTGTTTCAAATGGAAAGGCGTTACCTGATCTAATCCTTTTTTTAAGAATAATCTCGAAAGCTTATCCCGAAAGAAATATTTTAGATAATTTCCCTTATTTTCCCTATGCTGTATAAGTATTAAACGAATATTTGGAAATTTCTGCTCAAAAGACATTTTGTCCGCCTGCGCCCAATGATCAAATGAAACAAAAGCTGTTTCTACATAAGAGCTATTTCGTTCAAAATATTCTAGCAATTGTATACATCTCGTGATATTTCCTGCGCGATCATTCATCGGATTAACCGGCATAAAATATAGTACTCGTTTCCTTTTAGACATTGTCATATTTATTTATTACAGCATTAACCAACTCCAACCATCCCCTCGTCATTTTATCAAGATTAAAATCTTTTATAAAAATTTTCCCTTTTATCCCCATTTGTTCACGAAGAAGTGGATTATTTATTAATTGCTCAAGATGAAGCTCCATACCCTCTCGATCGTTCGCCAAAAACCCATTCTCACCGTGCTTTATTAATTCGTTCACACCAGAACATGTAGCAAAACCTATACTAGGTAAACCAACGGACATTGCTTCGGCCAAAGCAAGCCCAAACCCTTCATATTTGCTTGGAAAAATAAAGATATCTGCATCCTTCATCTTTGCGATGGGATCGTCAGTAAATCCGCGAAGGAAAATTCTTTTGGATAGGCCCAGTTCAATAATCTGTAATTTCAATCGCTCAAAGTCATTACCTATACCCCAAAATTCCAAATCCCATGTCGGGTATTTTTCTGCCAAATTAGAGAAAATATCTATAGCTATATGTTGCTGTTTACACGCAGTATCCAAGCGTCCAATATGAATTATCTTAAATCTCGATTTTTCATTACTATGTCGAACCAAATCGGTGTCGCTTACCTCGTCGATAGGATTCGTAATAACACGGCATTCGCCGGCAAAATTATCGGGCAAAAATTTTCTATAACTATCAAAAAGAATTTGGATGCCATCAAGCTTACTAAAACTTGACGTCAATAAATCAACCATATACGATTTCCTTCCGCCCAGAATATTGGAGTAATCATAATCTGGCCGACCGTTCACCGAATCTAAAATTGGTATTGTCAGCGTGTTTCCATAGGTAATTTCCAACAATGAACCAATAGACATTGTAATAATCAAATTTGGCTTAACTAGATCAATGTAACTTTTCCAAGCAGTCGCCCGGTTTCTCAAATTATACTGAAATAGTTTATCCTCCCCTTCCATACGCTTTATTAAACGGCGATTATACCATTTAGCATACTTCTTTTCTATCTTATATTTTATCCAAAGAAAAGCATTTCTGCCTTTATAATTATATAAGGGGATCTCCTCTTTTTGTTCCAGATTTACGTCATATATGTTTGTAACACGTACGCTTTTATCCAAAGTAAACACTGGCTTACCAACTACATTTTCATTAGTGGCTATTTCGACTTCATAACCATTGGCGGATAAAATGTTAGCCAATATCGAGCAGATTTTTTCTGTTCCTCCTATTCCATTTAAAAAATACAAATGTTGTATTAATAGAATCTTCATATATCAATATATTTATTTCTGATATTATTGCGAAGTTTCCTCCTTAATTTAGAAATTGGAATAAACTTAACCCAAAACAATGCATGTTTAAACTGCTGGGCTCTATTCGTTCGATAGCTTTTATAAAAATTATCAAAATTCACATGATTTTCCGTTGTCATGAAATACCTAAATGGAACCGATAATACTTCTATATCTGTTTTGGATAAATATGGCTCGACATATTGTCGCATAAAATTTTGCAATAATCTGAAAAGTACTTCTTTTTCATTCTCATCAAAAGGCATTTTTATGTAACGCAACTCAAACGGTTCATGTTCAATAAACAAAGCTAGTTTGAGTGCTCTCGAGGTAAAAATATCATGTTGATCGTAGAATATTTTTAAAAGTTCCAACCAATTAGGTATCTGGTTTAAGATGCGAGCTGTTTCTTTATTGATGCGTACATGATTTTGATTCTCGTGTTGTCTATAAAAATATTTTGCATTCGGATTGAATCCTATTTTATCAGTCATTAAAAAAAGGCAATGTGAAAACAAACCGTCCTCACAAGGTTGGATTCCCACGGGAAAGCGAATATCAGGATAGCTGTCCAATAATGACTTTTTTATAAACAATCCACAAGTAGGTACAGCAGTCAATCGTTTTGCTCTGTAACAATATATCTCTCCTACAACGACTAGATCAAGATCATCTTGTTTTGCTAATGTATAAGCTCCAGTCAAGAATTCGGAATCAATCGTATCATCAGAATCCAAAAAATAGACATACTCTCCTCGCGCATGACTCAGACCATTGTTTCTCGCAACGGAAACACCAGCATTGTCCTGATCAAAAAAGTAAATTCTCGGATCTAAGGATGCATATTTTTGGCATATTGCTGCAGAAGAATCTAGACTACCATCATTGACAAGAATAATTTCAAAATCCTGCAATTCTTGATTAAGCACACTTTGAATTGTCTCATCTAAATATTTTTCGACATTGTATACCGGAATCACTACCGACACAGCAACGCGAAAAGTCCCCTTCGTACTACCATTTTTTTCCATCATTGACATTCAATATACAAAAATAGCAAGACGAATTATATATCAAATACCGAAATCATTTTAAAGATTTTTCGATCCTATCTTTGTTTAACGTAAATTCCCGGTATCGGAATTCCCCTGATTTATTCCCGATCATTGCCCCCATTTTGATTAAAGATTCATTGCTGCCCATTGGAAAAATAGAACTTCGATAGGCATTATTTTTTAATAAGGGCTTCGGGAATACTTTGAAATTTAATCCATCTTTCGAATAAGCCACATATAATAACTCTGCCGTGTATCTTTTCACTTCACCAACAGCAATACATAAAAAGTAATAACCGTCAGCATATGTTGCCTGAATATGCCATGGGGAATTACCATTACCTTCCTTCAGCCAGGGTTTATTAAAGAAATTAACTATTTTGCTGTCGCGAAACCCTGTAAAATTAATCCCATCAGTCGACGTTCTACGAACAACATAAGAGGGGTCTTTACCTTTAAAATTCTTGGGATTAAGATTGAGTTCGATTTCATAACTCAAAAACTCACCCCCATCATGGATAAAAGAGGGAGACAATAAATGGTCATCCTTGGGGGTGAAAGGTGGATTGCTGGTAAAAGCGACGTTCAGATTCGACCACTTTATACCATCTGTAGATGTTTGTTGTACAATAGTGCGATGTGCATTTTGTTTCAGTCGATCAAAATTGGTATTACTTAACACACATTTGCCTTTCAAAGATTGAGCCGTGATAAAACTACCCCTATAATAAAGATAAAACTGATTATTTAAATAGATCCAATCGACATCAGACCAAAATCCCTGAATCGGGTCAACCTTGTTTTCTCCGAAACTTTCTGTCGGAAAGGGTGCATTGATAATTGGATTGTTCAAGCCCGGCGGATTTACCCAATCAAGGCCATCATTTGATACAACAACACTTGGATTTTCAAATTTCTTTGAATTCTGGTTAGTTCCAACTGCGCCAAAATAAGGTGTAAAAACCATCCAATATTTGTATCCGTTCAGTTTATTTGGAAAATAAAGAACATCTGGATGACAATAACTGGCATTTATTCCCGAAATATCTATAAAATCAGTGGCATTTTTTAGCCCCTTAAAATTAGCATCAGCAACAGTATGAATATTGACCAAACCTTCATCACTATCAAAAGTAACCGAATCAATGGGATCAACAGTCCAAATAGGAGACTCAACGTCCCCCGCAAAAAAATCCTCCGAACGACTGCAAGCCACTAGGAAAATACTTCCATAAAGAAGCATCAAAAAATTACGAATCATAAGTAAAAATCAAACGGTAGAAACAAAAAAACGCGACTTGGCTAACGATGTTTTTCAATAAATAAAATAAGCTTACGGCAAATAGCTATATAAAACAAGTTATTGTTTTTCGCTGCGAAATTAGCATAATTTTATCAAAGTAAAACAACGATTTTCGCTTTTTAATCAAGACTTTCGCTTTGCCATTCTAAGCATTAAAAAAACACAATGGTTTAGCTTTGACACGATAGTGAACGTATCACTTGAAGTAAAAAACTATTCATAGAGTATATACTTTTCAAAACTTCCTGTATTATTATTTGTATTCATACGCAAGCCTGCTCATTACCCAAACACAATGAACCGGTACAACAAACGTTATTATTTATATTGTATAAGAATCAAAAATTTTAATCATGGACAACAGTAAAAAACTTTATATCATCCGACATGCCAAAGCTGAAACTATTCCGGGCATAAACGATTTTGATCGCGCACTCACATCCGACGGTATACAACACGCCAAACAAGTAGCGGCTAAGCTATCGGCAAAATTGACTTTAGATGAAAACAGTATCGTGATCAGTTCGCCAGCCAATCGCGCACTCCAGACAACACGTATTTTTCTAGATGTCATGGGCTCTTCTTCTTTTGATATCCAAATTGAAGAAACAATTTATGAATGTACGTACAAGCATTTGCTATCCATTATAAATGCTATTCCGGATCATATCAATCATGTACTACTCTTTGGACACAATCCAACGCTGACTGATCTAGTGGAATACCTGACCCGAAAAGCGGCCTATTTACGCACCTCATCCTGCGCAGAGATCAAGCTCGATACCGGTTTCACCTTTCAGATGCTCAGCGGCAATTGTGCCGATCTTGTGCAAATAATTGATTAAAATCCGATCAAAGAACAAACTTATCTTCAGATAAGATCAGCTTATCACTTGCCCACATTTGATTTCAGTGCCCTATCAATCACCAAAGGCACTGAAATCAAATCCAAATCATGTGAATACACCACAAATTTCTCAACCCTGCAGGATCAAATTTTCCCTTAAATTCTTTCAGTCCCTTTGGTTCACGGAAGTAAGGATTACTTTCATAAAGAAAACTGATCAAACGTTCAATTAGCCCTTTCTTCTTGTCAAATCCTGAAAAAGGAGTCAGTCCCCTATTAAAAAAAGAATAACCTTCCTCTTTACAATACGCTAAAAAACGGATAATCAATACAACAGCTTCGTTAATAATTACTTTTTCACTACCTTCGTCCTATGGCGAATCAATTGCAATTTGAAAATTCACCCTACCTTAAACAGCACGCACACAATCCAGTAGATTGGATGCCCTGGGGGCCGGAAGCTTTAAAAAAAGCAAAAGACGAAAATAAACTGATCATCGTAAGCATTGGCTACTCGGCTTGCCATTGGTGCCATGTGATGGAGCGTGAAAGTTTTGAAAACTCAGCCATCGCCCAAACCATGAATACGTTTTTCGTATCGATCAAAATTGACCGCGAAGAACGCCCCGATATTGATCAAGTGTATATGCTTGCGGTGCAACTGATGACCAATGCCGGGGGCTGGCCATTGAATTGTATCTGCCTGCCCGATGGGAGACCTATTTACGGTGGTACCTATTTCAAACCGCACGACTGGCAGAATATCTTATTGCAAATTGCACAAATGTGGGCGGAGAAACCCGAAGTCGCGTTTGACTATGCCGAAAAGCTAAACAATGGCATTCAACGGGCCGAGAAACTCCCCATCCATCCCATCCCCGATCAATACACGATTGAAAATTTAAATGAAATTGTTGCCCCTTGGACCGAGATGTTCGATAAAAAAGAAGGTGGTTATCAAAGAGCGCCCAAATTTCCGCTACCAAACAATTGGTTATTCTTCCTAAAATATGGCGTACTTGCCGACGATCGGGAGATCTTAGATCATGTCCATTTTACATTAAAAAAGATAGCATCTGGTGGTATATATGACCAGATCGGAGGTGGCTTTGCCCGCTATTCGGTGGACCATTATTGGCATATTCCCCACTTCGAAAAAATGCTTTATGACAATGGCCAGCTACTGTCCCTGTATGCCGAAGCTTATCAACAAAGTCGGGATCCATTCTATAAACGGATTATCGAAGAAACGATTACTTGGGCCGAGCGTGAAATGCTTGCTCCAAACCATGGTTTCTATAGCGCTTTAGATGCCGATAGCGAGGGCATTGAAGGGAAATACTATTCCTTCTCCAAAGCTGAATTTGACGAGGTATTGGGCGATGATGCCCCCCTACTCGGGCAATATTTTAACATAACCGAAGTCGGCAACTGGGAGGAGCAGAAAACCAACATTCCTATTTGCGCCATTAATGCAGACCAGTTAGCAACAAAGGTCAATATGTCAGCTGACGAATGGGCAGATTTTCTAAAAATTTCAAAGAAAAAATTATACAACTATCGTGAACAACGGATCCGTCCGGGACTCGACCATAAGCAGCTGACCACCTGGAATGCTTTATTTCTAAAAGGACTAATAGATGCTTATCACAGTCTTGGGAACAGCCATTTTCTCGAACTCGCTTTAAACAATGCCCAGTTTATCTGTACACACCTTATTCAAGACGACCTCCAGTTATTGCACCAACCAAAAGATAACAACAGAGCGATCGCAGGCTTCCTGGATGACTATGCATTCACTATTGAAGCCTTTATAGCCTTATATGAAGCGACATTTGACCTCAATTGGCTCACAAAAGCAAGACAGCTTGCCGATGAGGCCATTGCATTGTTTTACGATGGATCACAAAAAACATTCTACTATACGTCGACAGCGGCGGAGGAACTTATCGCACGGAAAAGCGAAATTTTGGATAACGTAATCCCGTCCTCTTCCTCGACAATGGTTCGCCAATTGAAACGATTAGGTTTACTTTTTGACAATGAAAATTACATCGCCATTACAGACCAATTGCTAGCGAATGTATTCCCGCAAATCAAGACTTATGGTTCGGCCTATTCAAATTGGGCAATATTATTGCTAGAAGAAATATATGGAATCAATGAAATTGCATTGACGGGGGATAAAGCGATGGCTTTCAAAAATGAACTCGGCAAATATTATATTCCTAACAAAATTGTTCTTGGCGGTACGGAAGAAAATCTTCCATTGCTAGAACATAGAGTCGGAAAGGAGACAAAAGCATATCTTTGTAAAAACAAGACCTGCAGTCTACCACAGGATTCAATACAAGCGTTAATAAATTATATTTAATAAACGGTAGCCTCGGCTTCCAAAAATCAAAATCAGATGGCTATAAAAGCAAACGACGTCGTAGCATTGACGTACAGACTTCACACAGTAGAAAACGGTGAAAAAGTTTTCGTTGAAGAAACAACTGCAGAACAACCTTTAGATTTCTTATATGGTGTAGGTATGATGTTACCTAAATTTGAAGAAAACATCGCAGACTTAAACGTTGGTGATAAGATTTCATTTGAATTGGCACCGGATGATGCTTACGGTCAAAAAGACGACAGAGCATTCGCACAATTGCCAGTAGATATGTTCAAAGAAACAGGTTTACCTCCAGTAGGAGAAGTATTGCCTTTACAAGACAATCAAGGAAACCAATTCCGCGCTGTCGTAGCTGAGGTTACTCCAGAAGTAGTTGTTGCTGACTTAAACCACCCAATGGCTGGTAAAACATTAAATTTCGATATTGAAATCTTAACTGTACGTCCTGCTACTGAAGAAGAGTTGTCTCACGGACACTCGCATGGTGTAGACGGTACGCAAGGTCACTAATCCTGACTCAAGATACTAAAAAACAAAGCCGGATGTCAGATGACACCCGGCTTTGTTTTTTGCTTATTTAAAAACCGTATCTTGTTTTTAAACACACGAACGATGCTAACATTTGCGGAAAAAGTAGTTTTATTCAATAAACATCTTCATTATCAGGGAAGTCTTCCCCCAGCATTCAATGTAATTAACCCCTACCTTGACAACCCCGAAACATTGGTCGTGATGGAACAGTTCTACCATAAATATTATAATGATAATCTAACAAGAAAATTCATTATCGGTATCAATCCAAGCAGACACGGTGCAGGAGTAACGGGAGTTCCTTTTACGGATACCAAAAGATTAGCCAGTGCATGTGGCATAGAGATGCTTTCTGCGCATACGCATGAAATATCTTCAGTGTTTATGTACGATATGATTGAAGCCTATGGTGGCCCCGATATTTTCTATAAACAATTTTATATCAATTCACCCTTTCCCCTGGCGATTGTCCGAGAAACGAAACCCAACAATTGGATCAATGCAAACTACTATGATGATAAAACACTTTTCGACATGGTCAGCCCTTTTATGCTTGATTCATTGAAACAACACATCGCTATGGGCTTAGCGACGGAGGAGGTCTTTGTGCTCGGAAAGAAAAATGCAACCTTTCTCGCTAAGATCAACAAAGAAGAAAAGTTGTTTGGAAAAATGACCGTCCTAGACCACCCACGCTATATACAACAATATAAATCCAAAGACAAACTGCACTACATCGATAATTACATCAGCGTGCTGAGCACAGAATAGGTTATCGCACATGTAAACTCTAAACAAAAATTTAGAAAAGCATAAAATAATTTGTATCTATATTCCAAACAAATTGAATATTATAATATACATTTTGAAAATTAAAAGATATATATGCATATATTAACAGAACGAAGTCCGAGTTAATTAACCGATTTGACCATCCGTTTGAGTCACTTCGAATCAATTTCCGCCCTTATTCGTACCAGGAAGCAGATAGATGCATGCCCCGACCATACTGTTACCTCCTCATTTCCGGGTTTCACTCGGACTCACCACGGACTCATGGTGCTTGCAGTATGCTAGCAATCCGACGCTATGACGAATGTTTTCCAAAGAAGATTGGAATGAATTCCAAATCAAACATATCATTCCCTAGCGAATGAAATACGTTTTCATTATGAGTTTAATAATTGGCCTTTGACAACGATTGCCATAATTAAAATCAGAGGCAAAGCCCAATTTTAAATCTATTAAAAACAAACAACTATTTGTTTTTCAGTTATTTAAATACATATATTTACAATATGGCAACGATAGAAAATGGAACTCTGAAAGGCTTAGTTGGGAACGTGGTCTTTCGACAATCGAATGAAAAAACAATTGTCCAGACGAAAGTAGGACGGAAACCAAAACAAACCAAAGGGACAAAAGCCGCCTCCGTAAGCTTTGGAGTGAGCAGTGCGATTGGCGCTTACATACGACGGACGATGGCAGAAGTACACATGGGTTTTTATGATAGCAATATGCACAATCGCTTAGTAACTCAGTTGCAGCGAGTGAACGGCCCTAGCGGACATATATCCAAAGAAAAATCTATACGCAGCAATAAGATAAACCGTTTGGTCAATTTTCAATTCAATGAAAAATGCCATATGCAGGACTTTATGCATTTCGATCCACAGATCCAATTATTGGACAATAAGCAACTTACAATCCAGTTTCCAAAATTTGATAAACAAAAGGACATACGGCAGCCAAAAAATTGCGACCTGCTCATCTTTAACCTCTTTATTGTCATGCTCAACTTTGAGCAGCAACAATATATTCATATCCATAGCCCCCAGATCCCCATCAACCTGCATACGGGACCCAAAATGGTTGAATTAGAACAGCTATCATTTGATGTAAACTATAAAGATGCAAAAACCGTACTTGTTGGTATGAACATCGAATATTATGGATTTCATCGCCATAAACATCTGTTATTAAATAACAAAAGCTTTCATCCAGCTGCAATAGTCGGTGCGTTTATTAATTAAGATGTGCAACTCTCAAAAGCTGATGTTATCACAATGCCTAATAAAATCGATTGGATTTAACAGCATTACTCATGGACGAAAATAGATCGTTTTTTTTCGCAACAGGCCTTTTCTTACCACTAGGTAACAAAATTTCCCTTAGATTCGTACTCTTCCAATTCCCTAAATGTAAGCTTTTTAACCTGTGTAAGCTTTGTATCACTCTGCTTAGCAATGAATCTGTGGCATCGTCATGTAGTTATTTCTTTCGTCATGTATGTTGATCCGTATGATTAACTCTTTCCGATGCTATTATAAAAGAATCATCCGCTACAACTTTGTGGCACGAAGCATTTCTCGCTTCCCTGGTGCTCCGGGAGCCTTTTCTATCGAAAATCCCAATGCTTTCATACTGCGTTTGAGGTTCCCGGTAATCGCATAAGTCACAAAAACACCACCCGGTTTAAGAAACTGTGCAATATGCCCCAAGGCAGCATCATTCCACATCTCAGGCTGATGCACAGCAGCAAAGGCATCAAAATAAACGACGTCAAATAAGCGGTCCGATTGAAAATTCATCAACAAGGTATGATCAATATGAAGTTTTAATTGTTCGTTAATCTGCACGTTTCCCGTCAAAGCCAGCTCGTATGCATTCAAATAACTTGTCCAAACAGTTGGGTGTACCGTCGCATCATAGCCCGTTGCAGCAATAGTAGACAAAGGCAGGGGAAATCCTTCAATTCCGACGTATTCCACCTGAAAAGATTTATCCCTAAGAAAGTCGGCTGTTTGTAGAAAATTCAAACCGGTACCAAAGCCAACCTCCAAGATACCAACGTCGGCGGCTCCTGTCGTTTGTACATAGTGGTCAAGCCCCGTTTTTATAAAAACATGCCTACTTTCCTGTACCGCACCGTGTTTCGAATGATAACATTCTCCTATTTCAGCATTAAACAAAGTTTTCGAACCATCTCCTGTCGTTACAAATTCCATTTTTATACAAATACGTTAAGTTCTAATTTTTACACATGGAGTCCAAACAAAGAAACGACGCCAAAACGAATGGCCTACTCCCTGCCCATGATGCATATCATTGCTACTGTCCAAAGATAAAAAAGCCAATGCCCGTATCAAAATCCTCACGGTTTTAGCAAGCCCGACCATCTTTCAGCGTAGACTAAAGGTGATGTCAACCAATTGACCAGTACATCGACTTCCAAATGAAAAAGCATATCAATACCGAGCGTATAGTAGGCATGGGTACCGCTATAAAAAAAATGCTTTCAATAAAAAAAGTCCAGTCGACAAAAGCGGATTTTTTCAGCAAGGTAAAACAAAAATGAACAAACACGCATAAATTCAGCTCGTTTTAATAGACCTATTCGAGAAAAACAGTATTTTAGCAATCTAAATAAGAAACATTCACAAAACCTAATGAAATATCCAAACCTAACAAGCGCAAGCAATTCAACAGCATTGGATATTCTCCATGTGACCAAATACAAAGACAATATAAGCAGTTCTTCCATGTGAATGAACTCCTTTTGAAATAACTAATCATACACCTATGAAATACGCTACAAAAACTTTTGTGCAGAATTACGGCAGTATCTTACTTCTACTCCTTGGGATCAGTATTGGAAGTTTGATCGGCATCTTCTTTCCGCATATCGTCAACAATCTTAAACCGATCGGTGACATTTTCCTAAACCTCCTCTTTGTCAGCGTCATACCATTGGTGTTTTTTGCCATATCCTCATCTGTTGCGAATATCAATGGCGACAGTGTACTGGGAAGGATCATCGGCATGATGTCGTTCGTATTTGTACTGGGTATTGTCGTCGCCGGACTGTCAAGCATCTGCTTCCTTTACCTCTTTCCAGTAGATGCTCCACTGCCTATTGAACAAACAAACAAGATCATGGAAACAGTTGTTCATGATTCTTGGGGTGAAAAAATGGTCCGCTTTTTAACCGTTAGCGAATTTTCAAGTTTATTATCACGACAAAATATGCTGGCCTTTGTCATCTTTTCATTCCTCGTTGGCATTGCTACACGCAAGTCTGGAACATCTGCAGAGACTTTCCGCAAATTTATAAACGCAGGCAATGTAGTGATGGGAAATCTGCTCGTGATGGTCATGAACCTCGCTCCCATTGGTTTGGGAGCATATTTTGCCTATCAGGTTGGAACATTAGGCCCTCAGCTCTTCGGTTTTTATGCCAAACCTATCGGGCTATATTACTTTTTAGGAATCTTCTATTTTTTCACGGTTTTCAGTTTATTCGCTTTTTTAGCATTCGGGCTTAAGGGGGTCAAACGCTATTGGCAAAACAACATATTACCTTCCTTAACTGCATTGAGCAGCTGCAGCAGCCTTGCTACCATGCCGGCCAACTTACTTGCTGCCAAACAAATTGGAATCCCCGACAGCGTCGCTAGTGTCGTCATTCCCCTAGGCACGACATTGCACAAGCATGGTTCTGCAATCGCCTGTATCTTTAAAATTTATATTGCGCTTTTATTAAGTGGAAAGGAATTTTTTGATCCGTCGAACCTGATTATGGCGGTAGGAATTACCTTATTGGTCAGTATTGTGGCCGGTGGCATTCCTAATGGTGGCTATATCGGAGAAATGCTGATTATATCGGTTTATCAGATGCCAACCGAGGTGATCCCGTCCATTATGATTATCGCAACCCTGGTCGATCCCCTTGCAACAATGCTCAATGCTACTGGAGACACCGTAGCCGCTATGCTCACCAGCAGATTGATCGGGCAAAAACTGGCCGATCCTATTCCCGAAAATCCAGGCTAAAACAAGCTACAAGCGGCAAGCATTTCACAGGACAGGTGATCAACGGAGGCTCTACCAATGCGCAGCGGATCAATATAGATCACACCAATGACTCACGGATCAATATAGGCACACCTACGGCTGGCGGATCAATATGGATCACACCCATTGGCGCGCAGATCAAAAGCGGTACGCAAAAAACAGCTCGCCATATTGATGCCGGTGAAACACCGATTTGAGCTCTTTCGAATTGAAGATATAATTGATACCGTAATTGATCTTGTGGTTCGACCAATTGAAACCAATGCGATGACTAAGCATCCAAGGCTCAATAATGTATAGCTTACCCATGGGATCATTTTGATCTCTCCCGCCCTCTACGGTTGCGCTGTAAAAAATACGGGACATGCTTGGTTGATAGATAAAATACCATTCTTTATCATTGTCTGCTCTTCCTTGTGTCAAATGCCCATGTGTAAGGGTCGATGCCTGATAGGATTTCAGCTTCCCCAACCGAAACGGGGCCGCAATCCCCAGATTGGTATTATTTAGTCCAATAGTCCCTTCACCGATAATTCCCACATCAAATTGCTGGTTTTGACTGCGATATAGTCCTTTTTTATAGGTTGCACTTAAATCAATACCGAAGGAATTTCCAAGCTGCGTATCCCAACCTGTTGCCTCATACATACCAAATAGATGATGGATAAACTTCTGGGCTTCTTCACCGTAGGATTTAGGACCGATCTGCGCCAATTCGGTCTTGAACTCAATGACCTGATCCTGCGGTAAAAATCGCGTTACCCCAGCACTAAAATAAAGGTAACCTGCAAACGGTCTATCGTATTTTTTTTCCTGCCGTCTATAGTCAATAATACTGATACCGTTATAAATACGCTGGCCTATTTCAAAATCCAATAACGTATTTGAAGACTGTTTATCCAGTTTCCCCGGCAACGCAATCCTATAGTTTATATTGATACCGTTTGTATAATAGCGGTCTTGACCGGTCAGGAGATAGACGTCATTGTCATTTTGAACAGCAATTTCCTGATTACGGAATTTCACCTGTCCAAAAACAAAAAAACAGGGAACTATAACAGCCCAAAAGAGGCCTAAAAATCGCAAAGCAATACTCATATTAACAGGAAATTGTAAAATTCATGCGATATCATTAGAACCAAAACAGCAAATTTCACTTCAAATTATTCAAAAGCATTCGAATCTAGCTTATTTTTCCAATTAATTCAAACTATTTAGAATAGATATAAATAATATGGAAAAGTTGCATTATTCCTTTCTTAGCGAATCTATTTGTAATTTTGCATTCGATTAGGTGTCAAATGTAAACAATTTGGGATTTTAGCGCGCATAAAGTTGTCAGGTTTGGGTAATAATCTTTCGAAAAAAACAGAAAGATATCGGACAGATCGGAACAGCCATTAACTGGTAAAAAAACAAACCGAGTGAAACGAGCTCATTGATACGACGAGTTCAGACACTTATAAATAAGTAAATACAAATGAAAAAAAGTTCAATTATTCTAATCGCTATCATTGCTGTCGCAATTGCCATGATACTTGTTATCTATACTGATTCAAGTACGTATTCGACATTTACCGAAGCTAAAGAAAAGAAAACCGAACTATATGTGGTAGGTCAATTGAATAAAGACAAAGCACTTCACTATGATCCCAAAACTGACGCCAACAAATTTTCGTTTTTCATGCGTGACAACGATGGTACAGAATGTGAAGTGATTTTTAGAGGTGCCAAACCTCAAGATATTGAACGTTCAGAGCAGATTGTATTGACAGGAAAAATGGACGGGAATGTGTTTAGGGCAAGTAAGATATTGATGAAATGTCCGTCGAAATATAACGATAAATCGGTCGTCACCGAGATCAATGCTACTGCTTTCAATAATTAATTCGTAAAATCAATTTTCAATGGACGTTAATTACGTTGGTGAGCACCTGCTGCCAGGGCAGATCGGACAATTTTTCATTGTACTTTCTTTTGGTGCTGCACTTCTATCTTGTATCAGTTACTTTTTTGCAACAAAATACCCTGAAGAGCATTCATGGAAAAAAATTGCACGTATTGCCTTCTGGGTTAATTCAGCCTCCGTCGTAGCGATTGGTGCAACTTTATTTTATATTATATACAATCACCTTTTTGAATATAATTATGCCTGGGCGCACTCGTCAAAGACACTCCCTACCTACTACATCATTTCCAGTTTTTGGGAAGGTCAGGAGGGTAGTTTTTGGCTTTGGATGTTCTGGCAAACGGTATTAGGCGCTGTTTTGCTCTTTAAAGCAAAAAGCTGGGAATCGTCTGTTATGACTTTCGTCATGTTATGTCAAGCATTTTTAGCATCCATGATTATTGGTGTGGAAATCTTCGGTCTGCGGATCGGTAGCTCTCCGTTTATCCTATTGCGTGAAGCAATGGATATTCCAATCTTTAGAGAAGCAAATTATCTTTCACTAATCACCGACGGTAATGGTTTGAACCCTTTACTTCAAAATTACTGGATGGTGATTCACCCACCGACACTATTTCTTGGCTTTGCGTCGATGATTGTTCCTTTTGCGTATGCAACAGGTGCTCTTTGGACCAAACGTTACAAAGAATGGATCAATGCAGCACTTCCTTGGGCTTTATTTGCCGTGATGATTTTAGGCGCAGGTATTATCATGGGCTCATTCTGGGCTTACGAAGCACTTAACTTCGGTGGATTCTGGGCATGGGATCCGGTAGAAAATGCATCCATTATTCCTTGGTTTACCTTGATTGCTGCTGTTCACGTCATGATTGCTTACAAGAATTCAGGCCACTCCTACTTCACCGCTACTTTTTTGGCGATGATCAGCTTTGTGCTTGTGATCTACGCATCTTACCTGACACGTAGTGGCGTCCTCGGAGAGACTTCGGTACACTCCTTTACCGATCTGGGCATGAGCGGACAATTGATCTTATTCAATGTTGTCTTTTTGGTTATCATGGTGGTCTTTCTTACCGTCAAAAAGAAAGAGATGCCCATCACAGAAAAGGATGAGGATATCTATTCAAGAGAATTCTGGATGTTTATTGGCGCCTTGGTATTGACTGTTGCCTGTGCACAGATCATTGCTTCAACATCAATTCCAGTGTTCAACAAGATCTTTGGCACCAAGGTAGCTCCACCTTTGGATCCAATCCAACATTATAACAAATGGCAATCGGGTTTTGCCGTCATCGTGATGATCTTAACCGGATTTACGCAATTCTTAAAATACAAACGTACCGATAGCCGCAAGTTTTTGGCTTCCACTGTAGCATCCTTGGTTGTGTCTTTAATCCTAACGGCTGCTGTAGTCTATTTTACGAAGACGTATACCAACTTGATCTACATTTTGATCACCTTCGCAAGTATTTTCTGTATTCTGGCAAATATCCGCGTATTGGGTGACGCTGTCAAAGGTAAATGGAAACTGGCTGGTTCTTCGGTAGCCCATATCGGTTTTGGTTTATTACTTATCGGTGCCATGGTGGCCGCGGCAACCAACGAAGTCATCTCTGTCAACAACACGGGTTACATCGCTGTATCGGGATTCGACAAAGTAGAAAAGCCTGGCGACAACTTATTCCTGACCGAGGGTGAACCTGTACAAATGGGTGAATACAAAATTACCTATATCGGCGATAGCATTGTTGCTCCAAATACGTTCTATAAAATCAAATACGAGCGGATCGACGAAGAAACAGGCAAAGTGAAGGAGCATTTTGTGCTGCAACCTTTTGCACAAAACAACGCGAAAATGGGGGGGTTGATTGGTACTCCAGCCACCAAACATTATGTTACGCATGACGTATATACACTGATTACAGCGGCCGCAGCTGAAAGTCAAGCAACACACGCCAAAGTTCCTGCTGAAGATAAAACTGGTTTTGAGGACTACGAGGAGCCGGCAACATATCAGGTAAATATTGGCGATACCTTACGCTACCGCAATGGATATTACGTCATTGAAGGCTTAAACAAAGAGGCCCACCTAGAGAAAATTCCAAAGGGACCCAGTGATGTCATGGTTGGATTGAAAATAAAAGTATTTTCGGCCGACAACAAACAGTATGAGGTACAACCGATTTACTTAATTAAAGACGGTGGTGTTTACGACTTCAACAAGGATGTTACCGAGCAAGGACTTAAATTCAGATTTACGGGAATTAAACCTGACAAGGATAAACTGGAAATCATGGTTTATCAAAAGCCACTTCCAGAAAAGAAATGGGTGGTATTTAAAGCCATTAAATTCCCATACATCAACTTTTTCTGGTGTGGAACAATTGTCATGACCATCGGTTTTATCATGTCCATTGTGAGAAGAAATAAAGAGGAAAAACGAAAAGCACTTAAATAATGAACATTGTGATCTTAGGAAGCGGTAATGCCGCGACGCATTTTGGACAACAGTTTCAAAAAACAGGACAGCATATCGTTCAGATCTACAGTAAAACAAAAGCCAATGCAGACGCATTGGCTTTTGTGCTTCATTGCACAGCAACTGACCTACTGTCTGAACTCGACCTCCATGCCGATCTCTACCTTATTGCTGTTTCGGATCAAGCTATTTTACCGCTGGTAGAAGCGCTACCGAAGGATTTAACAGGTATTGTCGTCCACTGTTCAGGAGCAACCGATCTTGCTGCCCTGGCTGGATTTAAAAACACGGGCGTCATCTATCCACCACAATCGTTATCCAAAAATAAAGCAGTGGATTTCTCGACGGTTCCACTTTGCATTGAAGGTAACACAGATGAAAATAGTGCCGCGCTACTTCAGCTTGCACAGACATTTGCACCGCAGAGTATCTATTGTAACTCACCGCAACGCTTAGCCATTCACCTGGCCTCGGTCATGGTCAATAATTTCTCCAATATCCTCTATCAGATGGCTTATGAGTTACTGGAAGAAAACAACTTATCCTTTGATTTAATCAAACCAATTATCCTGGAGACGGCAGAAAAGGTGCAAAATCATATTCCAATAACAGTTCAGACAGGACCAGCGATCCGACAGGATGTATCGACAATGCAAAAACATTTGCAATTTATTAGCAATAAACCAGATTTACAGCAAATCTATCAACTTTTGTCGCAGGAGATTACTAAAAGAAAATAGTTTGTTAGAAACGGTTATAAACTTATCAAAACTTACTTCCAGGGGGTAAATATATCCATTTACTTCAGGAACTTTAGTACATTTGCTTCGTCCAAAAGCGCATTTTGGAATGCTAATTGAGTAATAAAATAGTCAGTTGGGCTAAACATTAAAATAGCGAATTAAAACTAAACAATCGTATTTTCTATGGAAGTTAGAAAACTCATTCTTTCAATAATGATTGTGATTAATTTAATCATTGTATCATTTGGATTTATATTTACATCAAGCTGGTTTTGGCTGCTTATTATCCCATTTCCGTTGCTATTGATCGCGTTATATCATAGTTTCCAGACCAAACATGCCATTCTGCGCAACTATCCTTTAGTTGGATATTTTCGTTATATCTTCGAATCTATTCGTCCCGAGTTGAGACAATATTTTTGGGAATCGGATATGGATGGACGTCCTTTCAACAGAAGACAACGTTCGATCGTATACCAACGTGCAAAAAATCAACGGGAAACTGTGGCATTTGGTATGCAGACAGATCCACAGGCTGTCGGGAATGAATGGGCTGCGCACTCTGTTTTCCCTTGCCATATCGAAAACCACGATCTGCGTACCACGGTAGGAAATGCAGCCTGTAAGAAACCTTATAGCTTAAGTGTGTTCAACATCTCGGCTATGAGTTATGGTGCGTTGAGTAAAACAGCGATAACGGCACTAAATAAAGGTGCTGCCCTTCAAAACTTTGCACACAATACCGGCGAAGGGGGGATCAGCGATTACCACAACAATGGAGGTGATTTAATCTGGCAGGTCGGTACAGGTTATTTTGGCTGCCGCAATAAGGAGGGAAAATTTGATCCCGAACTTTTCAGAGAAAAATCCAACCGTGAAAACGTGAAGATGGTCGAATTGAAGCTTTCGCAAGGCGCTAAACCTGGTCATGGCGGTATACTTCCGGCGGCAAAAAACACCCCTGAAGTCGCTGCTATCCGTCACGTCATTCCTGGAACAGATGTGATGTCGCCTCCAGCACATAGCGCTTTCTCCTCACCGACTGAAATGATGCACTTCATACAACAGCTGCGCGAGTTATCGGGTGGAAAGCCTATCGGCTTCAAAATTTGTATCGGCGATAAACATGAGTTTATCGACATCTGTCACGCCATGCAAAACACACAGATCTTCCCGGATTTTATCTCCGTAGATGGATCAGAAGGTGGTACGGGAGCTGCTCCACTGGAGTTTACAGATAACCTAGGGATGCCATTATACGATGCATTGGCATTTGTAACGAAAACTTTGATTGCTTTTGGTTTAAAAAAACATGTTAAAGTTATTGTATCAAGCCGTATTGTAACGGGTTTCGATATCTTGAAAGTCATTGCCTTAGGCGCAGATGCATGTTATAGTGCTCGTGGTATGATGTTCGCTTTAGGTTGTATTCAAGCACTTAAATGTAATGAAGACGTTTGTCCGGTTGGAGTTGCCACGCAACAGCCGCATTTATACAAAGGACTCGACGTAAATGATAAATATGTACGCGTAGCTCAGTTCCATCGTAATACATTACGTGCTACAGTCGAAATTATGGAAGCTTGTGGCTTCAAAACACTTGCGGATGTATCGGCAGATAAATTCTATCGTAAGGTAGATGCTATCCGGACATTAAGTTTTCAGGAAATCTATTTCGGAACTGAAGGTAAATTGGTCAATAGCCACACAGATTTCGAAAGCAAACTTTTCGAAGATTAACTGCTAGAAATTCATATAAAAAAGGTCCCCTATGTTGAATACATAGGGGACCTTTTTTATACGCTGATAGTTCCCTAATAAAATACCCCCTCACTAAGTATCTTTATTTCAGATTAAACAGTACGCGATGCAGAATGGTATTTGATAAGGCAATTTGATCGTCGGCCAAGCCCCCTAAGGCCTGTTCAATAGTATTTTTTGCCTGCTTCATTCCTTCATCCTTCATCTTTCGTCCTATTTTTGTTAAATAGATCAGATTGGACCGTCTGTCGTTTTTATCATTAACGCGGATAACCAAATTTACCCTTTCCAGGTTATTAATTAATCGAGTGACACTTGGTTTATCTCGAAATGTGCGAACAGCAAGCTCCTGCTGGGTGAGCCCCTCTTCTACCCACAGGTTATACATGATACTCCATTGTTCAGAAGTAATGTTTAACCCGGCCTCCTTGAGATTACGCTGTAATCTCCGCATAACTGCAATTGAGTATTTCCCTGTTAAGAAATTATAAAAATACTCTTGTGATACTAAATCTTGGTCTAACATATGAATAATGGTTATGGTTGTTTACGCAACTTATTTTAATAATAAAACGTCGTCTTTAATCCAATATGAGAAAAAGCTAAACGTATTTTGGCTAATAGTTAGCCTAAATTACGCTTTAATATAGCTGTCTCAAACAAAATTTTATCAACATGTCATAAGTAGATGTTGATAAATCATAACAATTTGATTTATACTAGACTGAATTTAATAAATAAAAAGGATACAAACAAAACCTTCACAACTTTGCAAACACCAACAGCAATTAAATCAAACTGAAGGTTCTTTCTGACCAATAAGATCAGGCACTCTCAGAAAAAATAAATGCTTGCAATTGTACCTAATTTAGAGGATGTTATCCGATTGAAAAAGAATCGGAATCTTTTAAGAAAGGAAATTTCTCGCGTGCTTCCAACAGGTCGTTCGGATTTAAGGTAAAGGTATACAAGTCCTCATCTTCCGGTTTATAATACACCACGTCACCAAGAGGGGATATACACATAGAGCCACCAGAATAGTAAATATCATTACCGTCGTGCCCAACACGGTTTACCCCAACAACATAAGCTTGGTTTTCTATTGCACGTGCCGGAATAAGAGCTCTCCAATGTGCTGAGCGCTTGTCTGGCCAGCTGGCGGTATACACTAAAATATCATATGCTCCGTTTTGATTTTTAGACCAGACTGGGAATCTCAGGTCATAACAGATCATCGGGCAGATTTTCCATCCTTTGATATCAACCAGGATACGTTCATTTCCTGGCTCAAAGTACTCGCTTTCTTTGGATAATCCGAAAAGATGACGTTTATCATATTTTACATATTTACCGTCTGGAAACATCCATACAAAGCGATTATAGTATTTCCCACCTTCTTCGATAATCAAAGAACCGGCAACAACACAGTTAAGTGAGCTTGCCATTTCAAATAGCCATCTTGTCGTAGGTCCATTTGCAGGTTCTGCACATTTCTCGACATTATTCGTGAAGCCTGTATTAAACATTTCGGGGAGAATAATAACATCCGTTTTCTCACGCAATGAGGAAAGTCTCAAGGCTAGATTATTTAGATTCTTCTCAATATTTTCCCAGAATAAATATGCTTGAAATACGGTGATTTTTAAAGGCTCCATGAACGTAATCTAAAAATTTATTTAATTATTTTCTTACAAAAAAAACATTTAATGGCAAGATACGAATTTTAATAGAATTTATACTTATTGCTGTCTTACCAAAAGGTTATTTGCTAACACTAATAACGCTTCTTTGCGATCATTTGGTACATTCAATGCTTCCATTTTTTCAAATGCCCGTTGCGTATAGCTATCTTTCAACTCGTCGGCCGCAGTTTTAATCGCATACTTGTCGTATAAGGCAAGCATATCCGCTACTTTTGATGGAGCAGTCTCTATAGTGGCATTTAATAGGGCTTGTAAAACCGTCTTATCATCATCCGAAATTACTGCCATCAACTTCACCAATAAAAAAGTTTTTTTATTGATCATGATATCACCACCAACAATCTTTCCAAAGGTATCTGGATCTCCATATGCATCCAAGATATCGTCCTGTAATTGAAATGCTAAGCCTACGTTCTCTCCAAAATCGTAGATCAGCTGCTGTTGCTGTTCATCTGCTCCCGACAGAATAGCCCCCAACTGTAATGCTCCGCCCAATAACACCGAAGTTTTAAGACGGATCATCTCAAGATACTCAGGCATTGTCAGCGAATCCCGGCTCTCATAATCCATATCTAATTGCTGGCCTTCACATACCTCCATAGCCACTTTACTCAAAATTTTCAAAGTTGCAGGCAAGTAAATAGGATTACACTTTGAAATTTCCTCATACGCTTTGACCAACAAGCCGTCTCCAGACAATATGGCAATATTAGCATCCCACTTTTCGTGAACTGTCGTTTTACCTCTTCTTAAAGGAGCCTTATCCATCAGATCATCGTGGATCAGTGAAAAGTTATGAAAAAACTCCACTGCTTTGGCAGCAGGGATAATTTCCTCCATCTCTTGCATGCCGAATAATTCGGCGGCCATCAATGTCAGCACAGGTCGAACCCTCTTTCCGCCCAAAGTCAATATATACCGTATCGGATCATATAAATTTGATGGTGTTTCAGGAAATTGACTTGTCTCTATCGCCTCTATCACGAGTTGTTGTAAATGTTGCATATATCTTTACGATCGAATCTTGCGAATATAGCAATAATCATATAGAAATGGCAATTTTGTCCCTTTAAAGGAAGTCACCTCAAAATTGTACATTTGTATAAGTCTTTTATTATGCGCATACTGATTATCCATACATTTTATCAAGATCCTGGTGGTGAAGACACTGTATTTCAGCAGGAATCTTCCCTCCTCGCGCAAGGACATGAGGTCCAAACGCTAACGTTTCAAAATAAAAAGGGGTTGCAGGGTGCACTACAGACAATAGGATCTTTTTGGAATATTTGCGCTGCTCAACGTGTCAAAAAAATAATTCGGGCGTTTAAACCAGACATCGTTCACGTTCACAACACGCATTATGCAGCAGGCCCGATTATCGTGCGTACCATTGCCAAACTCGGCGTCCCCCAGGTCATGACCCTGCACAATTTTCGTTTACTATGCCCTTCGGCGACACTGTACCATCACAACCGTCTCTTTCTGGACTCACTCCAAGAGGAGTTTCCGTGGACAGCCGTCCGACAAAAAGCATTTAACAACTCGATAGTAAAAACATTTCTTCTCGCACTGAATTACTGGTTTCACCGCAAAATTGGAACTTGGGCAAAAGTAAATCGCTACATCAATTTAAGCTCCTTTGCAAAGAACATATTCGTTGAATCGACCTTGCATCTTCCGCCTACTAAATTCGCGATCAAACCGAATTTTGTCTTTCCTACGACAATAGCACCAGAGGGTCCGCAGGCCCACTTTGTATATGTCGGTCGTCTTTCAGATGAAAAGGGGATATTACAGCTGATCGATGCTTTCATCGGCACAGATTTTCAACTAGCAATTATCGGCGGCGGTCCGCTCGAAAATGAGGTTTTGAGAAGCATTAAACACCAGGCGAATATTTCCTACCTCGGTTTTAAAAAGAGATCAGAAATACTTCCCTTGATAGCCAAAGCACAGGCTTTACTTGTACCATCGATTTGTTTTGAAGGGATGCCGATTACGATTCTTGAGGCTTATTCAGTCGGAACAGCTGTGCTTTGCTCCAATTTAGGCCCGCTCCCCGAACTGATTATCCCCGGCAAAACAGGACAAACGTTCGATCCCCACAACAAAAACGATATTATCCAATGCTTAACGGAGTGGAGCACAAAAACAACAAATGAAAAAGATGAGATAAGAAAGACCTGTATTGCTTACTATTTTAGTAATTTTACTCCTGAAATAAATGAAGCGAAATTATTAGCGATCTATCAGGACGCTATTCACGATAAAAAACGGAATAAATGAGTATCATTATATTAGATAAACTGGGTCTAGCGCCACAAATCCAAGCTGTACTGGAAACAATTTATGATCCTGAACTGAAACCCGCAAATATTGTGGATTTGGGGCTTGTATATGAAATCATTACGAAGGAAGAGGGTATTGCAAAGATTGTAATGACGCTGACTGCTCCTGGCTGCCCCGTGGCAGGCGAAATCATGAATGAAGTTCAGGAAAAAGTTGCTGCTGTAGCAGGTGTCAAAGAAGCATTGGTCGAATTGACATTTGATCCACCCTGGACAAAAGACATGATGTCTGAAGAAGCAAAACTGGAGCTGGGTTTTTTGTAAAATTCACCGACTAATCAAACAAAACAGGGCTATCCAAGAATATTGGAAAGCCCCGTTTTGTTTGTATATGCTATATGCCTCTCCTAAAACATCGTTTGAGCTGTACCCTATCCGCAGGTCTATCTGCCCTGATTGTTTTCCAAATCGCTCAACTTTTTCAAAGGCTTGGCACTATTGGCATCCGCACCGAAAAGTAATTTCCAAAGCTTACGTGACTCTTTGGTCAATAGTGGGGATACAATGGAAAGAATGAGCACATATACGACCACAAAGGATTGAATAACGGGTAATAAAGCCCCTGCTTTACCAATATTTGCCATGATAATGGAAAACTCCCCCCGTGCAGACAAGGTAAAACCAATATCAAAGGACGTTTTAGGTTTCATACCCGAAAATTTAGCTGCAAAATAGCCCGAAGCAAGATTCCCCATCACCGTCACCAGCGCTGCAATCGAAGCCCAAAAGACAGCTCCTCCAAGGGACATAATGTCAATAGACAATCCGAAACTAAAGAAAAACATGGCCCCAAAAAAGTCCTTATAGGGCAGCACCATCGATTCAATCTTTTTGATGTATTGCGAATCCGCCAACACTAAGCCGGCCATCAATGCCCCGATAGCCTCCGCAACATGGATGGTTTCGGAGAAACCTGCCACAATAAAAAGTAAGGCAAAGATGATCAATATAAATAATTCAGAAGTTTTTTCCTTCAATAAGCGATCGATCGCAGGCACCAGTTTTCTGCCCAAAATCAAAAAGGTCAATATAAATCCCAAGGCCAGTAAGGACGTTCCTGCTACCGTCCAAAACGAACTGCTTCCTGTCAGTATCAAGCCTGAAAGGAAAGAGATATGCATCGCTATAAACAGATCATCGAACATAATCATCCCCATAATGACCTCAGTCTCCGGGTTGGCCGTACGTTTGAGATCTGTAAGAACCTTTGCGACAATGGCCGTGGAAGAACTTGTCATGATACCGCATAAGACCATCATCTCCTTAAATGGCATATCCATTAGCCATCCGATCAACAAGCCTGAAGTAAAGTTCAATAAGACGTAAATTGTCCCGCCTGTCACAATTGCTTTACCGGATTTAATAAGGCGATTGACCGAAAACTCAAGTCCCAAGTAGAACAGCAGGAATAATACACCCAACCGTCCCATGAAATCTATAAAGGGTTTACTTTCTGTAAATGTTAAATCCACCAGACCAACCTGCGGAGCGTGCTGTCCCAAAACCATTCCTATAATAATGAAAAATGGAATAACAGAAAACTTAAGCTTATTGGCTATTAGGCCAACAATGGCAACAAGTCCTACAGCGATTCCAATTTCCAGTATTAAGGTATGTGATAGCATATATTACAATAAAATTTCCTTCAAAAGTTTAATATTATTCTTCTTTCCAGCAATGACAAGTGTGGTGCCTGGGCTAATCAAATAAGACGGTCCTGGATTGATAACCGTATCATCATCCCGTATCCCAGCAATAATCGATGCACCTGTACGTTGACGAACTTCCAGCTCTCCAATCGTCTTTCCGGCCCCCTCATTTTTGCCTTCTACTTTGTACCATTCAATGCGTAAATCGTCCAAAGCAACTTCAATTGTCTCCAAAGCTTTAGGCTTGTAGGACAAACCACCGATAATACCCGCAATCTGCCGAGATTCATCGTCATTGAGTGTCATGACGCAACGTGACTCATGTTCCTCGTCATCATAGCGATAAAGTTCCCGTCTGCCATCGTCATGGATAACAACAACCATATTGTCTCCCGCATCGGTTTCAATTTGAAATTTTTTTCCAATTCCAATCAGATCGGACTCTCTTACAATAGACATAATCTTCTATTTAAATAAATACTAATAATATAAGCTTCATAACGTTGTTTACAACAATTACGAAAACAAGCTAAAGGTTCTTTCTAACAAAAAAAAGACTTTTAGAAAAAACAGCATCAGCCCTTAGCTACTAAAACACAAATTTACCCAAAAAATCAATCTTAAACGAATCCGCTGGTATCTGACGGGATGGGCTACAAAGACCAAATTACCCCAAAATACTAAAAAAAGAGCAGAAAAACGACCCTTTTAACCGATATCATCCCTTTTTTCGACGTATGGCATCTTGATGACACAACTGAACAACACTAAAAACGCTCGACGTATACATGTTATTAACGATCGGAATTCCTAGCCGAACAAATCAGCTTCAATTAGCTCCAATTTTTCATTACAAAACCCCATTTCTATAACGTTTTCGTAGTTCGTGCAATCGTTTGTTCCAAGAAGCAATAGAATTGCCAACGCTTTATTTCTTTATAATTGCCGCATTAAACACTTACTGAATCTAAATTACACACCTATGGTCAAAAAGAGTCATCTCATCCTTCTGACACCATTATCAATCTTGTCATTAGCGGCACCTATTTACGGGGTAGCAAATCCACGTAATTTGGTTGCAATAACCAGTCGTTCACCCTTCCAGCAAGTCGTCTCCGGAAAGGTCGTTGATGAAACGGGGAAACCAATAAGCGGTGTTACTGTTTCTGAAAAAGGTAAAGCAGCAGCAACTACAACCAATCAAGACGGTATCTTCTCACTGAACGTCAGTTCAAAAAGTGCCATCCTAACATTTAACTCGATCGGATTTACGGCGAAAGAAGTTCCCGTATCACAAGCATCACAAATAACCTTGACAAAATCCGAGGATGTTTTGGATGAAGTTGTGGTCGTAGGTTATGGTAAACAGAAAAAGAGCGATTTGACAGGAAGTATCGCTACAGTGGAAGCAAAATCCCTGGAACGAATAAATTCACCGAATGTTGTCGATAAACTTCAAGGTAAGATTTCCGGTCTGGCGATCAATTCCGGTTCGGCAAAACCTGGCGAAACAGCTTCTATCAATATCCGCGGTGAGAACTCGATCTCGGCGTCCAATGCACCCCTAATTATCCTGGATGGAATTCCTTTTAGTGGTTCCCTGGGCGATATCTCTTCCAATACAATTGCCAGTATCTCGGTACTGAAAGATGCTTCATCCACCGCAATCTATGGTTCAAGAGCTGCAAATGGCGTTATCCTCATCACCTCAAAAAAGGGTGCCGCAGGGAAAGCACGCATCAATTATAACGGCTATTTTGGGGTTCAAAGTGTAGAACGCCGCCTTAAATTGATGAACGGTCCACAGTACATCCAATTTATGCGTGATTACCAGGCTTCGAAAGGAAAAACCGGCGATCAGCTCAACCCAGAAAATTATCTTTTTGCCAACGTATTGGAACAATACAAAAAAGGGGAAGAAGTCAATTGGCAGGACGAAGTATTCAATAGTGGCGCTCCCATTCAGGAACATCAACTCAGTTTTTCAGGTGGAACAGATAAATCCGATTATTATGCATCTGTAAGCTACCTAAATCAAGATGGTGTGGTAAAAAACACGCCCTACGAAAGATATAATGTCAATCTAAACCTCAACCAAAGTTTAAGCTCTTGGTTAAAGCTAGGAATGACCATGCAGGCTTCTCAAGGGAACCGTGACGGCGTACAGCCTAACCTTGAAAGTGTTGTAAAACTTTCCCCTTACAGTAAAAACCGTGATGCCGATGGCACTGCTGTAACGTACCCAATGTACGCACAAACCTTGTGGGCACACCCTTTCGCAGACGAAAAAGGCCAGTGGGATCAGACCAGAAGAACGGTCTATGCGAATACTTGGCTTGATGTGAAACTTCCTATTGAAGGATTAAGTTTCAAAACCACATTCGGAACCAACTACCGAAATATTAACGAAAACTCCTACTATGGCTCAAATACGGTCACAGGACGCGGCGTGAATGGTACCGGATCAATTTACAATGAGCATTTCTGGGACTGGACCTGGGAAAATCTCTTGACCTATGACCGTACCTTTGGTGACCATAAGATCAATGTCGTGGGCCTCTATTCTTCCCAGAAAACAAATTTGAAAACTTCAAGAATGAATGGAGACGATTTTGTATCAGATGCCGGATATAACAACATGGCTTCTGCCTCTAAAAATCTTAAGATCGAATCCAACCTTCAAAATACAGCGATGATTTCCTATATGGGAAGAATCAACTATGCCTTTAAGGATCGCTACCTATTAACTTTAACAGGTCGTTCGGACGGTTATAGCGCATTTTCTGTTAACAACCGATATGCATTTTTCCCATCCGTTGCAGGAGCCTGGGTAATTTCTAAAGAAGGGAATGTGCAGGAATATTTCGACTTGTTAAAACTTCGTGTTTCTTATGG
Organism: Sphingobacterium sp. UBA3519; assembly: GCF_002377215.1. NCBI lineage: Bacteria > Pseudomonadati > Bacteroidota > Sphingobacteriia > Sphingobacteriales > Sphingobacteriaceae > Sphingobacterium > Sphingobacterium sp. UBA3519. The sequence goes on from NZ_DFPI01000024.1 coordinate 101,833, forward strand.
TAAAAATGGAAATCAGGCCGTATCACCTTATCAAACTTATGACCGTCTGACCAACGTCGATTATATTTATGGTCTTGATCCAGTCAAAGGACTTGTGATGAATTTCAATGGACGTGGAAGCAATCTAACGTGGGAAACGACAGCTTCATTAAACCTTGGTTTGGATTTTGGGATTCTCAAAAATAGACTTTCAGGAACGATCGACTACTACTCCTCAAAAACATCGGATCTTTTATTAAGTGAACAGGTCCCTGTCATGAACGGCTATAACACCATTTTGACCAATATCGGTGAAACTTCCAACAAAGGGATAGAAGTTACCTTGAATGCCATACCTGTCAAAAATGACCATTTCCAATGGAATGTAAATACAACCTTTGCTTATAACAACAATAAAATCACCAAACTGCGCGCTGACGGAAAAGATGATTTGACCAATGCCTGGTTAATCGGAAAGCCTATCCGTATTTTCTACGATTATAAAGTCATTGGTGTATGGCAAGAGGGCGACGACATCGCAAACTCCTATCAACCTAAAGCGAAACCTGGCGATGCCAAGTTAGCAGACCTCAACAACGACGGTATAATCGATGCCAATGACCGTACCATGATGGGGAACAAAATATCACCTTATACACTTGGTATAGGCAATGATTTCACGTACAAAAATTTCTCCCTGTCGTTCTTTATGAATGGGGCATTTGGTGGAACGAAAATAGATGATTTCAAAAACATCGAACGTTTCTTACCTAACAACGGCGCCAATTATCTTGCTGACATGCCTTACTGGACACCGGAGCGTACAAACACAGACATCCCATCCCCTGGATACACGCCAGTAAACAACCATACGTATTATATCAATTCATCCTATTGGCGAATTAGGGACTTTAGCTTGGGCTATACCTTTGATGGCGATTTTCTAAAAAGATTGAATCTCTCTTCCATTAAAGCATTTATTAACGCCCGTAACCTCTATACATTCTCCAAAATCAAAGGTTACAACGTAGAGGCATTGAGCGTAAGTTCGACCACAGGTAATCCAACAACGACAAATATTGCCAGTCCTTATCCTGTTGCGAGAACATTCTCATTGGGAGTAAATGTCCAATTCTAAACACATCAAGATCATGAAGAAAAGAAATACAACTTTATATACAATGCTAGCTGGCCTAAGCTTACTTTTTACAGGCTGCAGCAAGAACTTCTTAAATGAAGACACCAGCAGCTTTCAGTCACCTGATAATACCTATATCAATACGAAAGGCTTCGAAACTGGACTAAATGGTTTATACTCTTATGCCCGCATGGAATTCCTGACCTGGAACGGTAGTATCTTTTCCCAAGGAGCAACTCCACAGGAGGCGTTACAGGTCGGAACAGATATCGTTGCTATCAAAACCACAGGTACAGACGCTACATTGGCTCCATTCAGCAATTATACGCTAAATCCTGCTTCGTCTTATGTCCGCAATTATTGGAAATATGCCTACGGATTTATTGGCAATACCAATACCATCCTTGAGGCTTTAAAAAAGGATGGTATTAGCTGGACAGACAAGGACAACGATCCAAAACGTGTGGAAGCAACGGCTCGTTTCTTCCGTGCCTACAGTTATCGCTACTTAGTCAACCTGTACGGCGATGTGCCTTGGGTGGACAAAGTATCCGAAACACCCCGTCGCGATTTCACACGTACACCGAAAGCTGAAATCTTGACGCACATGATTGAAGACCTTAAGTATGCAAGTGAAAACCTGCCCGACAATCCAGGAACAATTCAGGAAGGTAAATTGACGAAATGGGCTGCTTTACACTACCTGGCAGAAGCATATATCGAAGCTGGGCAGCCAGATTTAGCTGCAGAAGCTGCCAACAAAGTTATTCAAAGTGGTTACTTTAAATTGAACGATCAACGTTTTGGCGCCGAAAAAGATAAACCCGGGGATTATTTCCACGATATGTTTATCGAAAACAATCAAAATCGCGGTTCCGGCAATCAAGAAACGATCTGGGCCATCCAATTGGAATATAATACACAAGGGGGCGGCGACCGCTACACGGATTGGAGTAAACGTGCCTGGGTGCCTTTCTATTCACAACAAAAAGGATTTGCCTTGGCCGACTCACTTGGTGGAAGAGGTCTTGGGCACGTACGCCCTTATCAATGGTGGCTGGATAGTTATGAAAAACAAGATGTCAGAAATTCATCTTTCAATATCAAACGCGATTGGTATTACAACGATCCTTCCGTCCCTGAACTTTATGGCAAGAAGATCGAACTGACCGACGCCATCAAAGAATCAGGCAATGTATTCCCGACAACAACCAAATTTTTCTACGGAAAGACAGCTGTTGACCCTGCATTTGAAGGAAATATGAAGGACCGTGTGAAAGTACGTTTGGCAGAAACTTACCTGCTATTGGCTGAAGCATACTGGCGCGCCAATAAACCGGCACAAGCTAAAGACGCCATCAATGCTGTCCGCGCCCGTGCAAAGGCGTCATTAATCGATGCTACAGCAATCAATGCTGATTTGATTCTCGACGAACGCGCCCGGGAGCTTATTGGTGAGGAAATGCGCCGTATGACCCTTGCCCGTTTTGGTGACGACATCTTTTTACGTCGCGTGCAAACATTAAACACACAATCAAAAAATGTGGTGAAAAAAGAATTTATTCTTTGGCCTATTCCACAAGAAGTTATCGACAGTAACACTGGTGCAGCCTTCCCGCAAAATCCGGGATACTAAACCTTCCAAAAACCTCCATGTTCCCAAAAGGTCATGGAGGTTTTTCCTTTATGACTTTGCGTCAACTAGCTTATAGGTTCCATCTTCCCGGATCTGACTACGGCCAATGGTTATATTTTTAGAATGATAAAACAAAAAAATCCAGCCCGCTGGCGCGCCTTCTGCCCAATACTCCTGACGCAAGAATTTGGAGCGCCGACCATCGAAATCATATTTGGCGACATAATTATGGAAAATTTCTTCAGGCTCAGGTAATACATCTCCGCCAAAGAAATAGTGCTGATCATCCGTTTGAATATGAAATGCCTGATGATGTGCGGTATGTCCACCATTGAGCGCATAGCTGATTTCATCATTTATTTTTCCTTCACCTTCCACCAGTACCAAATTTCCACTGCGTTGAATCACATCAAAAATCTCGGTCCTGTATGAACTGGAGATGCCTGAATAGGCGTCTTCCCATTCGCCACGCTGAACAATATATTCGGCTTCAGGAAATGCGATACGTCCTGTTCCGTTTTCAAATGTCACCATCCCACCGGCATGATCCTTATGAAGATGGGACATCAGTACATATTTTACATCTTCGGGTCTAAAGCCAGCCTTACGGATATTATGATGCAGCTGTAGCACAGCACTGTCATCCGTATAGCCAAGGCCGGTATCACAGAGAACAAGCCCGGAATTAGTTTGGATCAAGAAGGGATGGACATGGATAAACATCGCCCCCGGTCGGTCCTTAGGGTCGTCTAGAAGTGGGTCAAAGGGAATAAATTTTCTACTCTTGTCTACAGAAAAAGAACCTTCATATAAAGAATAAGCCTGCACCATATTTAAAACATTGGGAATATGCACGTTAAGCAACAGCGGATCAATACCGGGTTTAGGAATTAGGTAAGTCCAGCCTTAAAACGTATATTTACACTTAAAATATTGTGCAAAGATATGCAAAAAAGGTGGGTACTAAAATCTAAAACTGATGTCAAAATAACCAACAAACTGCGCGAGGAATTAAACATCAACACTGTATTGGCAGAGTTGCTCGTGAGCAGGGGAATTGAGACTTTTGACGAATCAAAGCAGTTTTTTAGACCTCAATTATCGGATTTGCACGATCCATTTTTGATGCGGGACATGGAGAAAGCCATCACCCGTATTATCCAAGCCATCGGCAACAAAGAAAAAATTCTGATCTATGGAGACTATGACGTAGACGGTACCACAGCGGTAGCCGTTGTTTATAGTTTTTTCAGGGAATTTCATAGCCAGCTGGAGTTTTATATACCAGACCGCTATGCCGAAGGTTATGGCATCTCTACACAAGGCATCGACTATGCCGCAGCAAATGGTTTCAGCTTAATTATTGCATTGGACTGCGGCATCAAGGCAGTCGATAAAATAGATTACGCAAATAGCAAAGGAATTGATTTTATCATTGGCGATCACCACCTTCCCGGTGAAGAACTTCCCAAAGCTTATGCCGTATTAGACCCCAAGCGAGCAGACTGTGAATATCCCTACAAAGAACTTTCAGGTTGTGGAATCGGCTTTAAGATTATTCAGGCTTTTATATTGACCAATGGCATGGATATCAATGCCTGCTATCAGTTTCTAGATCTTGTGGCCGTGAGTATCGCTTCGGACATTGTTCCGATTACCGGTGAAAATAGAATACTCAGCCACTTTGGCCTTATTAAACTTAATACGAATCCCTGCGTCGGACTAAAGGCACTGATTGATTTATCAAATAATCGAACGAAGATCTTTACAGTTAACGACATCGTGTTCCAGATCGGCCCACGCATTAATGCTGCGGGCAGAATAGACCATGCCAAAGACGCCGTCAAGCTTTTGATTTCCAAATCGCTACAAGAAGCCAAAGACTTCAGTTCGAGCATAGACGATCAAAATAATGTCCGTAAAGATTTTGATCTCAAAATAACAGAAGAAGCGCTGGCACTCATTGAGGACAATGCCCTACTTAAAAGCCGCAAATCCACGGTATTGTATAAAGCCGACTGGCACAAAGGTGTCATTGGTATTGTAGCTTCCCGCCTGACCGAAAAATATTACCGTCCGACGATTATATTGACCGAAACAAATGGTCATATTGCAGGTTCCTGCCGTTCGGTACTGGGTTTTGACTTGTATGAAGCCTTAAGCGAATGCGCCGATCTATTGGAACAATTTGGCGGTCATAAATATGCTGCCGGATTAACGATGTCCTTAGATAATGTCACCCTATTCCAAGATCGTTTTGAGGAAGTGGTATCGCGACGTATCAGTCCTGAAATGCTGACCCAAGAAATTTTGATCGATGCTAAGCTAGCGTTGAAGGATATAGATGCTAAGTTCTTCCGTATTCTCCAGCAGTTTGAACCTTTCGGGCCCCAAAATGAATCTCCTATTTTCCTAAGTAAAAAGGTAAATGCAGTAGGACAAGCTTTTATTGTAGGCACCAATCACCTCAAGATGACCGTTGTTCAAGAAGACTCTCCTTCATTTGACTGTATCGGTTTTGGACTAGCAGAACATATCACACATATCAATTCCGGACAAAGTTTCGACATCTGTTACAGCATTGAAGAGAATGTGTGGCGCAACAAAAGAAACTTACAGCTAAACATCAAAGGGATTAAGTATTAGTATTGCAATAGTAAGAAGATATTAAATATATTTACACAAGATTTGGTCAGGCATAAAACCCTCATACTGGATTAGATACCAGGCATGAAAGAACGGTGAGGGTTCTTAAGTAGTCCTATTGAACAGATACATATAACACAAGACACTCCACGAAGATGATTTTAAAGGCAGAACATCTCATAAAAAAATATAAGCAGCGAACCGTTGTCAACAATGTTTCCTTCCATGTGGAACAAGGAGAGATTGTCGGGTTATTGGGCCCCAATGGGGCAGGAAAAACGACCTCATTCTATATGATTGTTGGTCTGATCAAGCCCAATGAAGGCAAAGTATTCCTCGACGATCAGGAGATTACGCAGGATGCGATGTACCAACGTGCCCAACGTGGGATAGGTTACCTCGCTCAGGAAGCATCCGTCTTTCGGAAGCTCTCCGTAGAAAACAACATCCTGGCTGTATTAGAAATCCACTATCCAAATAAAGAAGAACGCTTGGCAAAACTGGAAGAACTACTCACAGAATTCAGCCTACACCGTGTCCGCAAAAACAGGGGTGATTTGTTATCCGGTGGTGAGCGTCGACGTACCGAAATTGCGCGAGCATTAGCTGCAAATCCATCTTTTATACTTTTGGATGAACCTTTTGCAGGGGTTGACCCAATCGCCGTAGAAGAAATTCAGACGATCGTAGCCAAGCTCAAAACCCGTAATATCGGCATCTTAATTACCGACCACAACGTACAGGAAACCCTATCTATTACGGACAGGGCCTACCTCCTGACCGAAGGAAAGATTATGCTGACGGGTACACCTGAGGAAATTGCAGATAATGAGCTTGCCCGTAAATTTTATCTCGGTAGACATTTTGAATTAAGAAGGAAAAAATTTTAAAGATTAAAGAATCTCTCCCCCTATGGCCTTATTAAACTCCATTTTTACTTGGTTCATGAAAAAAAGAATTCACCAGATTGAACTTTTCATGAAATACCCACACGATGTACAAGAAGAATGGTTTCAGAGTTTAATTGCCACTGCTGAAGCTACGGAATGGGGAAAAAAATACGATTATACAAGTATATTAACGCCCGAAATCTTCAAAGAACGTGTCCCTATACAGGACTATGATGATATTAAGGGCTACGTTGATCGCATGATAAAAGGCGAACAGAATATCTTGTGGCCTTCTGATATCAAATGGTTTGCCAAGTCCTCAGGCACTACATCTGACCGTAGCAAATTTATTCCCGTTAGTGAGGAAGCACTCGAAGAGTGTCACTTCCAGGGCGGTAAAGATATGCTTACAATCTATTGTCATAATAGACCCGAAAACCGCGTATTTACGGGAAAATCTGTTGTTATTGGTGGTTCTTCACAAATCAACAATTTCAGTCCGGATTCCTACTACGGCGATCTTTCATCAATCCTCATCCGTAACCTTCCTTTCTGGGCAGAATTTAAGCGAACGCCCAATATGGAGGTTACTTTAAATCCAAACTTTGAAGAGAAAATTGAACAGATTGCTCAAATTACACTCAAAGAAAACGTAACGAGTCTAGCTGGCGTACCGACATGGAATATTGTTATGGCCAAACGTATTCTTGAGATTACAGGCAAAGACAACCTATTGGAGGTATGGCCAAATCTAGAGTTTTATGGGCATGGCGGAGTGAGCTTCAAACCTTATCGCGAGCAATTCCAAAAATTGATCCCTTCTGACAATATGTATTATCTAGAGAATTATAATGCCTCAGAAGGATATTTTGGTCTACAAGATCAATCGGATTCGGAAGATCTTCTGCTTATGCTAGATTATGGTATTTATTACGAATTCTTACCTACTGAGCGAATGCACGAAGAAAATCCGTCAACCTTACGTTTGGATCAGGTGGAGCTTGGCAAAAACTATGCATTGATCATTTCAACGAATGCTGGTTTGTGGCGTTATAAAATCGGAGATACCATCAAGTTTACATCATTATCCCCTTATCGTTTTCAGATCTCCGGACGTACCAAACAATACATTAACACCTTTGGCGAAGAGGTTATTGTTGACAACGCCGAACAGGCCCTGGCCGAAGCGAGCAAGTTGACACAGGCACGTATAAAAGATTATACCGCTGGACCTGTCTATTTTAAAGATGCCGAAGCCGGAGCACATGAATGGGTGATAGAATTTGAACAACAACCCAATGATTTTAGGCGTTTTTGTGAAATATTGGATGCTAAACTCCGTGAAATCAATTCGGATTATGACGCCAAACGTTTTAAGAATATGGCCCTACGACCACCTATTGTACACAATGCGCCCGAAGATACGTTCTATAAATGGATGAAATCAAGAGGTAAGCTAGGTGGACAAAATAAGGTTCCAAGATTGAGCAATAGTCGCGAATATCTCGACCCGCTGTTGAAAATACTAGCCGAATAATACGGCATACAGACTAAAATATTCCGCACATTGACCGAATAATAGGGGGTCTCCGGCTGGAGATTAGCCAAAATTTTTTGGATTCCCTTATTTTGGCTAATCTCGTATTGCTGAATTTTGTTGTTTTAAAGAACCGCTGTGCGTTCGTCTAATTGGTAAGCTCAAGAAAGCTTAGACTATAATGGAGGTTTGTTAAGGTTTAATTGCCGTTTTATATAAAAACACAAAAAAACCAAGGATAAAATTCATAGAAATACCTTTCTTCTGAACTTCAACTTCACCCTGTAACACTGAGCGATTGTCGCCTGATGTTACTTCACTACTTTTGTTAAGACTGTGAGTCAATTCCATACTAAGTTTATTTTTATGATAAGTGATTTTATAGCGTTACTGCGGACCAAAAAGCCCATCTATAGGACCGCATTCTTTATAGCCAAACTTTATGCCATAATATGAAATAACGGCGTTAATTAATAAATACTTAACACATTTAATTATTAATACAGTCTAGCCGAGAAATATGAAGTAAAATTCTTCCATTTCAAAAAAAGTGTAGTAAAATAGGGAACAACTGTCCGAAATAAAAGGCATATCGAAGCGGGTAAATTATCCGGGTACAGGTGCAACTTATATTTCATTTTTTTCCTAACTTAGCCTAAGTAATTAAAAAATAAGATGAACGCGACAGAGAACTATTCAATTCGCGTAGAGCCAACTCAAAATTCAAGACTCTCGCAAGTAGATTTCGACAATCTAAAATTCGGAAAGATTTTATCCGACCACATGCTGGTCGCAAACTATGATGACGGTGAATGGAAAGATGTCAGCATCGTCCCTTATGGAGATATCAGTATTAGTCCTTCGATGTCCGCTTTACATTATGGTCAAGCGATCTTTGAAGGAATCAAGGCTTATAAATTTGCAGATGGAACAGTGAGTATCTTCCGTCCGGACAGAAACTGGGAAAGATTCAACAAATCTGCCGCACGTCTTCAAATGCCGGAGGTACCTGAGGAGATTTTTATGGATGGCCTAAGCAAGCTATTGGACATCGACCGTAACTGGATCCCGGCAAAAGAAGGTTCATCATTGTACATCCGTCCTTTTATGTTCGCAACAGAAGCAGCATTAGGTGTACACCCTTCAAAGTCATACAAATTTATCATTATCACTGGCCCTGTAGGCGCATATTACAGCAAAGCAATCAGCTTAAAAGTTGAGACCTATTATACGCGTGCAGCAGAAGGTGGTGTTGGCTTTTCTAAAAATGCAGGTAACTATGCATTATCGCTTTACCCTACACAATTGGCCAATGATGAAGGTTATGACCAAATTATGTGGACAGATGCTTCTGAACATAAATATATTGAAGAAGCAGGTACGGCAAACCTTATTTTCCGCATTGGAGATACGATTATTACACCACATGGTGATACGATCTTACACGGTGTAACACGACGTACAATTATGGAATTGGCGGAGAAATGGGGTTATAAAGCCGAGCAGAGAAAGGTATCTATTCAAGAATTAATTGACGGTATTAAAGCCGGTACAGTAACTGAAGCTTTCGCAGCTGGTACTGCAGCCACAATTACGGATATCAGCCGTATCGGTTTTGAAGGACAAGATTACCACTTGCCACCAGTAGAGGGCCGCGAGTTTTCAAATCGTGTTTTGAATTACCTCAACGACTTGCGCTATGGCAAAGTAGAAGATCCATTCGGATGGAACTATTTAGTAAAGTAATTTCCAAAATGAAATAGAAAAGCCTTTGTTATTAATAACAAAGGCTTTTTTTATGGCATATATACGTTATCCATACCTTGAAACGCGGTCTATATACCTCGTCTGAACCTTCGAGGATAACATCTAGTTCACTGCTGCTAGATCCTTAGGAATGCTCTCCTGTCAGCTCCTTTTGAATAAAATCAATTATAGCAGCTGTCTCCTGGGACTGAAACCAATGCGTATTGCCATATTTTTTAAACCATGTAATCTGTCGCTTGGCATAACGTCTCGAATTTTGTTTGATTTTCTCGGTCGCTTCCGTCAAAGACTGCTTGCCATCGAGATAATCAAACAACTCAGCGTAGCCAACAGTGAGCAATGCAGGCTTCGTTCTGAAAGGAAGTAAAGCTTTCACTTCGTCCAGTAAGCCATTTTTCATCATCAAATCTACACGTAAATTGATCCTTTCATACAAGTTCGCCCGATCCATATTCAAGCCAATGGTAAGGATATCAAAAGGTCTTTTCTCGACATCTTTCTTATGGTAAAATGACATCGGTTTACCAGTCTCCTCAAAAACTTCAAGCGCCCGTACGACACGTTGCGGATTATCGATGTCTGCCGTTTCAAAATATGCAGGGTCAATACTTTTCAATCGATCTTTTAAGACCTCCAATCCCAATACTGCAAGTTCATGATTAAGTCGCTCGCGCACTTCATCCCCCGCCTTGGGCAGATCATCCAATCCTTCGCACAGGGCCCGTACAAACAGGCCCGATCCACCTACCATAATTACGACATCATGCAATTGAAATAGTTCTTCTAGTTTCAGTAAGGCCTCACGTTCAAAATCGCCTGCAGAATAATCCTGCGTGATGGAGTGTGAATCAATGAAATAATGAGGAGCAGCAGCAAGTTCCGCTGGATCTGGTTTAGCTGTACCAATAGACATTTCCCGATAGAACTGACGAGAATCAGCAGAAATTATCGCTGTTTTAAAATATTGCGCCAATGAAATAGCCATTGTAGTCTTACCAACAGCAGTTGGCCCCACAATGGCTATCAATGTTTTTTTATTTGCCATAATATAGCACTTCACAGGCTGAAAAAAACCTGTAAAGTCTTGTTAATTAATATTCGTCTTCGTAGCCGTTGGATTCTTCACGCTCTTCACCTTCTTCGCCCTCTTCCTCATCGTCACCATCACTGTCGAAGCCATCCAATTCGTCTTCATCATCGACGCCATATTGCGTATCATCTTCCTCCACATAATCGTCCTCTTCAACCGAATCTGACACGGGGAAATTAGCCGCAGTCATAGTTTTGGGAACCTGCCCCATAGACTTAAACAGCGCCGGATAGTCTTTTCCATCCTCTTCCTTCAAGATCTTGATCAATTCAACCTGGAAATCATAAGGACGATCAAAATTGTAAACGTAGTAAAATTTCTGATGTGGATCATCAATAAACTTACTTAAACGGATATTCTCCATCAACAATACCTCAGCATCTTTTTTACGTTGTGTAGGCTTGAATGCAATCTCCGTTCCCTTTTTCCACTGATCATTGCTCACATAGAACGAGGAAGATGCATCCGCAGCATAACCTGTTGATTTATGGATTTCCTCATGCAGGTCTATAAATGTACTTTTAGAAGGCATGTCGATCTCACGATATACATCTTCATAATCCTCAAAAGTAACTCTAAATCTATAAATTGCCATCTCTGCTATTTTCTTCTTTTAACCCTCTAAAATTAATACTATATTTTAAGAATTGGAAATTTCCAATGGTATTTCTTGTTTGATCGTCAGGTTCATTTCCCCTGCTTTTTTCACCAAGAATTGATAAGCTTCTACCCTGGAATTTGGAATATCGCCCTCTAGAATAGCCTCACGAATCAAATTTTTCAGCTGGCCTACAGTACGCCCTGGCGCTAAGCCAAATAGGACCATGATATCCTCTCCACTGATCGGCGGCTGCCAGTTTCGAACCTTGTCCCGCTCTTCGACGTCCTTCAATTTTTGTTTGACAAGTTCAAAATTCTGACGATATTTTTTCTTTTTAAACTCATTTTTTGTGGTCACATCCGCATGGCATAGCATCATAAGGGCTTCAATATCATCCCCCGCCTCAAACAAGAGACGACGGACAGCAGAATCCGTTACGATATCCTGCGCCAAGACAATAGGCCGAAGATGCAATTGTACCAGCTTTTGCACAAATTTCATTTTCTCATGGAGCGGCAGCTTCAATTCAGCAAAAAGCTTTGGTACCATACGTGCACCACGATCTTCGTGGCCATGAAACGTCCAGCCGAGCTTTTTATCGAAACGTTTTGTTGCCGGTTTGGCAATATCATGCATAATCGCTGCCCAACGTAACCAAAGGTCTTCAGACAATTCGCATACATTATCCAACACTTCCAACGTATGGTAGAAATTATCTTTATGGCCTTTGCCATCAATGACATCAACTCCGTGTAAATTATACATGGCCGGAAAGATCAATTCCAGGAGACCGGTATCAAAAAGATATTTAAAACCGACTGACGGCTTAGGTGAGAGAATAATCTTATTGATTTCATCGATAATACGTTCTTTCGAGATAATCTTTATTCGCTCTTTGGTATCGCTAATCGCTTTGATCGCATCAATCGTGATTTTAAAATTTAGCTGTGTCGCAAAACGGATAGCCCGCATCATACGCAGTGGATCATCGGAAAACGTTTCTATCGGATCCAGAGGCGTTCGAATAACGCGCTGTTCAAGATCTTGCACGCCGTCAAATGGATCCACTAAAGTACCATAATCCGCTTTATTCAATGAAAACGCCATCGCGTTGATCGTAAAATCACGTCGATTTTGATCATCGGATAAGGTACCGTCTTCCACAATAGGCTTACGTGAATTGGCACGATAAGATTCCCTTCGGGCACCGACAAACTCCACATTGAGTCCTTCATAAACCAGCATTGCTGTACCAAAATTCTTGTAGACAGCAACTTTAGTATGTAGCCTATCACCCAATAAAGTCGCAAATTCAATGCCGCTGCCGACGACAACAATATCCACATCATTCTTAAAAGGCCGCTTCATAATATAGTCGCGAACATACCCCCCAATGACATAACATTCTGTATTTGTTGTCTCGGCGAGTTCCTTAATGATTGAAAAGATTGGATGTTGTAAATTATCGTACATAGTCAAAACAGCAGGTAAAAAACCAAACAGTTTGCAAAAGTAACAATTTTTTTCCCTAATCCCTATCTTTGGACAACTTACGGAAAGCAAGTGGATTTTTAAGTAATTCGGCTTGTTCACGACGGCGTTTTACAATATGTAAAGCCGAGAAAATTGCCTCTACAAAAGAGCTTTCAGAAGCTAAGTTTTTTCCAGCAATATCATAGCCTGTACCATGATCTGGCGAAGTGCGTACGATAGGTAAACCGGCTGTAAAGTTTACACCGGCACCTTTGGCAATATGCTTAAAAGGGATTAACCCCTGGTCATGGTACATCGCGAGTACCGCATCGAATTTCTCATAAGCACCTTTTGCGAAGAATCCATCGGCAGGATATGGACCAAAGCAGAAGATCCCCTGTTCGTTTGCTTTTTCTACGGTAGGTCTAATGATCTGATCATCTTCGGTGCCAATAATCCCATGATCGCCAGCATGTGGATTTAGTCCCAAAACTGCGATCTTAGGCTTTTCAATCCAAAAATCTTTCTTCAACGAGTCATTCATCAGGGCTAGCTTTTTAAGAATAGCTTCTTCGGTAATATTAGCCGCAACCTCATGCAGTGGAATATGACCTGTTACCACACCAATACGCAATTCATCACAAACCATAAACATCAATACATCATCAGCCTCTACTTTGGCCTGCAGGTATTCGGTATGGCCCGGAAATTGAAATCCCTCCTGTTGAATATTATGCTTATTAATTGGGGCAGTCACTAAAGCATCAATTTTGCCAGCTTTCAGGTCCTCAACAGCTTTCTCCAACGAAAGGAAGGCATATTTACCGCCAATTTCGTTTTCTTCACCCAACGAAATCTTGACGTCTTCCTGCCAGCAATTGATCATATTTGCTCTTTTGGAATGCGCCTGCTCAGCATCATTGATTACGTTAAAACTAAAATCATTTACACCGATCGCTTTACGGTGAAAAGAAGCAACCTTTGTATTTCCGTAAACCACTGGCGTAAAGAAATCGCACATACGCTGATCTACCAAAGATTTAATGATGACTTCAAGTCCAATGCCGTTAATATCGCCTACGGTAATTCCGATTTTTAATTTATCGCTCATTCTATTTAAATGCTTTGATTCAAAAATAGGGATTTTTTTCTTAGAATGACTTTTCACTTATTTATTTTTTACTTTTGCAACATGAGCACAGTAAGAGCAAAAAAACATTTAGGACAGCATTTCTTGAACGATAAAAATACTGCACAAAAGATTGTGGAAGCATTGGATCCTAAATTGGGTTTTAGCCAAGTGCTTGAAGTAGGTCCAGGAATGGGTGTACTTTCTGATTTTCTCTTGCAAAAAGAGGAATATGAAACCTATTTGATCGATGTGGATGACGAATCCATTGCTTATTTGGACGATAAATATCCCCAATTGGGTAAGCGATTGATCCACGGTGATTTCCTAAACCTTGACTTTTCACAGTATTTTGGTGAGAAAATGGCTGTCATTGGCAATTTCCCTTACAACATCTCCTCCCAGATTCTCTTTAAAATTTTGGATGAACGCCAACGTGTCGTTCAAATGACGGGTATGTTCCAGAAAGAAGTAGCCGAACGTTGTACAGCTAAGGCGGGCAGCAAGGAATATGGTATCATGAGTGTCTTTTTACAAGCCTATTATAAAGTAGAATACCTTTTTACTGTAAAAGCAGGAGCTTTTAATCCACCGCCAAAAGTATTGTCGGGCGTTATCCGCATGACGCGCAATGACCGTGAACAATTGAATTGTGATGAAAAACTATTTTGGCGTGTTGTTAAAGCGGGCTTCAATCAACGTCGTAAAACCCTCCGTAACTCACTTTCGGGCGTTGTTCCCAAAGATAAAATGTCCGACAATCCACTGTACGAGCTACGCGCAGAACGATTGACGGTAGATGATTTTGTCGGTTTAACAAACGAAATAGCAAACAGTCTTTAATATGCATTCGACGGACAGCACATTTATTATCGTAGGCGGAGGTATCGCTGGATTATGTGCTGCAATAGGGCTTGCAAAAGTAGGTATTGAAGCACATGTCTATGAAAGCGCCATTGAACTCAAAGGCATAGGTGCTGGATTCGGGCTCGCAGCCAACGCCATGCAAGCTTTGGAACATCTCGGATTGAAGGATGAAATCGTTCCGATAGGGCATTACCTTGCATCTTATAATGTCTTGGATCAAAAGGGAAATATTCTTGTTGAACCAGACACCAGGTCAATCAGTCAAAAATATCAACAGGACAATTTCGCTATCCATCGGGCAGATCTGCATCAGTTTCTCTTATCCAAAATCCCCAATGGACAAGTTCATCTCGGCAAACGTGCCGTTTCCTTTGAACGGGAGGGAGAAGATATTCAAGTTTATTTCGCAGACGGAAGCCATGTACGCGGCCAAGCCCTTTTGATTGCCGATGGTGTACACTCAGCACTACGACAACAACTCATACCGGGTTCGGCACCTCGTTATTCAGGCTATACCTGTTGGCGGGCCACCATCGATAATAGCAGTATACAGCTCAGTAAGGGGACAGAAACCTGGGGCAGCAAAGGCCGCTTTGGGATGACCCCACTTGTCAATAACCGCATCTATTGGTACGCATGCATCAATACTGAGGCACAAAATCCGGTCTTAAAAAACTGGAAGACAAAGGAGCTCCTCGAAAATTTTAAAGATTATCATGCCCCTATTCCAACGATTCTTTCGGAAACAAAGGATAGCGAGCTAATTGCAAATGACATCATTGACATCGAACCACTTCAGCAACTCGCTTTTGACAATATCCTATTATTGGGTGACGCTGGACATGCAACGACTCCCAACTTGGGCCAGGGAGCCTGTCAGGCTATTGAAGATGTTGCTGTTCTCGTGGATGAACTCCAGACCGCAGCTTCCGTTAGTTTGGCTTTTCAAGGATTCGAAAAAAGAAGATTGGATCGGGTAAATTACATCTGTAATACTTCCTGGAGGATAGGAAAAATCGCACAATGGGAGAATCCATTCCTGATAAGAATGCGAAATTTTGGCATGAAAATAATGCCTAACCGCATGAAACAACAACAATTAAACAAATTATTATCTGTAGATTTTATGCAGATCAACCATAATCATGACGCTGGGATCTAAATCATCGTACTACACCACAACAGTATTCACTGATCAGTCCCACATAAAAAAATAACTGAATGAAAACTACCATTTTGATCGTCGACGACATTCATGAAATCATGCTTGAGAAATTTGAAGAAGCGGGTATTGCCTACCATTATCAACCGGATATCAGCCGAGAAGAAGCTGAAAAAATCATCTCCAATTACTCCGGTATGGTTATCCGTTCCAAATTTCAGGTAGATAAGGCTTTTTTTGACCTAGCACCAAACCTCCGCTTTATCGCCCGTGCTGGTGCAGGTATGGACAATATCGACGATACAGTTGCTGCGCAAAGAGATGTGCTGTTAATTCCGGCCAATGAAGGCAATCGGGATGCTGTAGGTGAACATATGATCGGTATGTTGCTCAGTCTAATGAACAATCTGAATCGGGGTGACCAACAAATACGATCTGGCCAGTGGTTGCGTGAAGCCAATCGTGGATACGAACTTAAGGGACGTACTGTAGGCTTGATCGGCTATGGGCACAATGGTATGGCCATGGCAAAAAAACTATCCGGTTTTGATGTACAGGTGCTTGCCTATGATAAATATCGAATCGACTACGCCGATCAATATGCATCAGCAGCAGACATGGAAAAGATCTGCAAAGAAGCCGATGTGATCAGTTTCCATATCCCCTTAACGGATGAAACAAAGGGGATGATTGATGTGGATTATCTGGCTAAATTTGAAAAACCTATTTTCTTTTTACTGGGGGCACGAGGCGGTATTGTACAAGTACCCGCAGTGCTTAGCGGCCTTGATTCAGGTTCCATTATCGGAGCAGCATTTGATGTGTTGCCCGTAGAAAAATTCCCAAAACTCGCTGAACAGAACTGGTATGCAGATCTTATCCGTAGAGACAATGTGATCTTATCTCCACATGTTGCCGGATGGACATTCGAAAGTTATTATAAATTATCGGAAGTGGCTGCCGATAAGATCATCGCCTTTCTGACATCTTAATTTTTACAAAGAGCTATTTGCCAAAATCTCCAATCAATCAATCAATCTAGCAATCTAGCAATCAATCTAGCAATCTCCTCCTATCCATACACGCTTAGGAGGTTAAAGTAACCTATTGCTCTTGAAACGTATAAAAAATCAGGTTCCGGCACTAAAGATACCGATAACAACAACAATCAGAAACTGAAGCACCAAGCTACCGTCAAGTAGATAAGCATAGTGATAATGATCTTTTGTTTTGAAAACAGCCAATTTTAGCAAAGCAAATATAAGCACGTTGGTCAGAATCAATCCAATTTTAATAGGTATCGAATAAGGTACCGTCAGGATCAAAACACAATGGAGGCCCAACAGCCCATAAGTTAGATTTTTAGCTTTTTGTTCGCCCAGCATATTGGGCAAAGTCCGCAGGTGATAATAGGAATCCTGTTGGATATCCCGAATATCAAAAGGCAGGGTACAGATAACCAAAAATATGAACTTCAATCCGCAGAGCGCAATAAAAACCCACTGATCTATTTTGACACCGACGTTGGCCAGTTCCACATAGGGAAGCACCACACTGCTGCAGACCCAGACCAGGGCAATATGAAAAATCTTGGCCCCGGGTATCTGTCGAAGGCCCACTTTGCGGTCACGGAAGGTAAACAGGGGCATTCCGTATAACAGACTCAGGATTCCAATAAATCCCAAAAACAAAAAAGAGTACACATGAATATACCACAAGCAATAACCGAGCACAAGCAAAGCGATACCATTGTTTAACCACATGACCCATTCATGATTAAAGATCCAGCGTGTCCGGGGGAATTTAGATTCTTTTGGGTTCTTCGGTTTGGACCACCACAGACTAAAATTATAAAGCAACAAAGTCGCTGTCCCTTCCACTAAGACGATATACCAATTGATAGACCGTTCAAATATGATATAAGTCAACGCGCATTGTGCCATGGCCGCCATGGCGATCAGCAGATGTGTATAGATTGTAATATAGAATAGCTTTCTTAGAAAAGACATCTTGGTAAATCTTGATGCAAGATAACAATCTTATAGATAAAAGTAGTTTAACATTATATTAAACATCAATTTTTTGATAAAATGGGCAAAAACCGCTAAATTGTACACCGAAATCGAAATATCAAAAACGATTTCGCAACGATAACAATATAAATTAAAATAATTCATAATAATCCTAATAACGATGAGCCTACAAATAAAATCATTTGAAGAATATCAAAGTGAATATAAGCGAAGTGTAGAACAACCTGAGGAGTTTTGGGCGAGCATTGCAGATCATTTTTTCTGGAAGAGAAAATGGAATAAAGTGCTGAGCTGGAACTTTGAGGAACCCAATGTCAAATGGTTTGAGGGTGCTAAATTAAATATTACAGAAAACTGTCTTGATCGCCATATTTATGCGAATGGTGATAAACCAGCCATCATCTGGGAACCTAACGATCCAAATGAAGCGCACCGCATTCTTTCCTATAAACAATTACTACAAAAGGTAGAGCAATTTGCCAACGTACTTAAAAATAATAACATCAAAAAAGGAGACCGGGTATGTATTTACTTACCGATGGTTCCTGAATTGGTTATCGCTGTATTAGCCTGTGCCCGCATTGGCGCTATCCACTCGGTGGTGTTTGGAGGCTTTTCAGCACGTTCTATCGCGGATCGTATCGTCGATGCAGAATGCAAACTGATCGTTACTTCAGATGGTAGTTACCGTGGCAATAAAACCATTGGTTTAAAAAACATTGTGGACGATGCTTTAATGCAATGTGACACTGTTGAAAAAGTAATTGTCTTAACACGTACACGTACACCGGTATCGATGATCAAAGGCCGTGATGTATGGTGGGAAGATGAGATCAAAAAAGTAGAAACACAAGGAAATCCGTCATGTCCAGCAGAAGAGATGGATGCGGAAGACAATTTATTCATTCTTTATACATCGGGATCCACAGGTAAGCCTAAAGGTGTAGTACACACCTGTGGTGGCTATATGGTGTATACAGGCTATACCTTTATGAATACGTTCCAGTATAAGCCAAACGATGTATTTTTCTGTACAGCAGATATTGGCTGGATTACAGGACACAGTTACATCGTCTATGGGCCGTTATCACAAGGAGCTACTTCTTTAATGTTTGAGGGTATTCCAACCTTCCCGGACGCGAGCCGTTATTGGGATATTGTAGATAAATTCAACGTCAATATTATCTATACTTCTCCCACAGCTATACGCTCATTAATGGCTTTTGGCGACGAATTTGTCGACAAAAACGATCTTTCCTCTTTGCGTGTTTTGGGGTCCGTAGGAGAACCAATCAACGAAGAAGCCTGGAACTGGTTTAACGAAAAAGTTGGTAAAAAGAACTGCCCTATTGTGGATACCTATTGGCAAACAGAGAATGGCGGTCACTTAATCACATCGCTTGCCGGCGTAACACCTGAAAAAGCAAGTTATGCGATGTTCCCGATGCCGGGCATTCAACCCGCTTTGATGGATGAGAATGGGAAAGAAATTGAAGGCAATGATGTCACAGGAAACCTATGTATCAAGTTCCCTTGGCCCGGTATGCTACGCACGACATGGGGGGATCATGACAGATGTCGTCAAACCTATTTCTCGACGTATAAGGATATGTATTTTACAGGCGACGGGTGTTTCCGTAGTCCGGAGGGTTATTATAAAATCACAGGCCGTGTAGATGATGTATTGAACGTTTCAGGTCACCGCATTGGTACAGCAGAAGTGGAAAATGCCATCAATATGCACGCTGACGTTGTTGAATCGGCCATTGTCGGATATCCGCACCCAGTAAAAGGCCAGGGTATCTATGCTTATGTCATTGCGAATCACCATACCGATGCAGAAGCCACCAGAAAGGATATCATGGAAACTGTTTCACGTATTATTGGTCCAATTGCTAAACCAGACATTATCCAATTTGTTGATGATTTACCAAAAACACGTTCAGGAAAGATCATGCGTCGTATCTTACGCAAGATTGCCGAAGACGATATCGCCAATGTAGGAGATACTTCAACACTTCAAGATCCTGCCGTTGTAGAAGGAATCATCAAAGGCGCTGCGGCCTTGAGAAAATAACGTATAAAGTATCTTAAAAAAATAACAGCCTTCCAATAGGAAGGCTGTTATTATATTCCCCTCAAGTTTAACCTTATCGGCAATGTATAGCCAACCCGCACAGGCTCACCACGCAGCATACCAGGTTTCCATTTTCTAAGCTTTTTGACGACTTGTATACCAGCAGCCCCTGTACCGAAACCCAAATCGTTCTTTATTTTCAAATCTTCTAATCGCCCTTGTTGATTTATAATGAACGCTATTTCTACAGTACCGCTTATACCATTCATCATGGCTTGTTTTGGATATTCGTAATTTCTTGCCACAAAATACATCATTTCTTTGATACCTCCAGGGTATTCTGGCTGTGTTCTATAGGTAGTAGAATCATATGAAATGACGACACCATTTTCTTTTGTTTTAGTTCCTGAGCGTAATTTATCCTCCTTATAATGCTCGACAAAAGAATCAGGTCCCCTCTTTCCTCGCCACTCCCCCTCGCGCAAATTATTGACCAGCTGACCTTCTTCAGTTTCGTCCTGTTCATCTATACTAAAACGAATAAAACCATTTCCATTTTCTAACTTTTTATTGTTTAAAGAATCATAATACACCACATAGATTGGCTTCTTTATCAGTAGTTTCTTTTTCTTCACTTCACTCGGATAGAATACAATCATCTTCAACTTATTATTCGGATAGAGATAAAAAGCAGAATCTATCAATTTACTCTCATCACTGAACCTCTCAAGACTCTTCAACGTACCATTTTCATAGAATTCATATTTTTTACCCAAAAATCTGAATGGCGGGTGTCCACTCTCACTGATCGCATTAAGCTTTAGCGAGTCATTCCGCAGATAATACTCCTCGATTTGATAAACTTTATCCTTTCCCAACGCATCAATATGAATTTCTCTTAAAAAATAAGCCGAGTCTTGCTTCTTAGTCTCCTCCCCATCTTTCCTATGGTAAGTGGTAAAAGTAACTTGAGCCGAAAGGCTCAATCCGCACAGGTTCAATAGAAAAAAACAAATAAGTTTCGTCGAAAAGTCTAAATAATACTTCATAATAATTGTTAATACAGGGGTAATAATAACAAATATCTAGGATAGTTAAAAAATTAATCGGTTAAATAATGTTTATTTCTATTATGGCCGGCACGGCTGCATACCATTAAGTTTTCCACAGGGTGTTAATAACACTGTTGATAACTTAGAAAACCTACTCACCTTCATCCTCTCGAAGTCTGACAATTTCTTCCAATGCCTGAACATCGATCTGATCCTTTGGTCTATTGATTGCCTTTTTATTAGCGATGAGCTGGTTTATATATAACCTTTCATATCCGTCAGAATGTCCAAGCGAAGCCCATTATTCAAGTGAAAATCTGTCCAGCCAGCTACGAAAGGAATAGTTTCCAGCTGTGGAATATCACCAAGGTCAGATAGCCTGAATGCTTCCCTTAACCGTTTTCTATTATCCAATGAGTCTTTTATCCAAATATCTAAATCACCAGTAAACCTTTGAAAACCGTGCAAATTAGTTGCATACCCCCCAATCATAATGTACGCTACATTTGATTGCTCTAAATTCTGCCAAAACTCTAAAATTTCCTGATCAAAAATATCCATACACTATTTCTGATAAAAGGGTTTATGAATAATTTTTGCCTTTTTAAGCGTTTGTTGAATTTTATAGAGACGGGTAGTCATTTCAAATCGCTCCTTATAAGTACGATTAAGTCCGGCCCTCAATAAAGCAATTTCAGATTCGCTAAGAGATTGTGAAGTATGTTCTTTGTGACCATCCATTTCGGTTATACTTAGTTAAACAGATCTACTAACAAAGATACAACAAAAAAAGCCACATCATCCCGACGTGGCTAAAATAAACATATGAATTTAATTAAACAGTTTCTATTTATACGAGTTTACGGAGCTTGCAACCTTCCAGGTTCCCGATTCATTGATCAATGTCACCAAATCTGTTTTCGTGAAATCCTCAAACTTCATGGTGACACGTGCTACCATATAGTTTTCAGACTCCTCGAGTACTTCGGTACTTGTACTGCAGTTCAATTTTTCACCTTTTTGCTTTTTTAGGAACGAAATGACTTCCGAACGGCTATTGGTGCGTGCAGCTTTTCCCTGAACTTTTTGATTGAATTCGGATGCGAACAATTTTTCTACGCCCTGAGATGCACCTTCTGTCATTACCGATACATAGCTATCGATGGCCAAATCGGCTGTGGAAAGGTTCAATGCTTTACCAGGGTCAGTTGCTGCCATTGCAAAAGTTGATAGTGTAATCAATGCTGCAGCTGCGAATGTCTTTACTAAAGTTTTCATAATACTTTATTTATATTGTTAGTTTTTTTATCTCTTTTCTTATTGTCGCAAGGAAGTTGATTTTGTTGCATCATTTCCTTTAAGATTCTGATTCAAAAGTAAGACAACGCAGCATCCCATTTTATTACATTTAGATCAACGGAATAAAAAAGTCGGTAAATGGAGGTAAAGGAGCGGTAAATGGATATCCGCTCCGGTAGGAAAAAATATACGTAAAGATTAAGATCACCTTTATAACTGGAAAGCAGCTAGAATAGTTGCTGGCGTACAATCAACTTCATTAAGCACATTGCACCGTCGGCCATTTTTATAAAGATATATGATCGTAAATCCAACCAGGATGGGTGTACCAACAAATTCGTTGCATGGAATGCTGATTGTCTTGGCCGGAATTGGATCCTGCCCATAGACGATATCGATTTCCCATTCTTCATCTTTTACCTCAGTGAACTCCCTTTCTTTGAAATTGAAAGAAAAGGCATGGAATTTAAAGGCGATAGCATTACAATCTTTGGGCAGCAGCAATGCTCGGTTAATGTCAAATATTGGAAATGATATTTCGATCTGATTCTCCTTGGTAAGGCTAACCGTTGGATCGATATTCAGCGCATCCTGCATATGGAAATTTTCGTTGAATTGGAAATTCACCAATCTGTCGAGCCTACAGTTGTTTAGGCAAAGTGTTCCCCTATCGTCATTGATATTTGTCTTCATTGCCCTATAAATCTGTCTATTCAAGCGATTGCCCATTTGTCCATCATGCAGTTCCTGATGCACTAACCCAAAAGCCTGCCTAATTGCGGCGCCCGCGCGACTTGCCTGTCCAAAATCTTTACCAGCTTTCTTCGTGTCGACGTTTTGTTTTACACGATGTGGTTTACCTTGAATGTAGTTCTTTGTTCCTACCTTCCTGCTTACCAGTGGGCCAACCAGTCCACGGATATAGCCATTATCATTTATTCCCATACAATAAATATACCACCAAAACGACCCTATGTCAAGTATCTTGTTCATTTTTAAGGATTTCGAAAGCTGCAGCAAACAGCAATTATAAATTTGAAAATTTAGTGATACCTTTTTGGGGATTAGTTATAACCAATTCCCAACCACCTTCTAATTGCAAGCAAGATGCAGACAGGATGTCTGTACAGTGAAAGCACCCTTAAAAGGTGGACTCAACGTGGACTCACTGTGCACACAAGGTGGTTACAGTACGGAGTTGATCGCAAGTTGGTATGGAGTTGCTGTCAGGAAAATATAATTATTTGCGCCGAGCGGCTGTATTGAACTTTGAGAATAGTGTAATCACAATAGAGCTTGATATAGCCCCTACGAACAAAGAATCGGGAATGGACGATTTCTCATCCAAGAAATAGTATACAGCAGCTGCTATTGAAAAGCAGACGATGAAGGACAATATTAAAACAAGTATAAATTTGGTTTTCATTAGTCAAGGGTTAATAGAGTACAATTTAATATACAAAAGAAATCTAATAAATAAATGTAAATTCATTTAATTTATACCATTAATCCATTTCAGCAACTAGGAACACTATTTAACTACTCTGGAGTGAGAACGTTTTCCACAATGTTATTAACAAACTATGGAAAACTTCGAACACATCAAATTTTACTCGGAAAATAGGACGATATGCTATGTTCTATCGAAAGTTTTTTACGATGTAAATAAGAGATACATATTATTGTTTATTCAGCAGCCGAATAAAGCTACCATTTGCATAATCGAGTTTCTGCGCATAGTAGTTTGTTTCAGGGCCTGCTACCAACACACCTCCTATGGCACCTAGCAACACGGAAGCTACAACAACATTGGTTGCAGATGCAGTTTCCATAACGGGACCCACAAAAATAAAATCATCATCTTCCTTGATTAAAGCATAAAACTGATCCTGACTTGAAATAAAAGGATTACCAGCATGCACTACTGCATAATAATCTTTCGGGTTTACCTTTTTAAGTTTCCCTTTTTCATTCTCTTTAAAGAAGCCTAAGTTTAAATCCCCCTCCCTTAATTGGGCCTGCCCACCTGACGGTGTTTGAAGGGCAAATTCTTCGTAGGTCAGATATAACCCATCTTTATATGTTTCCGTGTTATAAAGTGCCAATTGTTTCTTTTGAATATCGTCGTAATGTTCGATTTCACTGAGACTATAGCTTTTTGTGGTATCGCCGTTTTTGGTTAATGCATCAAAGATCAGGTTATTGACAACCTCGCTGGCGCGTGCCAAAGTCGCTTTGGTTACATCCATCCCTTTAACGACGATAGCTGTATCAGTTCGGGCTAGCTGTAAATATTCTCCATTAGCCTCTTTTGAGAATAAGATTGCTCTAAAATCCAAAAATCCCTTTTCAGAAAAAGCTCCCGTCAATTCCGCTATGCAGAACTTTTCCAACCGCATCAGCAATTCACCATTGCCTTTACGACCGGTTATTTGTTCCAATTGGCTCTGCAACTGTTTTTCCAATGATGGCTCCGCCACCAACAACCGGTTTGCGTTCATTATACCGACCTGTATGACGCCCAGATTATCTTTTATCTCTCTTGCGTCGTATAGATTTATTTTGCCATACTTAGCGTTCTCGACGATCTTATGTGGTTTCGTAAATAGAAACGTTCTGGTCTTTTGTTGCGCTTGCACAACAACAGCCTTTATAAGAATAATGAATAGGAGGAAAATAATCCGTTTCATGGTAAGTAAATTTCAAAAAATAGGTTATGCTAAGTTATCGCATTATTTGCTTTTCTGCAATGCCCATACTTCTTTATGGATCATGGGCTTTCCACCCGAAGCGCTATCTATATCATTTACAACAAGTTCAAGTAGTCCATTCACAAAAGCATAACGATAAGTTAACTTCTGTGAGACTGGTAATGGTTCCAATTGAAGAGTGATGGTATTGCCATCGACCTTATAGCTCGTTCTTATCCTATCGGCCGTTTTGCTTTCGCTATCAGGTTTGTCCGGGTCCTCATATAGGTGCCCATCATCGTTAGGCAGCGTGAATATCTCCGATGTTATCAATGCGGCACTATCAATAGCATAAAACAGCAGTCCTTTATAGGTCGATGGGTAATAGCCATTCTTTGCCAAAAATGTTTTCACGTCCGTTGTTTCCTCTTTTAGTCCAGCGACCGGGTCGCTATACTTTATATAGATAGTCTTGATTTCCCATTCTCCTAAGAAAGGATTACCATCGTCTTTTTCTTTCTTACATCCTAGAAAGAAAACAACAAAGGGAATAATAAACAATAATCTTTTCATCATTTTTCGGTCAAATACGTCATTATCTAATATAGAAGTTAGAGTTTGCAATTACAATCACAGCACCGTTAGAAAGTCAGATAATATAGCTTCATTTCAAAAAAAATAACTATCTTTAAGTATGCCAAATTTAAACCTATAATACAATAATCAGAATGATGAAAACATACTTAAACGGGAAATCCCCATTGTCATTAGTTTTGAACATTATTACTGCTCTATTCTTACTCAGCCAAATGCCTCAGCATATCCTAATACATCGAGATGCTGAAATACTGAAAATTATATCAGTAACATTAGTTGATATCTGTGCTATTGCAATTCTGATCTATTCTCTATATAGACTTATCTTTAATAGATTAAAATTCTAGCAATGAACACAATTTTATTAAAGATTTATCAATTTTTTACGACAACCACTATCGTCGAAATATCTATAGGTCGATGGCTTAAAATAATATTTGCTTTCCTTTTATTGGTTATAGGTATAAAGGATAAGCACCATTTAACCACTTGGATCGCACTCCTATTTATTGTGACAGAATTAAATGTCGGCATTTTCTCCAAAAGAAGCTCAAAAATTAGAAACGAGAAGTAAGTTAACTTTTATTCCAAACCGCGGGCTCTTACCTAGCTTTAAGTGTGAACCACTTAGATGTTAATAGGTCCTTTTTAGCAACGGATTTATATCTTCTTTTCACCTTTCTGACAGCCTATTAATAAAAAATAATCTTTTCATCATTTTTTTGGTTAAATAACATGCTTTCCTATGTTTTTCAGGATACCGCATCCTGTTATAACAACCTATATATTTAAAGATCTGAAATTATTTACCTTTCTTAGTTTTAATTTCCACAAATGTGAGTACCAGCGCACCGACTATTAAATACACACATGTTGCAACTAGTCTACCGACGGTAAATTCTGTCACTTCACCTCGAAAGTAAACGTCAATAAGTTGCTGACTGAGTATGATTACCAACATGATCTGGCAGTAGATAAAAAATAATTTGCGGTGTGTTTTCATAAAGATCTATAAGTGCTGACTATTACTCCTGTTTGCTAATAAAATAAATTATCCTTTTTTATCGTCCAATACCCCAAGCTAATTGCACATAGAAATTTCCAAGCCTATCCTTCGGCGCATTCGAAACAGCAGCATTCACTACTTTCCATTTATTTTTTGTAATAGAAGATTTATAACCTACTCTGCATTCAGGACGAAAGATATTACGTTCCGTATTGAAAGTTTTCAAGGTGACACTCAAGTCTACGATAGCAGCATCGTGCTCCATTTTCGTTTGGTTGGACTGTGTTATCAAAAAATCTTCAAATTCTCCATTCAGATTTTTCTTTTGAACGGTAAAAGTAGTAGACTGCGTACCTACTCCCAGCTGCGGGCTAAGGATCAATCTGCCTGTTCGTATCGCATTGGTAGATACATATAGCGTAAAATCTCCTGTGTTCATTGTATTGTCATTTTTGCCGCTTGTCGACAGGCTAAAATTCACGCCAATAAGGGTTTGTTTTATCCTGTATGCAAGTCCAGCACCAGCATTCCACCCAAATCCGGGTACCTTTCCGGAATCATAATCTTTCAAAACCCTATTCAGATTGCTTGCATTGTTAAATTGAATACCGGCAAAATAGATCGTCTCAAATGGCAGATGTTTAGTCCGAGTAACCAATTCGTATTGACGAAACTTTATTGAGGAAAAAGACTATTTCGCTTCGATAACATTGATATTGGGTGCAATTTGTTTTAATTTATCAATAAATTGGGTTGGATTTTCCGGATCAACGAATATATCATCAATTACATTATAATGCAGAATCATTCCCCTTCTATAGGGCCTTAAAACGGTGAACCTCATCGATCCAAACCAAAATACCTTATCAGCTTCAACTTTGCGAATGGAGTTGACATCAACAGAATCTGTTCCCCAGATACTTTTAATAAACAGTATATTGTCTTCAATCCAATAACGTTTATAGAAGAAAGTGAAATACCAGGTTAATGCAAATACCGCAAACAACAAAAGTGCCCCAGTGTAAAGTCCTTGCTCCAAGTCACCATATGATACCATGGCAATAAATATAATCATCCCAAAATATAATCATCCCAGCCCCCCATATATAACTACCGAAGGGTATGTGGGTATTAAATACTTCTTTCATAATCAATAGTTTGCTAGGTCAGTTACTTTTATTCCAAACGGTAAAATTTTGCTTAACTGAAAGCGGAAACAAATTATAGATTTCACGATATTGTTCGAAATCTTCTTTCGTATTAACCTGAATATGATAGATATGAGGAATGACCTCGCTGTCTATATTATCTTTCATAAAATTTATTTCCTCACGTAACAGTGCTGTTTTAACATTTGGCAACCAATCTTTTACTAAGAGCGCGTTTAATCGCTCTGAACCCTCGAATAATTTAAGATCATTGTAATGCACTGCTACTTGCTGAAGACTGTCTTTTAGATGTCGGTTTTCGGCCTTATATTGATCCAATAATGCTAAGTACTCATTGTAGACCTTATTGTTTTTTCCATCGGATACGACCGCCATTTTTATTGATTCGCCTCTATTCTTCGCTAACAATAGTTCTTCTAGTTCTGCTTGTTGATAGGTACTGTCCAGTAACAGTTTATAATTATCAGACTCGTTGGCATCCAGCCAAAATGTGGTTGACATATAATATTTTGGTGTACCGAGTTCAGGTTGACGGGCAAATCGTTCGATCTCCTGTGGCTTCACCACATCCCTCTCCCAGGAAAAAACGATTTGATAGATTCCTTTTGGAAGTTTATCAAGCTTTATCTTGAAGGTGTCGCTATATAGCGTGTCTGCGATAACTTTACTTCCACTTTCCATCTCATATAAATCAAAATAAAACGGCGACTTGACTTCCAGACTTCCGGTAAGATCCACCTTTTGATTCCTTTCACAAGCAAATAGACTTAGAAAGAAAAAATATATTATTCCGTGATATTTTAACATAATCCTATATTAGTAATCCTATACGCACTTCATGCGGATAATAGGATATTAGGTTCGATGCAGTATGTCGAACCTAATATTAAATCAAGATGTTATTAATTATTTTGTCCAGTAAAATAGAAATCAGGATGTTCAATGCTTTTAAATTGAGACATTACCTCAAATGTTTCAGGATTTACAAAATAATCTAATTCAAATGTATCGGTGTTGATTCTTTCTTGAAGTAAATAGCGTACATCATTATAAAGTGCACCTTCATTGCCGCCTGGCGTTCCACTAGGTGTAAATTTAAATTTGCCGTTTTCTACTGTATACGTATAATTGTACGTCAATGTCGTTCTGTTTTCGCCATATTTAATGTTAAATACAACAGCCATCTTGTTGTTCACAACTTGAAATTTAAAATCTGTCGTATTTAAAATAAGGGTCTGGCCACCAATATTCCATCGACCGATACCTGCCTTTGTTGACGCCTTCCTTGCGATAAAATCTGTACTCCACCCGTTAAAGGTTGTAACATCTGGAATAGTAATGATTGAAAAACTAGTCCCCAATGCTGTAATATAAGGAATAACAGAAGAAGAATTAATTTTCACAGGATATTCTTTACCTCCGCTGTCGATTCCAACAATCGAATTTTCATCCTTCCAAATAAAACGTTCTATTTTAGCATTACCTAATAGCGCTCCGCCAACAATCTCTAGTCCATCAATCGTACTACAAAAATCTGCAAACGAAGAAGAAAATGTACCATCTGAATTAGCAACAACCACAGACATCTTTTTCGTACTAAAACCAAATGCTATTTCTGCTTCTACCCCGTCAACGACAATGGAGGTCAATGGGTTCTTCTTAAAAAATGTCCTATTTTTTGTAATCGTATTCAGATAATCTTTCGCAATATATTTACTTGCTTCTGATTCGTTCGCCTTTACCAAAATTAAAGGCTTTTGAAACTTTCTTCCTTCAAAAAACAAAGTATCTCCGTGAGTTTTAACATAATCAAACTCAACATCACTTCCCATTCCTTTACCAGCCTGACCTCCATATGTTCCCGGATTTGGATCCTGTAGCATGGTGAGATAGTTATAGGTATCAAATGACAGGGTCGCCGCCATAATTTGACGGACCCTAAAAGTAGATTCTTTGAGTTCCGAAGAAGTTGCATCATTTAAATCGGCAACCATTTTTACGCGATCGTTATCGCCAAATTGCATGTAAAACCCATAGCCGCCAGAATACTCTGTCGTTAAACTTGCTTTCCATCCATATGGAGCACCAATTAATGTTTTCCTAACATACGAAAGGGTATCAGAGATGCGAGAGTCTGGATCAGACCCCAGCTCCAGTTCGACTTCTTTTGATTTTGTACAACTCATTGCGAGTAATACAAAACATATAAAATAAAATATCTTTTTCATCTATACATATTTTTTAATTTCCAATCCATAATACGGAATTTGTTATTCCAAATTCACCTTCTTTATTAAGTGGCATTTTAAAGAGGATTGGTAAATGATTAATATTTCTTAGTTGAGACCTTACCCGTGAGACTAAACTGAGGATTTGCTAAATCCTGAATACTTACAAATTTCAAATAATTAAGTGGCGTTTGTACACCGTTTATGCTCCAGGAGAATTTAAAACTTGTGCTCTCTAAATAATTTAATAAAGGTTTCACATCACTTATAATGTAAGAAAAATTACCGTATCCGTACCCGGCATCGGTCCCTTGTACAGTAGACAATTTTATCTTGTAACTCTCATTATCGATCTTAATAATATCCAAATCATATAAAGCATTCCAGGTATCAGTATTATTGCCAAATGGAATGGACAAGGTCATCTTGCTCGCACTAAGCATCTTTAACCGTACCCCTTTAACCTGATAACTTCCAAATCCATCTAGAATAGGCGTAAATAATTCAATCTGCTTAGGTGATAAGACATTTTCCTGTCCCCAGCTTGATCGAATATCCATATCGATGGTTTCAGTGATTGTTTTGTTCGTCACAGCCGTCAAAAAACTATAAGATTGACTCTTGTACTGCTCCTCCATTACCCTTTGAAATTCCATTTGTAATTGAGTAACATCAATATTAAAATACTTAATCATATAGTCCCGCACAATGGTCTCTTTTTGCTTTAACTTAACATAGGGAATTGAGTCAGATTGATAAGCAAATTGGTCATAATACAATTGCCCTCCAACAATTAGGTGCGACAACGTTTCGGCAAAATCCTCACCAATATTTTTACGGGCATATGGAGTGATAAATCCAAGTGCTCTCGCTGCTGCTGGTGTATTTTCTTGTGCAGTCCAATTGGAATAATAATCTCCAACACATACTTTTTCAAAATCGACTGGTATAAATCGTGTTTGATTTAATATATGGGTAAATTCATGATGGATCACTTGTAAATTTCCAACTACTGAATTAGGATTATTCTCATTCAGGCCATTTAATCCATAGAGTGTTATCCGGCGTCCACCATCAGCTGTTCCTCCTTTCACAGAACCATCTGGATCATAGTCTCCGGAGCCAAACAATGCGAATTGCTTGGGTGTATAGGTTTTAATAAAAGTTGCGCCACCAATTTTATTGTATACCTCCAAAAATCCCTTTTTCACAATATCCATTTGTGGAATCACTTTCGATTCATCTGCAGGAGATATATTTTTATTTATATCATGCATATTACGCTGATAGCGGTATACGACTTCGATATTATAGGGATCTGTCAGATTTTTAGTAATCCATTCATCAATCGCCCCCGGAACAAATGTATCGTAGTTCTGAAGTGTGTAATTTAGTTTATCTTCTTTATTACAGGCAAAGATTAATCCGATCAGACTAACTCCTGTAAATATTTTAACAATTGTTTTCATGATTTATCTTGGGTTTAGTTCGACACCTGCTAACTTCGCTTCTTGTGGAATTTGAAAGACTCTCCTCGGATCTTCAGGTTTAAGTTCTAGAATGGTTTCACGCTCATCATTGCCAATCATATTGTGCCTAACAGTTAATCCTTTACGTATAATATCAAACCAACGGAGACCCATCGACATAAAGCCAATTTGCTTAAACTGTAATGTTGTTTCAATCAAGGCTTCTTTATCATCAGCCACACCAAAAAAATCCTTGGATTTTGCAACTGTTACAGCATAGGTATTGGGATTATAATTATTAATCCTATTGCTGGCAAATAAATTAAGATCCGCCAAGGCACTATTGGTATTCCCCAATTCGGCATAAGCTTCTGCTCGATTCAATAATACCTCATCTGTAATCAATACGGGTACCATTAACATTGGATAGCCTGTATTTGCGGTTGGATTTGTCACGTACCAAAACTCTTTCCACAGATAGGTGGTGTAATGTGGAGATCCATAACTTACCCCAAAGTTATAAAGCTTAGCTCCAGCAGCCGTCATACCATTATAAATATTTTGAAACACATTTATCCCCATCGCATAACGATTGTTCCACCATCTTTGGTAACCGCTATAAGTTTCATTAATCAATAAGTTATAGGGCTGTTCGGCTTTGGCAAATTCTGTACGAACAGACTCAAACCCCAATGTCTTGAACGTGGAATTATAAGGAATTAATTTACCCGTAAAATTACCACCGAAAATCTTATTGGCATTATCCACTACCTTTTGCCATTCTCCTGTAAACAAGTAAAAACGTGTAGCAAAAGCATGAGCCGCTTCAGGTGTAAAGTGATATTTAGGGACATCCCAAAGTCCTTTTCCTTTGTCTAATAACGCTAATCCTTCTTCCAGATCCTGACGAATATTATCATAAGTCGATTTAACGGTTCCTCGATCATATTTTTTTATAAGTACCGTTTCAGGTTCTTTCACATAAGGTACACCTGGGGAATCATTACTAGCTCCCGATTTTGGGTCATATACTTTTGCAAAATAGTTGGCAAGCATAAAATGACAATAAGCACGAGCAACAAGTGCTTCGCCCTTATAAGGCAAAACATCAGCGCCAAAATCATTCTTCTCAATAGCATCCAGTGCATGATTAGCTGCTGCAATTGCCTCATAACATGAATTCCAATAAGCGGTTGGAGAATCCGTATCATCGCCGATAATATCTTTCCACTCATAAAGAGCAGGAACCGGTTGATACAAATCGCCAACACCTTTGTCTTCGACATTGTCCGAATACGTTTCAGCCATAGCCAAAGAATTTCGCCCAGGATAGGCTGACGCAACCAATCGTTTGACTTTATCTACAGTATTGATCTGAGCACGCATATCAGGCTCCTGATCAAGATATTTGCTACATCCGCTGAACAAAAAAGCAGAGGATAAAAGAATATATTTGATAGTATTTAATTTCATGATTTATATTTTTAGAATCCCAACTTCACAGATAACGTAATTTGTTTTGGCACAGGAAGAGCAACTCCACCATTACTATAAAACTCCGGATCGACTCCGTTTAACTTCTTATCTGAGTATAATAACCATAAATTATTCCCTACAAGATTAAACTGTGCTGTTCTGAATTTAATGCGTGAGACGAGTTCCTTAGGTACATTGTATCCAATAGAAATTTGTGACAAACGAATATAGTCGCCTTTCGCCACACGCTCGGATGAATAGTTGTAAGCATTGTACGTATAGTTTGCCGCATTTCTTTCTTCCAAAGCATTCTTAACATCGAATTCTGCCGACAACGGATCCAAAGTCGAGGGAATCACCGTTAGATACTCATCACCACGATATAAAAACCTATTGATCAAATCCTTCGAGACATTATACATATCCAAATAAGATGAGGAATAACTAGGTTGCAGACGAACCTTATTACCAAAAGCAAATTTCATTAAAAAGGACAAACTGAAATTTTTATACTCTAATCGGTTATAATATCCACCCGCTATTGTAGGGTCTACAGGGCCTTCATATTTTAAGAAATCAGTTTCATTGTCCTGCAGCCAAAAATACGTAGCACCTGGTGTCCCGTCAGTACCGATAAACATCGGGTACCCACCTCTTGCGTTAAGCTTATCGAAATCGATAGAATACAATCCACGATGTGGCTTTCCTAATTTGGCCCCACCTTCAGCAGAAACTAAATTCCAGATGTTACGTGTCACATCAAGTTTTGTAATTTCTGTTTTATTAAAGCCTAGGGTAAACTGGGTCCGCCAAGTAAAACCTTGCGGATCTTTAAAAGGATATCCGCCTAGTTGAATGTCAACACCATGCCCCTTCATATCCGCATAGTTACCCAGTTTTTCGAACTGACCTCCAATACCCGATGTTCGAATAGGCCCAATCAAATCGAAAATGTTTCTTCTATAGTAATCAAAGTTCAAATCAATTCGACGATTTAAAAAGCTTAGGTCAGTACCAATATTCAATTCGTACATCTTTTCCCAAGTCAATTCTGAATTTTCTAAACCGTCAATATTAATTTTACCTTCTTTCTCCGATTCGTAAGGTCGATATGCCACCGCATTATAAAATACAGCAGAGGAGTTTGACGCATTTCCCATATTTGCCACAAGACCATAAGTTGCTCTTAAGCGTGCTGAAGAGAGAATTTTATTTTCACGGTTGAAAAAATTTTCCTGGTCAATGTCCCATGCTCCCGATAAATTCCAGGTAGGCAGCCAGCGAGCTACATTAGAATGTCCCATTTTATTTGAGCCATCATACCGTGTCGTAAAGTTAAATGAATACTTATCCTTATAATTATAAGCACCTCGAAGTGCATAGGCCAATTTTCGATCATAATTATAGGCCATTGAAAAAGGAACGTTGCCACTTTCAATCGCATACTTGTAATAGCGATAGGTAGGCATTACTAAATTTCCATTGCCATATTCTATTCCTGGACCATTAAAATCATGATTTTGTTTGTCCGCATACTGAAGCTCGTAGGTTCCAAATAAATTTAATGTATGATCATTCCATTTTTGGTTGTATTCCAAATTGTGGCGCATATAATAACTGATCATATTATTATTGGCAACATTAAAGAATCCTCCATTGGGTAATATCACATATTTATCCGTATTGGGGAAATCTGGATCCGCGTACAAAAACCTATTTCCTGCATTTACTGTTTGATCCTGGTTTGCTCGATATGCTTTGGAAAGATTCGCATTTTCTGTGATCATATGCTGTCTTTCGGAATTGTAATAACGATACATCCCATTCGCAGAATAAGTCAGGGAAGGTAAAATTTTATACGTTATACCAGCTTGAACCTTAATATCCATCAATTTTAACTTGATATAATTATTATCGAGTTCATTAAGGATATTGAATGGTGCGTAGTCTCTATTAAAATACTCTAGTTTTCCATTTTCATCGTAAGCGGTTATAATACGACTCGTATTTAGCGAATAAGAGTATGGGTTAATATCAAAATCACGAGAATAGCTACCATACACAGCATCCGAAACTCTATTTAATGTTCCTGGAGTACGCTGATCCCTAATATTACTTTGGAAGATAAATTCGGTACTCAATTTATCATTGATTTTGTAATTATTACGGACATTCGCAGTAAAACGCTTCGCAGAGTTCCCCAACGTAAAACCAGAATCATTCATAAAACTAGTAGATGCATAGGTCTGGCTTTTAGCCGTCCCTGTAGACATACTTAGGGAGTGATCGTGAACAAGGGACTGCTTAAAAAGTAAGTCAAACCAATCTGTATTCGCATTGGTATAGCGCTGCAAAAATTGATACCGAGAGGGAGCATCATTGCGCAAAGCATACGAATCAGTAGAAGGATCATAATCGTACATCAGATTATACATCTTGTTAAAGACACCTCCAGTTGGGGAACGAGAAACCTGTGAATGATTTAAATAGCCTTTGTTTTCCATATCAATGATCAATTGCATCTGCTCCGCTGAGTTCATGATATCAAATTGGTTGTAATTAGGCTTGATATAGGTGGTGAAGTTTCCTGAATAATTAAAATTGACAACACCATCTGTATTGCGTCCCCTTTTCGTATTTACGACCACAACACCGTTCATTGCAGCAGCACCATACATGGCTGTGGCAGCAGCATCTTTCAATACAGTGATCGACTCAATATCATCTGGATTTAAACCTGCTACAGAAGAACCTAATAGCGTATTTGCATCCCCTGTTGACAATGCCTCATTGGAGATATTGACCGCCTCATCCAGGATGACACCGTCAATTACCCAAAGTGGTTTGTTATCTCCCGTAAGTGAGGTTGCACCACGAACCCGAATTTTGGGTGCCGCTCCAAATGTACCAGACACGTTCTGAACGGAAACCCCTGCTGCTTGTCCCTCCAACATACGAGAAATATCCGGAACCCCCGCACGTTCAGCCTCTTTCGCATCAATCTTCGAAGATGCGCCTGTGAATAATTTACGATCCAAATTTTGATAACCGGTGGCAACTACATTGACTTCATCCAATTTTTGATCATTAGCTGTAAGTACAACATTTATAGTTGACTTACCAGCCATGGAAATTTCCCTGGTTCCAAACCCGACATACCGAACGACCAAAACTGCAGAAGAAGAGGCATTAATCCTAAAGTGCCCTGAATCATCTGTTTGCGTCGAAATAGAAGTTCCTTTAACCGTTACAGTAGCGCCACTTAATCCCTTTCCATTTTTATCAGTGACTGTACCTGAAACGGATTGCTGAATAGCCAATGGGACTGTCATGCTGATATTCTTTGCATTACTGTTGACCGAAATGGTGTTAGCAATAATTTTGTATTCAATATTATTGCTTTTCAAGACAGCATTCAATGCTTCCTCAACGGACGCATCCTTAACGTTCACAGAGATCCGTGCTTTAGTATTCAGATTTTCACTATATAAAACACGTAGATGGGACTGCTTGGAGATGGCAGACAATGCTTCTTCAATACGTGCATTTTTCATATTCAACGTGACTTTTTGTGCCGTGCTCTTAGCGTGCACACCCGTCACAAATGCGAATAGAAGACATGTACTAATTTTCATAATACGTAATGGTTTGCAAAATCGTGGGTCTTGAGGGATCAAGCTCCACCTTTTGCTAAGTGGTAAGTTATTCATACATTTACACTTTGTGGTTAATTGGGATTTAATTGTTCATTTTTAGATTTAGGACCTGATGATCGCATCTTTTTCTGAACAGGGATGCTGCAACATTCCTGTTCTCTTTTTTAGGTCATTGCTTTTGATGTATTATTTTATCATAGGCGCGCTATTTTCTTTTTTATAAATTGTTAGTCCTTAACTTTTGGTAGCAATAATCAATTTATTGCCTTCTACTTCAAATCTTAGGTTACTGACATAGGATAACATCTCCAATACTTGAGACAGTTTTACATCACGCTCGATACTTCCGGTATACTCTTTGTCCAGCTGCACATCACCTCGGAAGGTAACATCTAGATCATACCAACGTGATAATTGATGTGCTATATTCGTTATCGTTTCCTTTTTGAAATAAAATTCATTGTTGTGCCAAGCAAGATCATGGGCTAGATCTGCCTTTCCTTTAATTAAATTGTCCTTAAAAGAAGAAGCATATTCACCGGGAAATAATTCCACCCGTTGATCATTTTGACGTACCTCGACTCTTCCCTCTGCTAAAGTTGTTCGAACATGATCCGAATAAGAATTAATATTAAAATGCGTTCCGAGCACTTTAATTTCATTGCCTCTAGATTCCACAATAAAAGGCTGGTCTGACTTGGGAGTAACTTCGAAATAGGCTTCTCCATCCAAAAAGACTCTACGTTCTTTCGGTGAAAACTGCGCAGGAAATTTCAATTGCGATAGCGCATTCACCCAAACTTTTGTTCCATCAGCCAAAGTCATCTTATAGAAACTTGCTTTTGGCACAATCAAAGAATTATACTGCAATGGGATCGCTTGATCTGTTTGCTTAACGATCAGCTCATTGCTATTCCCGATTAGATTATTGTTTTTAGTCAAGGTTTTAGTGGAATCACTATTCAAAGAGAGCCTGGAGCCATCAGCCAAGACTAATACTGCACCACTTGTTGCCGGAGCAATATCTTGCTTTTTTGAAACTATTACACTTTTATCACCCGAAAAGAATGAGGTAAAATCACCTTTCCATAATAGAAAACCACCTAACAAGAATACAATAGATGCTGCAATGCTTAAGGACCATTTCCGAAAAGATCTCGCGCTGTTAGATTCTTTACTTTTCAACCGCTCCCATGCTTGATTTACATCCAACTGCCGAATAACGGCTAAATCTTCTGCTATATTTTCCGCTTTTCGGAAGGACTCTAAAAGCTGCTTATTTTGTGAACTGGCATTGAGCCATTCATCAAGCTGCACTTGTTCCTCTGCTGTCAATTGACCACAAAGGAATTTCTGTATTAAATCAGTGATATGTCTTGTGTTTTCTTTCATCAATTACCATAAAGAAACTTAAGACGAAGAAAAGGGTGACAAGAATTTAAATATTTTTTAACAAAAATATAATAAGGGGTATAAACTCGGGATTCAAACGTTTGAGCAACATTTTCATGCCTCGTTGCTTTTGTGTTTTTACAGTATTGATACTAATTTGCAGCTCCCGTGTAATTTCAAGATTGGATAAACCTTCAAGATAACCAAGCCGAAAAACTTGTTGACAGGCGAAAGGCATTTCCTCAATAATTTTATATATTTCCTGAATGACCTCACTGTGAATCATATTCAATTCAAGCGCAGTATTATCTTCTTCGGTAAAACCTACAACATTCCAATATTTTTGACGGACCTTTTCATGACGGATATAATTATAACAAGCGAAACGCACAGAACTATAGAGATAGTTCTTTATTGCAATCTCATTATCACTGACATGATCAGTATTTTTGAAATAAGCAATAAAAGAGTCTTGTACCAGATCTTCTGCTAGAGAAAGGTCACCCACAATCTTCCAAGCAAAATGGCAAAGTCCATTATAGTGTGTCTTAAACAATACTTCTTCTTTCTGCATAGTTAGATCTCTTCCACACTCTGATTCTATTATTTTTATAGATGAGATTATTTAGGGTAAAAAACACATCCAATTGAGGATGTTTAATAATTGTATCGTAAAAATGCTCTTTTTTTTTGTCAATCCCAAATAATAATTCTAAACCCGAATTTATTCATCTCTAGATTGCTAAACTAGTTTTGTTTTTTTTCCGACAAACAAAACAAAATTCCTGCTTTTATCATTTATAGAGAGAGAAAACGGTCAAAAACTAGCATTTTTTCGCTTTTTTTTACTATATTGTAAACTTTCAAAAAACCTTCATCGCCATATAAGCATTGGCAACAATGAAATGTAGAAGGTTAAAAATTAAAACAAAGACTACATGCTATTTACTGTTCTGTCAGGACTAATAACATCGAGCCTTATTGTTCCATTTGGTCGATTCCTAAAAACCAAATGGGGTTTTATTCTCGCATTCTTACCGGTACTTCTATTTCTATACTTTACGCAATATATTGTACCTATTGGTCAAGGCTCCTATTTCGTACAATCAACATCGTGGGTGCCCTCCTTAGGCATCAATCTGGATTTTAAATTAGATGGACTGTCGCTACTTTTCGCCTTATTGATTACTGGGATCGGATCCTGTATATTCTTTTATGCGAATGCCTATCTCAAAG
Organism: Sphingobacterium sp. UBA3519; assembly: GCF_002377215.1. Classification (NCBI taxonomy): domain Bacteria; kingdom Pseudomonadati; phylum Bacteroidota; class Sphingobacteriia; order Sphingobacteriales; family Sphingobacteriaceae; genus Sphingobacterium; species Sphingobacterium sp. UBA3519. Next base: position 141,128 of record NZ_DFPI01000024.1, read on the forward strand.
GTCATCGGTATATCGATCGATTCTTTGGCTACCTCTGCCTTTTTATGTCGGCTATGCTGGGGCTTGTCCTGTCGGACAACATGTTACTATTGTTTATCTTCTGGGAACTGACCTCGATCAGCTCATTTTTTCTCATTGGATTTAACAATGACAAAAATGATTCTCGCAAAAGCGCACTGACTGCACTATCCATTACTGGGTTGGGTGGTTTTTTTCTACTGGCAGGTTTTATTTTGCTGGGTAATATTGCCGGTACTTACCATATTACAGCACTCATCGGCAAAGTATCAATCATTCAGCAACATCCACTCTTTCCCCTGGTCTTTGGCCTCGTAGCACTTGGAGCGATTACGAAATCAGCACAATTCCCTTTCCATTTTTGGTTACCCGGTGCTATGAAGGCGCCAACACCTGTGTCAGCCTACTTACATTCGGCAACCATGGTAAAGGCCGGAATCTACCTTTTGGCCCGTTTTTCACCGATACTAGGGGGCAACCCGATCTGGATGTATTCCCTCATGGCCATTGGTGGCCTCACGATGCTTTATGCCGCATTCCATTCGCTTTTCAGAACAGACCTCAAGGGAGTACTCGCTTATTCAACCATATCCGCCCTCGGTATTTTGGTTTTCTTATTGGGACTCGGTACCAAGGATGCTATTATCGCTGCAAGTGTCTTTATACTCGTACATGCCCTATATAAAGCCGCATTATTCTTGATTACGGGGATTATAGACCATGAAACGGGAACGCGAGATCTTACAGTCTTGCGGGGGCTACGCAAGGTATTAATGCCTGTCGCTATCGCAGGTCTCCTAGCGGCACTTTCCAGTGCAGGTATTCCACTTACATTTGGATTTATTGGAAAGGATCTGATTTACGAGGCAACACTACATGCCACACCCGATTTATTTCTCTATTTGACCGTCGCTGCAGTAGCAACCAATATATTATTGGTCTCTGCCGGATTTATGGCCGGTATCAAACCTTTTATGGGTAAGCTGCCCGAGCAATTTAATACAATCCACCTGCCCTATAAAGCCATGTGGATCCCACCTTTACTTTTAGCTATATTAGGAGTTGTCTTTGGATGCATCCCAGGACTTGTCGGCGAATGGATTGCCGGACCTACCGCAACAAGTATACTCGCAAAACCCGAAACTTTTCACCTGAAAATCTGGCATGGCTTTAATTTGATCCTCCTATTAAGCGCTATTACAATTGCTGCTGGCACCTTACTTTATTTCGCAAACAGGCCCAGCGATAAAAAATTGGCTTGGATTGCAAATTTCAATAAGATTTCTCCTGAATATATCATCCAATTATGTGCGCAGGAAATTGTTTTGTTCTCTACTTTCTTCACCAACAAAATGCACAACGGCTATTTGCGTTCGTATCTGTTGAAAATTATCTTATTTGCCGAATTATTGATCGCCTACCAGTTATACCTGGGGGGACCGCTCCATATCAAATGGGAAACCTTATCTCCAGTGAGTTTCTACGAAGTCACCACAGTCTGCATTTTGATTGGCGCCATTGTACTCACCATCCGCACCTCATCCCGTTTAACAGCCGTAGTAGCCACCAGTGTTGTAGGCTATGCCATATGTCTTATTTTCGTGTTTTACAGTGCACCGGATCTAGCGATGACGCAATTCACCATCGACACCCTAACGGTGGTACTCTTTGTGTTGGTACTCTTTAAACTCCCTTCTTTTCTGAATTTGGCCAACCGACGCACCATCATTCGCGACGCCGTGGTCGCTATCGTTTTTGGAATTTTGCTATCCATGGTCGCACTCCGTGTACTCCATGAACCAACAACAACTAATATCAGTGATTTCTATGGCGATTATGCTTATGTGCTTGCTAAAGGAAAAAATGTCGTCAATGTATTGCTTGTCGATTTCAGAGGTTTTGACACCATGTTTGAAATCGTCGTATTGAGTATTGCTGCATTAGGGGTATATAGCTTATTAAAATTACGTTTAAAATCCTCTGATAAAGAATAATGATAGATAAAGGTTATGCACAAATGAGCTAATAACTCCTTGCTAAATAGTAACAAATGAACAGTACAATATTACAGACCGCTACGCGGTATTTATTACCGATACTCTTACTTTTCTCGGTGTTCCTTCTACTCAGGGGGCATTATTACCCCGGCGGAGGTTTCGTTGGCGGCTTGGTTGCTTCGATTGCCTTTGTGCTGCATAGTTTTGCCTTTGGCCCTCAAAATACCATGAAACTGATTCAGTACAAACCCTTGTCACTTATCCCCATAGGATTGGGGATTTCGGCCATAAGCATGTTCTTACCGGCATTTTTTGGCTACCCCGTCATGACCGGGCTTTGGCTGGAAGAGAAAATCCCCGTTATCGGGATGATAGGAACCGCCTTATTTTTTGACCTTGGTGTATACTTTGTTGTCATAGGTGTCGTCCTGACGATTTTATTTACAATTGCTTTAACTACTGAAGAAGAAGAATAATGGAACTGGTACTCGTACTATTGATCGGCATCCTTTATGCTGCCGGAATATACCTCATCTTGCGTCGAAGCATGGTGAAATTGTTGCTGGGGATTATGTTACTGGGCAATGGTACCAATATATTGATCTTCTTATTGGGAAACATTATTAAAGGTAAACCACCTATCATTGGACCCGATCTGAAGGTATTCACCGATATTTATGCGGACCCGATTCCGCAAGCACTTATTTTAACGGCCATCGTGATCAGCTTTGGCCTAACCTCCTTTGCCATCGTTTTACTCAAGCGTGTATATGCATTGCTGGGTACAGATGATCTGGATGATTTGAACACGCCTGAGGAAGAAGATATATGATAGACAACCACATTATTGCCACGATTATCGTGCATTTATTTATTGCTATTGTCCAACTGATGTTGTGGCGCAAATCCACTGCACAACGTTTTCTGAGCGTTGGCGGAAGCTTGCTCGCACTCATTCTTGCCTTTAAACTGTTCTTCAAAGTTTATGATGGCGGTATTTTGACCATGAATGCAGCCAATTGGAAAGCTCCTTTTGGGATCGTTTTTGTTGCCGATCTATTCAGCAGTACCCTTGTTCTCCTCACTTCTATCGCAGGTCTGGCGGTCTCTATCTTTTCCTGTGTCGGTGTGGGGCGCCAGCGCATACTCTATGGTTATTTCCCGATCTTTCACTTTTTGATGATGGGGCTCAATGGGGCTTTTCTAACCGGTGACATCTTCAATCTGTATGTATGGTTTGAAGTTATTATTATTTCCTCTTTTGTGCTGATGACTTTGGGGGGCAGAAAATCCCAGTTGGAAGGTGCCGTAAAATATATGGCCATGAATATCCTGGCCTCCACATTTTTCTTAACAGGAATAGGTATACTTTATGGTATTTCAGGCTCGTTAAACATGGCCGACCTGGCCCTCCGTATTCCTAAAATACAAAATCAGGCTTTAGTAGAAATTACAGCAACATTTTTCCTGATCGGTTTTGGGATTAAATCCGCTGTATTTCCACTCTATTTCTGGTTACCGTCCTCTTACCATACGCCACCTTCGGCCGTAGCAGCGACATTTGGGGGCTTATTGACCAAGGTTGGGATTTACGCCTTGTTCCGGGTATTTTCCTTACTATTTATTCCCAATCATTTTACCAAGGAACTCCTTATCGTAATAGCCATATTGACAATTCTGACGGGCGCTTTTGGTGCATTGATCAAAACCAATATCCGGAGGTTGTTTTCCTATTTGATCGTTTGTCATATTGGTTTTATGATTGGCGGATTGGGCCTGTATAGCAAATGGGCTTTATTGGGGGCAGTATTCTATCTGATCCATGATATCATGGTCAAAACGAATTTATTCCTCATAGCCGGTGTTATACGGCAACTCCGCGGCACCATGGATATGACTAAACTGGGTGGACTTTATGCCCAATACCCAAAGATTTCATTACTTTTTGCCATTGTTCTTTTTTCACTGGTGGGCATCCCGCCTCTCTCGGGCTTCTGGCCTAAAATCTATCTATTCAAAGATGCCTTCCACTTAGAGAAGTATGCTTTCGCGGGAGCCCTGATTATCGGCAGCTTTATCACCTTGTTTGTCATCGCCAAAATGTGGGCGCAGGTATTCTGGAAAGATGCACCTGATCCGGAAATCATTGAGGACAAATTTGCGGGTATGATCGGCTATAAAAGAACAATGCTCATACTCCCTGTTGTTATTTTGGCATCTGCATCCCTGTATATCGGACTCAACGCAGAAGCGATTATCCATGTCGCGGATCAGATCGCTACACAATTATTGGACACATCACCTTACATAAACGCTGTATTAGGAGGGCAGAAATGATATGATAAAACAGTTTTTAATGAACCTCATGCTATCCTTCATCTGGGTCGCTTTGACGGGATCGATGTATTACACCAACTTCCTTTTCGGCTTTATGTTGGGATTCGGTATCCTCTGGCTTATGAACAGGAATGAGGTGGACCAACGCTACTTTTATCGGGTCCCCAAAACATTGAGTTTTATTCTTTTTTTCCTGTGGGAAATGATTGTTGCCAATGTGCAGGTTGCCTACGACGTGATAACCCCCAAGTTTTTTATCAAACCTGCGATTGTCAAGTATCCCATGGATGCAAAAACCGATTTGGAAATTAACCTGCTTTCAACCTTTATCTCGTTGACACCCGGCACACTCATCCTCGACGTAAGTGAAGATAAAAAAACGCTCTTTATTCACGTCATGTACATGAAAAGCAAGGAACAGTTTGTTTCTACCCTTAAAAATAATGTTGAACGAAGACTTTTAGAACTCTTAAGATGACTTTAAATAGCTATTTTGATTATGTGATCCTTCCGATCTTGACTATCTCAGTCATACTGGCTTTTATTCGTCTGTATAAAGGTCCCCAGATATTTGATCGTGTTATTGCCCTAGATCTCATTATCACCATCGGAATTGGCATTATTACCGTTTATAGTATACGAACTTCGCAGGAAGTGTTTTTAGACATTGCCATGATCTTGGCGCTTATCGCATTTCTTGGTACGATCGCATTTTCATTTTATTTAGAAAAACAAAGCAAAGATGATTGATATTACTTTAGCCATTCTCAGTACCATCGGGGCCTTGGCCATACTATTTGCGTCTATTGGCATCTTGCGGATGCCCGATTTTTATTTGCGTCTTTCGGTTACGGTAAAGGCGGCAACGCTGGGTGTGGGACTTTTACTTATCTGTGCGGCAATGACCTTCCCGGATGTATCCGTAACGACCAAGGCTATAGCTATTGGATTTTTTCTGATCCTAACGGCTCCGGTTGCAGCACACATGATTGGAAGGGCTGCCTATATACAGCGGGTAAAAACATGGAAGGGAACCACCTTAAATGACCTTGAAAAGGAAGGTAAATTAGATTGCAGAAAAGAAGATTTTTAAGAAAAAACGCATACGGTTTTTCCTAAAAATCTTCTTTTCTTATTCGAACTTCTTTTCTGGATTAGAAGATAATGCAAACTGGCGCTGGCACAGCAATTTCTTTTCCAGTATCTGTCAACAAACCCGTTTTAGCATCCCGGCTAAACAAAACAATGTTGTTGGTATATTGATTGGCGACCAAAAGATATTTCCCATCCGGAGAAAGGTTGAAATTACGCGGACCTTTACCTTTTACTGAAAGATTCGCTATTTTCTTCAATTCCCCATCCTTCTCGACCGAAAAAGTAGCTATCGTATTGGCATCGCCACGGTTGGTCGCGTACAGGAATTTTCCATCAGCAGAGATCTTCATATCAGCACCGCCGTTACTTCCTTTAAAACCTTCAGGGTTGATATCAAAAGTACTTTGATACATCCATGCATCACCATCTTTCTTATACGATGCAATTTGACCGGTCATTTCCAATACGACATACAGGAATTTCTCTTTCTTATCAAACACGATATGACGTGGCCCCCCCCCTGCTGGTGTAAAGATATCTTCTGATTCATCTGCAAGACTATAGGCATTTCCCGTTTTATTCACCGGATAAATAGAAATCTCATCCAAACCAAGATCCTGGACGTACAACTTATCCCCTTTATTGGAGAAAAAAGTAGAATGTACGTGTGGTTTTTCTTGGCGAACGGGGTCCACTCCCTTACCCTCGTGTTGTATTAATCGTGCTCTTTTGCTCAAAACACCATTACTTTCTAAATCAAACAGCGCTGCAGAGCCGCCTGTATAATTTGCTACAGCGAGCAAGCTACCCTTAGGATGTACTTCAACAAAACAAGGCGACTCCCCTCCGGAAGGAAGTGAGTTTAGAAAAGTTAAATGACCGTCCTTAAAAGAATAGGCAGAAACAGTCCCCTCTTGATTTGGAACCTCATTAACGGCATAAATAAAGTTATTATTTCGCGCTAAAAAGGATGGATCTTTACTTTCTTGCGTGCTCGACAAGGTTGTTTCACCAGTTTTAACATCAAAATTATAAATATAGATGCCCTTGCTCGCGGTTTTGCTCGTATATGTGCCCACAAACATGGGAATCTGTTGCGCAAAACTAGCAAGAGGTAAAATTGTCATCAAATAAATAAATGCTTTTTTCATTGAAATTATTTTATAAATGTAGCTACTCATTTGTTGAATGAGACCGTTACATCAAGTTTGTTTCTAAATTATACGGGCCCCTACTTAAATTCACCCATTCATCCTCCGTGTGAGGATCTAAAAACCCCGCTATTTTATAGGCGTAAATATCGTCAATAGACTTGTTAAATTTGGTTAAAACCGTCCTTTCTAATAGGCAAATGCGTATTTTAGCACATCAATTTTAACAATTCTAAAATCGCCCATTTAAAATATTGGGAATACAAAAATATTGTTAAATAAAAGTACGAATAATTCATATAATCTGATAATTTTGTGCTGTTGTTCAAAAAAGTATATATTGAACACAATTACTACGTATACCGCCGAAGGCAGCGTGAATGCTTGTGACAAAAAAATAAATGATGAACAAATAACCGAGTGAAACGAATTCATTTATACAAATGAAGATCACTCATAAATATCATAAATAATTTATACGGATGAAAAAAAACATTTATATATTGTTTTTATTGCTGTTTGCATCAATTCAGGCCAGTCTTGCGCAACGTCAAGTTATTGATCGCGTTGTAGCAACGGTTGGATCGGGCATTATCTTACAGTCCGACGTGGATATGCAATATTCTCAATGGTTAGCGCAAGGGAATAAACCTAATGAAAATTTTAAATGCGGCGTACTTGAGCAGTTAATCATTCAGAAGCTGCTTTCCCAACAGGCAGTAATTGACTCTATAGATGTAACGGAAACCGAAGTTGACGATAACCTTAACTCCCGCCTACGTCATATGTCACAACAGGCAGGAGGGCAAGAACGTCTTGAAAAATTCCTCAACCGCTCTTTATTGCAATACAAAGAAGAAATGCGTTCAAGTGTTTTTGAGCAATTGAAAGCTAACAAAATGCAGCAAAACATTGTTCAAAAAGTAGACGTAACACCATTGGAAGTAAAGCGTTATTTTGAAGGCTTGAATAAAGACAGTCTGCCTTACTTCAATACCGAGGTAGAAATCGGTGAGATTGTGATGATGCCCAAATTGACAGATGCAGAAAAAAAAGAGCAGCGAGATAAGATTGAAGGTATCCGCAAGCAGATTGTAGATGGCTCAGACTTTGGTACAATGGCTCGTATATACTCGCAAGATCCCGGATCTGCCCCTTATGGTGGTGATTTAGGTTTCGGCACACGTGACAACTACGTAAAGGAATTCTCCGCGATGGCTTTTAAATTAAAACCGGGAGAAATTTCTCCAATTGTAGAATCCAAATTTGGCTTTCATATTATTCAGGTACTCGAACGACGGGGCGAAGAGGTGCATACACGCCATATCCTGATGAAGATCAATCCTGGTACTGCTGCGTTGGAAAGAACCAAAAATAAATTGGACAGTATCTATAAACTGGTTGTTGACAAAAAAATGGATTTCTATCACGCTGCTACAAATTATTCGGATGCAGAAGAAAGCAAATTCAATGGGGGTATGATCCTAAATCAAGAAGGCTCAAGCCGCACAACCGTAATTCCTATGGATGGCTTGGAAAAATCAGTATTTACAGCAATCGATCCCCTAAAGCCAGGAGAATACTCCAAACCAGAGCAATTTACAGACAAAATGGGCGATGTTGGCTACCGTTTCAATTACTTGAAAACACGTATTCCGCCGCACAAAGCAAATTTGGACGAGGATTTCACCAAAATCAAAGAGGCTGCCAGACAAGATAAAATCAATCGCAATCTAAGTAAATGGTTCGATGATAAATCGAAAACAACATTTATCAATATCAGTGACGAGTTTGGTTCATGCGATGAATTGAAAAAATGGAAAAAACAATAAGTCTACAACACTTATCCTATAAAAAAGGGCTTGAATAGTATATATTCAAGCCCTTTTTTTATTTGGCAATCGTCATGCTATTTCTCAAACATCATCTCGATCAGAATATTCCAGTTCGCTTTCTTCACATCATCCTTCGCCAATTCGCTCAGTTGCCAGATACGAATATAATTATACTTCACCACCTTATCCTTTTGTCGTACCGTTGCAGTTCCTTTTGTATAGGCAAAATCGCCACTATACGAACGTTTTACTTCTTCCGGGACTGTTTCTATCGTCATCCGCTGTTTTTTGAGATAAGCCATCATTGTGGCCTTTCCTTCCATCGGACTGGTCCAAGGGAACAAAAAGCGGACATCCTCGCTTAAAAACTCCTTATATGCGGTTGGGTTATCGGCCTTCAGAACTGTTGACATCAATTTGTCTGTTTCCAGGACAATATCTTCACGCTGATTTAATCGCACTTTAGAGCGATGCTTCAGATACCACGAATCGGTAGGTTCGATATATTCAAGATCAAATTCCCCATCCTTCCCGTTGTTTTCAACTTCGGCCCGAATATCGACCAGCCACTTACCCTTTTTGTTGCGTTTCCAGACAGTCAAGTATTCTCCATGACGCAATCTTGCACCTACTTTCTGAAAGTCCATAGACCCCGAAGTCACACCAAACTCCTGACTTTTAGCAATCAACGCAAACGTAGGTTGCCAATTTAAGACATCGGGAATATTTGGTCTATTATTAAGATAGTTATAAGCATTTACTGCCGATGGGACATAAAACGTAGATTCCTTATCAATGATCGAAAGAAACGCTTGATGCGGTGTAGAGGCTTTAGCCAGTGCAGCAGCATCCTTATCGGCCTGCAATAGGCTTCCAACTTTCTCAGGTATCTGCGCATAAAGTGTTGTACCAGCAACACTCATGAATGCGACGACGGATAGCCTATTCCAAAAATTCATATGCAAATTGATCTTTCTTTTAAAGGTTACATGGAATATCCATTGGTTTCCACGATAATGTGTTTTCCCAATAGGAATATTCCATTTTATTCCTCTTTTATAAATTCGATTTCTTATCTATCAAATCTTATTCCAAAGTGTTCCTTCTTTGCTATCTTTCAATTGAATTCCAATAGAATTAAGCTCATCACGAATACGGTCAGAGGTGACGAAGTCTTTATTTGCTTTGGCTTCATTACGTAGTTTAATGACCAGATTCATGACGTCATCGATATCATCGGATGCTGAAGTCTGATCGTTTCTAAGCCCTAGGATATCCTCAACAAATTCTTTCATGAATACTTGAAGACCTTCCAATCCCTCAGCTGTTACTTTCGCTTTACCATCATAAATCGAGTTGATGATACGTACTATTTCAAACAATTCGGCAATGAGTACAGGACTATTAAAATCGTCATCCATAGCTGCGTAACACTTGCGGCGGATTTCAGCTAAATTGAATGAATCAGCACCTTTCGACACCTTCAATTTGTCTAAAAGACTGATCGCAGTCATGAGTCTTTTATACCCCTTGTCGGCCGCATCCAAAGCCTCATTGGAGAAATCCAGCGTACTTCTATAATGTGCCTGCAACATAAAGAATCGTACGGCCATCGGCGAATAACCTCTATTCAATAAGGGATGATTTCCAGTAAATAGTTCGCCCGGTAAAAATCCATTTCCGGCAGATTTGGACATACGCGCACCATTTACAGTCAACATATTCGTGTGCATCCAATATTTGGCAGGGCTCGTATGGTTACATGCTTCTGATTGTGCAATTTCATTGGTATGATGTGTCGCTGCCAAATCCATTCCACCGCCATGAATATCAAACTGATCACCTAAGTACTTTCTGCTCATGGCCGAACATTCAATATGCCAACCTGGGAAGCCAACACTCCAAGGTGCAGGCCAACGCATAATCGTTTCAGGTTTTGCTTTGATCCATAAGGCAAAATCCAAACGCCCCTTTTTCTCATCCTGACCGCTCAATTCACGGGTATTATTGAGCATATCCTCCAATTTACGATTGGTCAATATTGTATAATCGTATGTTTCAACGTATTTTTCAACATCAAAATAGACTGTACCGTTCCGCTCATAGGCATAGCCATTCTCCATAATCTGTTCGATCATTTCAATCTGCTCGGAAATATGTCCTGTCGCAGTAGGCTCAATACTGGGCGGCAATGTATTGAAAAGACGCAATACGTCATGAAAACCTATCGTATACTTTTGAACAATTTCCATCGGTTCCAATTGTTCCAATTTTGCTTTTTTTGCAAATTTGTCATCCCCTTCATCACGATCGCCTTCCAAGTGTCCCGCATCGGTAATATTGCGCACATAACGCACTTTATAACCAAGGTGACGCAAGTATCTAAAAATCAAATCAAAAGACACAAACGTCCGACAGTTTCCCAAATGCACATCACTGTACACTGTGGGCCCACATACATACATACCAACAAGGTTGGGATGAATAGGTTCGAATTTTTCTTTTGTTCGCGAAAGCGTATTGTATAAATAGAGATTATGGTCCATGTTTAATCGCTGCTTGGAAATCTATTTTTGTCTGAAATATATTTGAATTGGCACACCTGTAAAGTCAAAGTTCTCACGCAATTTGTTTTCAATAAAACGTTTGTACGGATCTTTGATGTATTGTGGCAGATTACAGAAGAATGCAAACATCGGTGTCCGTCCTGGCAACTGTGTTGCATATTTAATTTTGATATATTTACCCTTTAAGGATGGCGGTGGATAATTCTCGATAATATCCAACATCACTTCATTCAATTTGGAAGTAGGGATCTTTTTGGTTTTGTTGGCATATACCTTGTCGGCAACTTCCAACACCTTAAGAACACGTTGTTTTTCGGTTACGGAAGTAAAGATAATAGGCACATCTGTAAATGGTGCTATTTTCTCTTTGATGCGATCTTCAAAAGCCTTCATTGTTTTGTTGTCCTTTTCGATCAAATCCCACTTATTGACAACAATTACGATACCTTTACGGTTCTTCTCTGCCAGGTTGAAAATATTAACATCCTGCGCTTCTAATCCATCCTGTGCATCCAACATTAAAATCGTCACATCAGAATCTTCCAAGGCTTTGATGGTGCGCATCACCGAATAAAACTCAATGTCTTCATTTACTTTGGACTTACGACGAAGACCTGCAGTATCGATCAATAAAAAGTTATGTCCATATTGATTGTAATGTATACGGATTGAATCACGTGTTGTCCCTGCCATTGGCGTTACAATGTTGCGATCTTTACCGATCAAAGCATTTGTCAAAGAAGATTTACCTACATTCGGGCGGCCTACGATGGTATATTTAGGTAAGGATTCTTCTTCTTCCTCCTCCACTTCGAAATGAGAAACCACAGCATCCAACAGTTCACCTGTACCCGATCCTGTAGCCGACGAGATATTGAAGACCTCTCCTAAACCAAAGGCATAAAACTCTGCCGACTCATGATGCAATTTCGCGTGATCGACTTTATTGGCCACTACATACACAGGTTTGGAGCTTCTTCTCAGAATATCAGCGATTTCGTCATCCAAGTCGGTAATACCAGTTGTGACATCCACCATGAATATAACGACTGAAGCTTCTTCAATAGCGATATAAACCTGATCGCGAATAGCCTCTTCAAAGACATCATCCGAACCATGTACAAAACCACCTGTATCAATTACTGTAAATTTCTTTCCGATCCACTCGGCTGTTTCATAATGACGGTCGCGCGTCACCCCGCTAAAGTCATCAACAATCGCTTTTCTACTTTCTGTAAGACGATTGAATAAGGTAGATTTACCAACATTTGGACGACCAACAATTGCAACAATATTTGCCATATTTATTTTATTTGATCCACCCACTATCACAGCAGGCGGCACTTTTATGCTAAAAATATACTTAAGGGAACAAAGATACGGATTCGAAAGGGATTATCGCGACACAAAAACAAAAATGGCTTTACCGTGAAGTAAAGCCATTTATAGGGTTTAAATTATCAATATTCGCCTAGTTAGACGTTGGATTCTGAGTCAATTTGCCCGGATATGAATTGATCGCATCCTGAGGAATAAAATAAGTTACTCTAAAATCTGTTGGTAGAATATCTTCAAATTGTTTCTGTGGCCCCGGATATGTACGGTTTAACGGGTCTCCGTTACGGAACACATCGTAGCTGCGTTCAGCCTGATAGGCCAATTCCAACTGACGCTCTTTGTCAATCAGTTTGGTTGCACTGGCCGCATCAATTGAAGTATATCCACCATTGACAATAGATCGATTTCTGATGGTATTTAAATCATTTAGCGCTGCACCATAATTACCTAATTTTGCATTAGCCTCTGCGCGGTTTAAATAAATTTCACCCAAGCGGCTGATTACAGGGGAGTGCAGTTGAGACTCCTCACCTTCACGTGAGCATTTCACAATATAAAATTGTGGATAAGCCCGGTTCAAGGAAATATAGTAATCAATCATACCTGTATACGTTTTACCATCTGCATAGGCAATTTTATAGGTTTGTTGCGCAGCATTGACAGCAGTTAATGTATAGACATTATCACCATCTTTACAAGTCACGGTATTCCCGTTTATGGTAGCAGGAGCCTGTACATAGCTTAGCGTAACCGGATCGCCTGCATTTTTGGGTACATCTTGTTTAATAAACCGAAAAACAGTTGTGTATTTTCCCGCATCATCTTTTGAATAAGTAGGTTCAATAAATGCTGCACGTGCGTCGACAATCGTATAATGATCAGGTCTCCAGTCATTACGACCAGTTTCATTCAATAAATCAATGTACTTGGCACTGGAATACATCTCACCCCAGCCCATACCACCAATATTGGAATACATACCACCAATGCCATAATAGTGGTCATCGCCCGAAAATTCAGAAGCCACACGTTTCACCGCAAAGATGGTCTCCTTGTTATCTTCAGGTCTAAACGTATTGTATTTCATGAATTGCTCACGGCCCAACAGGACATATTTACCTGAGTTAATCACCTTATCCGCATATTCTACAGAAAGACGCGCATATTCCGCATTTGGATTTTTATACGTACCACTCATATACAGATATATACGGGAAAGCATCGCTTGCGCTGCACCCTTAGACGCATATGCGGCCCCTTTATCAAGGGTCATTAAAGCTTCTGCTTTTTTCAGATCACTGATCGCTTGCGCGTAAGTATCTTTTACAGACGCACGGTCCGGTAAGTTCAAATCATTGAAAACATCTTCAGGTGTACCATTGACAATCGGAACGCCTAAGTTTGTTTCTGGACTTTGGTAGTAAGGCTTCCCGAATGCGCGACAAAGGTAAAAATACATCATTCCACGGATGTAATAACATTCACCTATTTTATTGTCCATTTCTGGACTCTGACCTTCAGCAAACATCTTGATCAGGTTCGACGATTGGGCAATCGCTTTATAACCGCTATCCCAAAAGTTTTGCAAACGGTAATTATTGGGTGTTCTTGCATAGGAAATAAATTCGTAAAATGCATCTGTCGATGATCCGCGGATCATCATATTATCACCAGCGTATTCACCAAGACGGTGCATCGGATCAGACCAAGCTTTTAACTGCGCATAAGTACCTGTTACCATTGCATCAGGATTACTTGCAATATTTTCTTCATCCATTGAAGTATAAGGAAGACGATCTATATCGCAGGAGGATACTGCCGTTGCGATCAAAAGTCCTATTAATATCTTTTTCATTGTTGATTTTCTAAACGTTAAAATTAAAATGTTACGCTTGCGCCGAACATGTATTTGCGAACCATAGGATAGACAGAAACTCCGGTAGATCGAATCATTTGACCGCCGCCGCCTTTGCCATCTGGCTCAGTCAATGGAAGCTCCGGATCAACACCCGAATAGTTTGTAATCGTAAACAAATTCTCCCCAGCTAAGAATACACGTAAATTTTTGATGTTATATTTCTTTAAATCAAAGTTGTACCCTAAGGTCAGCGATCTCATTTTCAAGAAATTGTTACTTTCTAAAAAGCGTGTTGAAGGTGAATTACCTTTATCTTGGTTGTCGTATCTTGCAATCGGGTGAGTGGCAACATCGCCAGGTTTTTCCCAACGGCTCCAACCATCCTGTAACTTCATCTGGTTACGATCCGTATAGGTTCCATCCGAATCAAATTCCTGACGCGAGTAATTATATAATTTACCCCCCAAGGAGAAACCGAACACGGCATTCAGGTCAAACTGCTTATAACTTAAAGCCGTACTGAAACCGCCAAAAAGATCCGGATTTCCTTTTCCTACATTACGGAAGGTTGCATTGGAATAGTTCGACGTCGTTGTCCTTGTTTCATTGCCATTGGCATCTGTCTCGTATCGATACCACATTGGCAAACCATTATCTACGTTAACACCTGCCCACTCTTTTAAGTAATAGGTATCTACCGGAAAACCAGGTTGAAGCAGACGTTGCGCTGATCCAGCGATACCCGATCCGTCACCTGCGATAATTGGTTTTGAAACAAGGTTACCATTGGCATCTTTTGTCGCAAATAGCTCGGTCAATTTATTCACATTGTGACTCAAATTAACATCCAAGCTCCAATGTACATTGTCATTTCGAACGATGTCGCCACCGATGGTCAATTCAATCCCCCGGTTTTGCATCTTACCAATATTTTTCCAGATAGAAGTGACACCGGTCAGACCGCTGATTGGCACTTGATAAAGTACATTATCGGTCTTCTTGTCATAATAATCAACATTGAATCGCAATCTATTCTTAAACAAGGCTGCATCAACCCCAAAACCAGTTGTATAGGTTTTTTCCCAAGTCAGATCTTTATTACCGATTTGGCTAATTAATGCCCCTGGTATACCATTGTAACTTGATGATGCAGACACCGAGTAAAGACTATATTGCGGATATAATGAACTTGGTCTATTACCTACCGATCCATAAGCTGCTCTCAGTTTTAAATTATCTACCCAATCAGCCTTGAACCACTCTTCCTTATTGATATTCCAACCACCACTAACTGAAAAGAAGTTTCCATATTTTGCATTGGTACCAAAATTGGATGCGCCATCACGACGGAAAGATACCTGTGCCAAATATTTATTATCGTATGCATAGTTTGCATTAGACAAAAATGACTGTACTGCCCATTCGGAAATTCCACCTCTGGTTCGCTCTGGTTTTGCAACAACATCCAATACCTCGAAACCATTTACAATACCTGTTCCATAAGCATCTAAGGTTTTTGTCCAATAGTCGTTAAATTCGTATGCAGCCAATCCATTCAGGCTATGTTTATCCCAAGTCTTGTTGAAACGTAAAATCTGGTTGGTATACCGACGGGCAAATTCCATGCGATAATCTGTCACACGACCAATTACACTTTCGCCGCTGTTTGATCGTGGATCTTGATATCCGCTATCGGAATAACTATTGTAACGATAATTGTTGACAGAAGAGAAAGTCAACCAATCTGTTAATTTGATGTCGAAATCTAAGTTACCCATAAATTCATAATTGGTATTGGCACTATGATTCCATTGGAGGTCGTACAAGTAGTTTGTACTTGCATTGTTGACCCAGCCGCTGTAACGATGTGGCACTAAATTTCCATTTGCATCGTAAGGACTGTCCCAAGGCAGGTTTCCATACATGGCATTGACATCATATTGACGATCATCTACAGCACGTCTTGATCCCGCAATAGATGGCTTAATGGTCAGCCAATCGAAAGGCTTATAGTTGGTACGTAATCTAAAATTATAACGATCGTAATCATATCCTTTTACAGCACCGGCTTCGTTGTAGTAACCTAAAGACAAATAAGACTGTAATTTATCATTTCCACCCTGAATAGACAAATTGTGGTTTTGGACAAACCCGGTTTTTGTCGCCAGTTTCCACCAGTCAAAATTACTGTTGCGTAATTCAGGGTTCCAGCGTGGAAATTTAATTTTATCTTGATTGGAGAATGACGCAAAGTAGTCATAGAGTTCAGCACCATCCATCATTTCCATGTGTCCATTGGAAAGTTGGTTGATACCCATTTTTGTAGAAAAGCTAATGCTTGTTTTGGATGCAGTAGGGTTTTTGGTTGTCACAACGACAACACCATTCGCGCCTTGAGAACCATAAATCGAGGTTGAAGCAGCATCTTTTAGGATGGTTAATGATTCAATGTCGTCCGGATTGATATCACCTGGGCTTGAGCCAACAATAACACCGTCAATGACCCACAATGGGCTTGTCGTACCACTTAATGTTGCCTGACCACGAATCACAACACCGCCATTTGACCCTGGTTTACCGGCTCCTGGGGCAACATATACCCCGGCAGCTTTACCATTCAGCATGTTTTCAACCGATGGCGTAGTGACATCACGTAATTTGTTTCCTTTAACCGCCTGAAGAGCGCCAGTCAAACTTTCTTTTTTCTGTTGTGTTCCATAACCAACAATGACAACTTCCTGGAGTGCTTCACTATTGGACTCCATATTGATGTTAACAACCGGTCCTGTCACGGTCACTTCTTGTGCTTTATAACCAACACTTGTAACGACCAGTACATCACCATTTTTAGCATCTATTGTAAAACGTCCATCTGCTCCTGCGGATGTTGATTTACCGCTCCCCTTAACGCTAATGGTTGCTCCAGCCAATGGGCCGTCTGTAGACTGCACTTTTCCATTCACTTTTTGTTGATAAACCGCGTCATTCAACAAAATATTGTTGTTTGGAAACGTAAGACCATTAGCATTAGCCGAGCTGTGTGTACTTGCAATGAGTAAAGCTAATGATAACAGACTCAACTTGTGATTGTCGAGAATCTTTGAAATCATAATATTTAATAGTTAGTTTAAAAATTGATTAGCGTACTAATCAAAATTTAGGTACATGAATGCTAAATCTAAAGCAAGATGATAGTATATCAAAATTTAGCAACAACGAAATCGATTGCGCCAATTAAACAAACGATTGCATAAACACACATTTTACAGCGTAATCCATTATCAAAAAATTAGAACGATTAAATAACAGCAAAAGACCGTTTTTCAACAACCTCACGACAATCGATAAAAAGAAATTTACAAGAGTAGGAAAAAAGATGATCCTGAAAAACAGGCGGTATTATAGCGTAAATTAGGACACAAAAAAAGCCAAGATATTCACCTCGGCTTTTTTCTTTTAGTAGCGGGGACCA